>NZ_VICE01000058.1 GCF_006546775.1 Marilutibacter aestuarii
AGGCGGGCCGCGTGGGCCCCGCGGGCCGAGGCCGGTGCCTGGAAGCGGCCCGAAACGGACAGGTCGCCCGCCACGTCCAGCATCAGCTTGGAGCGGAAGAGGAAACGCCGCAGGTGTTCGCACAGGTCCGCCGCATCGGCGTCGGGCAGCAGCAGCCAGAGCGTCTGCGCATCGAGGCGCACGAGCGCGAACAGGGCGATGACGCGCCCCTTGGGGGTCAGCCAGCCGTTCCACTGCCATTGGCCGTCCGCGAGCACTCCGACGTCGTTCATGAACTGGGCCTGGGCGAACGCCGTCGCGTCGGGCCCGGCGAGGCGCAGGAGCCGGTGTCCGGGCAAAGCAAGAAGCGGGCCAGAATCGGGTCGTGGGTTGTCAGACATGGGGCCGGGAATTAAGCTTGAAGGCTGTGATGATAGGCGAAACGACCCCCGAACCCCTCC
Source organism: Marilutibacter aestuarii (assembly GCF_006546775.1). Classification (GTDB taxonomy): domain Bacteria; phylum Pseudomonadota; class Gammaproteobacteria; order Xanthomonadales; family Xanthomonadaceae; genus Marilutibacter; species Marilutibacter aestuarii. Next base: position 441 of record NZ_VICE01000058.1, read on the forward strand.
CCGAAGCACCCAAGGCCGCGGCCGAGGTGCCCGAAACAGGGCGCCCGCGGGCGACCGAGATTGGGGGGCGGGAAGGTCTGGAGCCCACGCGCTACGGCGACTGGGAAAAGAACGGTCGTTGCATCGACTTCTGACCCGCCGCCGTACAGTCCTTACATCCGTCCGATGCTCCCTTCCGCCACGCGGCGCCGCCGCCCAGCCGAGATGCCATAACGCTCATGGCGAACCCCCAACGACCCTTGTCCCCCCATCTGCAGGTGTACCGCTGGCAGGTCCAGATGGTCTCGTCCATCCTGCACCGGGCCACCGGCATCATCCTCGCCGTCGGCGCGCTGCTGTTCGCCTGGGCCTTGCTGGCCCTCGCCGCCGGCCCGGCGCAATGGGCCTCGGTGGTCGACTGCGCGACCTCGCCCCTGGGCTTCCTGGTGCTGTTCGGCTGGAGCTGGGCATTCGCCTACCACCTGCTCAACGGCATCCGCCACCTGGTGCAGGACGCCGGCTATGGCTACCGGATCGCCAGCTTCGTCCGCAGCAGTTGGACCAGCGTCTTCGGCAGCCTGGCGCTGACCGCGCTGGTCTGGATCGTGGCCATGACCCTGCGGGGTGCGGCATGAACCGTCCCGACAACCTGCGCAACCCGCTCAAGACCGCCCGCGGCCTGGGTTCGGCGAAGGATGGCACGCACCACTTCATCGTCCAGCGCATCACCGCCGTGGCCCTCGTGCTGCTGGGCCTGTACGTGCTGGGCCTGCTGGTCGGCCTTGCCGGCCAGGGCGATTACGCCGCCGCGCGCGCCGCGGTCGCCAGCCCGTTCAACGCGGTGGTCCTGGTCGCTTTCCTGCTGGCGATGTTCTGGCATGCCCAGCTCGGCCTGCAGGTGGTGATCGAAGACTACGTGCACGGCGGCGTGGCCGTCGTCGCGCAGCTCGCCGTCCGTTTCATCTGCGTTCTCGCGGCCATTGCCAGCGTGCTCGCCGTCATCCGCATCGCGCTGGGATAAATCCGACATGCCTGCCTACAAGATCCACGAACACAGCTTCGACATGGTGGTGGTCGGCGCCGGCGGCGCCGGCCTGCGCGCCACCTTCGGCCTGGCCCAGAAGGGCCTGAAGACCGCCTGCATCACCAAGGTGTTCCCGACCCGCTCGCACACCGTCGCCGCCCAGGGCGGCGTCGCCGCGGCACTGGCGAACATGGGCGAGGATGACTGGCGCTACCACTACTTCGACACCATCAAGGGCTCGGACTGGCTGGGCGACCAGGACGCCATCGAATACATGTGCAAGGAGGCGATCCCGGCGATCGTCGAGCTGGAGCACTACGGCGTGCCGTTCTCGCGCACCGATGACGGCCGCATCTACCAGCGTCCGTTCGGCGGCATGACGACCCGGTACGGCGAGGGCCCGCCGGCGCAGCGCACCTGCGCCGCGGCCGACCGCACCGGCCACGCCATCCTGCACACCCTGTACCAGCAGTCGCTGGCGCACGACGCGCAGTTCTTCATCGAGTACTTCGCGCTGGACCTGATCATGGACGCCGACGGCAGCTCTCGTGGCGTGCTCGCGCTCGACCTGTCCACCGGCGAGCTGCACCTGTTCAAGGCCCAGGGCACGGTGCTGGCGACCGGCGGCTACGGTCGCGCCTACTTCTCCGCGACCTCGGCCCACACCTGCACCGGCGATGGCGGCGGCATGGTGCTGCGCGCCGGCCTGTCGCTGCAGGACATGGAGTTCGTGCAGTTCCACCCGACCGGCATCTACGGCGCGGGCTGCCTGATCACCGAGGGCGTCCGCGGCGAGGGCGGCATCCTGCGCAACAGCAACGGCGAGCGCTTCATGGAGCGCTACGCGCCGAGCGTCAAGGACCTGGCGCCGCGCGACATGGTCAGCCGCTCGATGACGATCGAGATCCGCGAGGGCCGCGGCGTCGGCGAGCACAAGGACCATATCCTGCTCGACCTCACCCACCTGGGGCCCGAGGTCATCCACGAGAAGCTGCCGGGCATCGCCGAATCCGCGCGCATCTTCGCCGGCGTCGACGTCGAGAAGGAGCCGATCCCGGTCATCCCGACGGTCCACTACAACATGGGCGGCATCCCGACCAACTACCACGGCGAAGTCGTGCAGTTGAAGAACGGCAACCCGGACGAGGTCGTGCCGGGCCTGTATGCGATCGGCGAGGCTGCCTGCGTCTCGGTCCACGGTGCCAACCGCCTGGGCTCGAACTCGCTGCTCGACCTGGTGGTCTTCGGTCGCGCGGTCGCCAATCGCGCCGCCGAGACGGTCAAGGCCGACGGCGCGCAGGCGCGCCTGGCCGGCGATGCCTGCGACGAGGCGATCGCCCGCCTGGACAAGCTGCGCAACGCGAACGGCGACACGCCCACCGCGGTCATCCGCGACAAGATGCAGCGCACCATGCAGGCCGACGCCGCGGTGTTCCGCACCGGCGAGACCCTGGCCGAGGGCGTGCGCAAGATCCGCGACATCCACGCCTCGTTCGCCGACGTCAAGGTCAGCGACCGCTCGCTGGTCTGGAACTCCGACCTGGTCGAGACCTACGAGCTGTCGAACCTGCTGGGGCAGGCGCTGGCGACCATCGTGTCGGCCGAGAACCGCACCGAGTCGCGCGGCGCCCATGCCCGCGAGGACTTCCCCGAGCGCGACGATGTCCAGTGGCAGAAGCACACCCTGTGCTCGGTCGCCGAGGATGGCACCACCCACATCGACTACCGTCCCGTGCACATGTACACGCTGACGGACGACGTGGAAGTGGTGCCGCCGAAGAAGCGCGTCTACTGATGAAGCCGCGATTGGTGATTGGTGGGTCGTGATTCGTTGCCTGGAATCCGGGTCCCGCGAGCACGCCGCCTTTCATCCCAATCACTGATCACGAATCACGAATAACGGATTTGCCCCATGGCTGAATTCACACTTCCCAAGAACTCGCAGATCCAGAAGGGCCGGCATTTCGCGGCAGCGTCGGGCGCGGGCAATGTCCGCACGTTCAAGGTCTACCGCTGGAACCCCGACGACGGGATGAACCCGCGCGTGGACACGTACGACGTGGACCTGTCGAGCTGCGGCCCGATGGTCCTGGACGCGCTGATCAAGATCAAGAACGAGATCGATCCGACGCTGACCTTCCGCCGCTCGTGCCGCGAAGGCATCTGCGGCTCGTGCGCGATGAACATCGACGGCACCAACACGCTGGCCTGCACCAAGGCCATCAGCGACTGCGACAAGGCCGAGGTGCCGATCTACCCGCTGCCGCACATGGAAGTCGTCAAGGACCTGGTCCCGGACCTCACCCACTTCTACGCACAGTACGCGTCCATCAAGCCCTGGATCCGGACGCAGAGCCCGGCGCCGTCCGATCGCGAGCGCCTGCAGTCGCCGCAGGACCGCAAGAAGCTCGATGGCCTCTACGAGTGCATCCTCTGCGCCTGCTGCTCGACCAGCTGCCCGAGCTACTGGTGGAACGGCGACCGCTACCTGGGGCCCGCGATCCTGCTGCAGGCCTACCGCTGGATCGTCGATTCCCGCGACGAGGACACCGGCGCGCGCCTGGACGACCTCGAGGATCCGTTCAAGCTGTATCGCTGCCACACGATCATGAACTGCGCGCGTACCTGCCCCAAGGGGCTGAACCCGGCGCAGGCGATCGGCGAGATCAAGAAGCTGATGCTGGCCCGCCGCGTCTGACCGGCGTGGCATTGACGGGCGGGGGCGGGCGCAATCGGTCCCGGACCGCCCGCTGAGAGGGGAACGGGGATGGACGAGCGTTCGATCTGGTTGCCCGCGCTGGCGATGGCGGGACTCACCTTCCTGGTCTGGTGGCGCATGTTCTTCATGCGCGTCGGCCAGATGAAGCGCGAGCGGATCCACCCGCAGAAGGTCGCGACGTCGTCACAGGCGCAATCACTGCTGACCGACAGCCGCGCGGCCGACAACTTCCGCAACCTGTTCGAGCTGCCGGTGCTGTTCTACCTGGCCCTGGTGGTGGCCGACCGCGTCGGGATGGTCGACGGCGTGGTGCTGGGACTGGCATGGGTGTTCGTCGCCCTGCGTGTCGCGCACAGCGCGATCCAGGTGAGCTACAACAAGGTCATGCACCGCTTCGCGGCCTATGTCGCCGGCGGCGCCGCGCTCTGGATGCTGTGGGCCTATCTGGCCCTCGGCCTGCTGCGGGGCTGAAGCATGGCCGTGACTGGCGACGCGTCCGAAGAGGCCGAGCTGCGGCGCCTGCGCTGGCGCTGCCGGCGGGGCATGCGCGAACTCGATCGCCTGTTCGAGCGTTACCTGGACACGCAATGGCGGAAAAGTCCTACTGCCGAACGCGCGGTTTTCCTGCGCCTGCTGGAAACCGAGGACGATAAGCTCTGGCACTGGTTCATGGGCCACGAGACTGCTCCCGATGCCTCGCTCCAGGCGCTTGTCGAACGGATTCGCACCCTGCCGCCTTGAATGGCGGCCCTCGGGATGGCTATGCGGCGCCCTGCTGGCGGCGACGGGCCTGTCGGCCCTGTCGTGCCTGCGCTCGGGCCTGCCGCCGCGCATGGCCTGGCCCATCGCCGTCGCCGCCCTGGCGTACGGGCTGCACCAGGCGCATCGCGAGTGGCGGCGACCGCCGCTGGACATCGTCCTGGCCGAGGGGGGCGTGCGCGTCGACGGGGTGCCCGTCGACGCCTTCCAGGTCGCCTGGCGCGGACCGCTGGTCGCCGCCGCCTGGCGCGGGGAGGGTGGACGTGCCCGCCGCCTGGCCTGGCTGCCGGACACCTTGCCGGCCGCGGACCGACGTGAACTCCGGCTGGCACTGATCCGCATCGCCCCTGCCCGGAATCCAAGATCGGTGGCACCATAAGCCGCTATGTTCAAACCCATCCCCGTGGCCATTGGCCTGCGCTACCTTCGCGCGAAACGCCGGAACGGCTTCATCTCGTTCATCTCCTTCGCATCCCTCGCCGGCATCGCACTGGGCGTGATGACGCTGATCACCGCATTGGCGGTCATGAGTGGCTTCCAGCGCGAGATCCGCGACCGCATGTTGCAGATGGTCGCCCACGCCACCGTCAGCGCCTACGGCGAACCCCTCGAGGACTGGCCGCGCGCGGTCGACAAGGCGCTCGCCGACCCCCGGGTGGCCGGGGCCGCGCCCTACGTGGAAAAGGAGGCGCTGGTCTCCGGCACCCGCAACCAGCCGGCGATGATCCGCGGCATCGTCCCGGAGCGCGAGGCGACCACCTCGGTGCTCGCCGAGAAGATGGTCATGGGCCAGCTGGATTCGCTCGCGCCGGGCAAGTTCAACATTGTCCTGGGCAAGGAACTCGCGCTGTGGCTGGGCGTGGGCGTCGGCGACAGCGTCATCGTGACCACCTCGAATTTCCGCAGCACGCCGATGGGTGCCGTGGCCCAGCAGAAGCGCTTCACCGTCAGCGGCCTGTTCGAGGCCGGCTACCAGGAATTCGACAAGGGCCTGGCGGTCGCGAACATGTCCGACCTGCAGCGGGTGCTGCGGATGGGGGACGGCGTCACCGGCGTGCGCCTGCGCCTGCACGACATGGACCAGTCCTGGGACGTCGCCCGCGACCTCGCGCTCGGCCTCGGCGGACCCTACCGGGTCAGCGACTGGGCCAGCGAGAACGCCAACATGTTCCATGCCCTGAAGATGGAGAAGACGCTGATCGGCATCCTGTTGTCGCTGATCATCGCGATGGGTGCCTTCAACCTGGTGTCCTCGCAGGTCATGCTGGTGACCGACAAGCAGGCCGACATCGCGATCCTGCGCACCCTGGGCCTGTCGCCCGGGGGCGTGATGCGGGTCTTCATGGTCCAGGGTTCGGTGATCGGCGTGGTGGGCACGGTGATCGGCGTCGTCGGCGGCATCGCCCTGACGCTGAGCCTGGAGCACATCCTGCGCTTCATCGAGGAGGTCTTCGGCGTCAGCCTGCTGCCGTCCGCCGACGTGTACTACATCACCGGCCTGCCCACGGACCTGCAGGTGCACGACATCGTGATGATCGCCTGCACCGCGCTGGCGATGGCCTTCATCGCCACCCTGTACCCGGCCTGGCGCGCGTCGCGCACGGCGCCCGCGGAGGCCCTGCGTTATGAATGACATCCGGCCCACGAAAGGCGAGGGCGCGACCCCGGTCATCGAGTGCCAGGCCCTGGGCAAGACCTATGCCGAGGGCGGCCTCCACACCCCGGTGTTCGACGGCCTCGACCTGACCGTGCGACAGCGCGAGACGGTGGCGATCCTGGGGGCCTCCGGCGCGGGCAAGAGCACCCTGCTGCACCTGCTGGGGGGACTGGACGTGCCTACGGCGGGCGAGGTGCTGGTGGCGGGCCATCGCATGAATGGCCTGTCCGACGCCGAGCGCGGCCGCCTGCGGAACCGGGCGCTGGGCTTCGTCTACCAGTTCCACCACCTGCTGCCGGAATTCACCGCGCGCGAGAACGTGATGATGCCCGTCCTGCTGGGCGGCGCGGAAGTCGCCGAGGCCGACCGGCGCGCGACCGCGTTGCTCGAGGCGGTGGGCCTGGGCCACCGCCTGGGCCACAAGCCCGGTGAGCTGTCGGGCGGCGAACGCCAGCGCGCCGCGGTGGCGCGGGCGCTGGTCAACAACCCGGGCTGCGTCCTGGGCGACGAACCGACCGGCAACCTCGACGAAAAGACGGCCTCCAACGTCTTCGAGCTGATGCTGTCGCTCAATCGCGAGCAGGGCACGAGCCTGGTGATGGTGACCCACGACCGCCGCCTCGCCCGGCGCCTGGACCGCGTGCTGGAACTGCACGAAGGCAAGCTCAGGGAGCTTTCACCCGACGAGGTCTGAGGATGATCCCAGCGGCACGGACGCCGCCTGATGCGCCCACCCCCTCACCTGCGGTGCCGACCCTGGTCGGTCCGGCGGTCGCCGCCTGCCTGCTTGCTGGCTGCATGGCCGCGCTATGGCTTCCCCGCTTTCCGCCCGTCTGGGCGGGGTGGGCAGCGGTACTTGCCGGTGCCGGCCTGCTGCTGGTGGTACCACGCCTGCGGTTGCCCGCGAGCGTTCTGCTGGGCCTGGGCCTGGCCGGGCTGCACGCCCAGCACGCCTTGTCCCTGCAGTTGCCACCCACGCTCGAGAGAACGACGGCGAGCGTCACCGGACGCATCGCCGGCCTGCCCATCCACGAGGCCGGGCGGACCCGGTTCGAGTTTCGCGTCGACGATGCGCCGGCGACGCCACCGGCCCTGCGCGGACGCCTCCTGCGCGTCAGCCTTCGCGATGCCGCGCTCGATGCGCGGACGGGCTACCGCGCCGGGCAGCGTTGGCAGCTGGACCTGCGCCTGCGGGCCCCCCGCGGCCTGCGCAATCCCGGTGGCTTCGACGGCGAGCGCTCGGCACTGGCCCGGCGCCTGGCCGCCAATGGCCATGTCGTGGCACCGGAACGCGCGCTCATGCTGTCGCCGGCCACCGGCATCGATGCCTGGCGCGAGACCGTCTCGGCGCGGATCGGTGAGGGTGTGGAGGCGCCGTCCTCGCGGTTCGTGCGTGCCCTTGCCCTGGGCGATACGCGGGGGCTCGACGATGAGGACTGGGCCTTGCTGCGCGCGGTCGGCCTGACCCACCTGGTCGCCATTTCCGGTTTCCATGTCGGCCTCGTGGCCGGCTTCGCCGCCCTGCTCGCGCAGGGCCTGTGGTGGTGCGTCCCGGTGCTGGGCCGGCGCCTGCCCCGGCCCGTGGCCGCGGCCCTGGCGGGCATGGTCGGGGCCTGCCTCTACGCCGCCGTCGCCGGCTTCGCCTTGCCGACGGTGCGGACCGTGCTGATGATCGCGGCGGTCGCCGCGATGCGCGTGGGGCGCCGGCGCGTCGACATGCCCGGCGCGCTGGCCGTGGCCGCGCTGGTGATGTTGCTGGTCGATCCGCTTTCGGTCCTGTCGGCCGGCTTCTGGCTCAGTTTCATGGGCGTGGCCTGGCTGCTGTGGTGCCTGCCCGATCCCGAGCGACGTCCGCTGCGCGCCTTCCTGTCCGCGCAGGCGGTCGCCACCCTGGGCCTGCTGCCGCTCAGCGTGGCCCTGTTCGGCCAGGCCTCGCTGGCCGGACCGGTGGCCAACCTGGTGGCGGTGCCCTGGTGGAGCCTGGTCGTGGTTCCGCTGGCGTTGGCGGGCACCGCGCTCGACAGCCTGGTCGCGGGCGCCGGCACCTGGCTGTGGCGGCTGTCGGCCTTCTGCTTCGACCTCGCCTGGCCCCTGTTCGAACGCCTGGGAGGCAGTCCGCTGGCGGTCCGCTGGATCCCCGAATCCGACCTTCCTGCGCTCCTGCTGGCCCTGCTGGGGGCGTTCTGGTTGCTGTTGCCGCGCGCCGTGCCGGGCCGGGCGCTCGCGCTGCTGTTGTGGTTGCCGCTGTTATGGCCGTCGCGGCAGCTCCCCGGCTACGGCGAGGCGGAGCTGCAGGTGCTCGACGTCGGCCAGGGCATGGCGGTCCTGGTGCGGACCGCAAGCCACCAGATGCTCTACGACGCCGGACCTGCGAGCCGTGACGGCGAGTACGACGGCGGCGCGCGCGTCGTGGTTCCGGCACTCAGGGCATTAGGGGTGCGGCGGCTGGACCGGATCATGCTCAGCCACGCCGACCGCGACCACGCCGGCGGCCTGCAGGCCGTCGTCGAGGCCTTCCCCGGCGCCAGGCTCGTCGCCCCGGAGGGCGCGGGGGTCGGCGCGCAGCAGTCCTGCATCGCGGGCGACCGCTGGCAGTGGGACGGCGTGCGCTTCGAGGTCCTGCATCCGACGCCGTATTTTCCCTACCTGCGCAACGAGTCCAGTTGCGTGTTGCGCATCGAAGCCACCGGCGCCACGGCGCTGTTCACCGGCGATATCAGCGAGGTGGTCGAGATGCGCCTGCTGAACCGGCGGCGCGCGGACCTGCGCGCGGACGTGGTGCTGGTGCCGCACCATGGCAGCGGCTCGTCCTCGAGCGCCGCTTTCGTTGCCGCCGCGGGCGCCCGCCACGCCCTGGTGTCCAGCGGCCACGGCAACCGCTTCGGCCATCCCCGGCCCGCGGTGGTGTCGCGCTGGCGCGAGGCGGGCGCCGAGGTCCACGACACGGCCCGGGCCGGCAGCCTCGCCGTGCGCCTGGGGCGGGGCGGCGCCCGGGTGGAATCGAGACGCCTGACACAGCCGCGGGGCTGGGACGCGGAGTCCCGTGGTCGTGCGGCTTCGAAGGCGCGGTGACTGGGCTATCCTATCGGCCGGATGTTCACGGCCCAGGCCGGAGGTTTCGCGTGCTCGAATTGGTCAAGGCCGGCGGTTGGCCGATGATCCCGCTGTTGTTGCTGTCGCTGGTGGCCCTGGCGATCATCGTCGAACGTGCCTGGACGCTGCGCCGCGCCGCGGTGCTCCCGCCCGGCCTGGGCAAGGAAGTGCGTGCCTGGGCCGGACGCGGCAAGCTCGACCCGGCCCATATCGAGTCCCTGCGCCGCACCTCCCCGCTGGGAGAGCTGCTGGCCGCCGCGCTGGACGTCCGCAACCGACCGCGCGACCAGGTCCGCGAACGCATCGAGGACGTGGGCCGCCACCTGGTGCACCGCATGGAGCGCTTCCTGAACACGCTGGGCACGATCGCCGCGGCCGGCCCCCTGCTGGGCCTGTTCGGCACGGTCGTGGGCATGATCCAGATGTTCCTGGTGATCGGCGACCAGGGCATCGGCGACGTCAACCAGCTCGCTGGTGGCATCGGCAAGGCCCTGGTCTGCACGGCCGCCGGCATGATCGTGGCGATCCCGGCCCTGATGATGCATCGCTGGTTCCGCGGGCGGATCGGTGAGTACATCGTGACCATGGAACACGAGGCGATCCAGTTGCTCGACACCCTGGAGCCGGCCGGGCGCCCGACCACGAACCCGCCGCCGGCCGCGCGCAAGGTGCCGGCCCGGGCAGGGGCCTGACGCGCATGCGCATCCAGGACCATCGCGCCTTCGACGAGCCCGAGATCAACCTCGTGCCGTTGATCGACGTGATCCTCGTGCTGATCATCTTCTTCGTGGTCACCACCACCTTCGACGCGCGCTCGGTGCTGAAGCTGCAGTTGCCGCAGGCCACCGGCGAGGCCAACGACGCCAGCCAGTCGCTGAGCGTGCTGGTCAACGCCGACGGCCGTTACTTCGTCGACGACCGCGAAGTGCTGCGCGACGACCTCGAATCGCTGAAATCCACGCTGGCCGAGGTCGCCGGCGACGATCGCGATCGCCCGGTGCTGCTGCGCGCGGACGCACGCACGCCGCACCAGGCCGTCGTGACCGCCTATGACGCGCTCGGCCAGCTCGGTTTCAAGCGGGTCATGATCGCCACCGCGCCGCAGGCCGCGACGCCGCCCAGCGCCCCCGGGACGCCCCCATGACGAAGCCCGACAGGGCCTGGGACATCTACCGGCGGCTGCTCGCCTTCGCGAAGCCCTACCGGCCGCTGCTGCTGGTCGCGCTGGCCGGCATGGTGGTGGAAGCCGCCGCGGGCGGCGCCTTCACCAAGCTGATGGAGCCGGTGGTCAACGAGACCTTCATCCGCCAGGAGTCGGGCCTGCGCAGCTGGCTGCCGTTGATCATCGTCGGCCTGTTCGTGCTGCGCGGGATCGCCGGCTATGTCAGCGACATGGGCATGGCCCATGCCGGCCGCGGGATTTCCCGCGACCTGCGGGTGAAGGTGCTCGACAAATACCTGCGCCTGCCGGGCGCCCGTTTCGACAGCGAGCCGGTCCCCTCGATGCTCGTGCGCCTGGGCTCGGACAGCGACCAGGTCGCGCAGGCGGCGGTCGATGCGATGAAGGTCATGCTCCAGCAGTCCTTCCAGGTCATCGCGAGCCTGATCGTCATGCTGTGGACCAGTTGGCAGGTGACCATCGCGATCCTGATCATGGCGCCGCCACTGGCCTGGGTGATGGACCGGGTCGGCAAGCGCTACCGCAAGATCAGCCACCGCATCCAGGAGAGCGGCAGCCAGCTGATGCAGTCGGCCGACCAGGCCCTCTCCAACCAGCAGGAAGTGAAGGTGTACGGCGCGCAGGAGGTCGAGATGCACCGCTATGCGGCACAGGCCGACCACCATCGCCGCCTCAGCGTCAAGGTCGAATCCACGCGCAGCCTGTCCTCGGCGATGGTGCAGTTGATGGGCTCGGTCGGGCTGGCCCTGCTGCTCTTCTTCGCCGGCCGCGAGGCCGCGGCCGGCCGCCTGAGCGCCGGCGGATTCGTGGCCCTGATGATCGCGATGATGGCGATCATCCCGGCGTTGCGCCAACTCACCAACGTGCAGAACATGCTGCAGCGCGGCGTCGCCTCGGCCGAGCGCCTGTTCGACGTGCTCGATGCCGACGACGAACCCGACGGCGGCACGCGGCCGCTGGATCGCGCCACCGGCGTGGTCGAGTTCGATGGCGTGACGGCCCGCTATCCCGGGCAGGAAACCCCGGCGCTCGCCGATGTCAGCTTCACTGCGCGACCCGGCACCGTCACCGCGATCGTCGGCCGATCCGGCAGCGGCAAGACCAGCCTGATCAAGCTCATCCCGCGCTTCTACGAGCCCGAGGCCGGCCAGATCCGCCTCGACGGTCACCCCCTCGACGAGTACCGGCTGAGCGACCTGCGCCGCAACATCGCACTGGTCGGGCAGCAGGTGATGCTGTTCGACGGCAGCGTCGCCGCCAACATCGCCTACGGCGAGCTGCGCGAGCGCACGCCCGAGGCCCTGGCGGCCGCGATCCGTGGCGCGAACGCGATGGAGTTCGTGGAGAAGCTGCCCGAGGGCGCGCAGACCGGCATCGGCAGCAAGGGCGGCAAGCTCTCCGGCGGCCAGCGGCAGCGCCTGGCGATCGCCCGGGCGATGCTCAAGGACGCGCCGATCCTGATCCTCGACGAGGCCACGGCGGCACTGGACGCGGAATCCGAGCGCCTGGTCCAGGATGCGCTCGAGCACCTGATGCCCAACCGCACGACCCTGGTGATCGCGCATCGCCTCGCGACCATCGAGCATGCCGACCAGGTGCTGGTGATGGACGAGGGCCGCATCGTCGAGCGCGGCACTCACGCCGAGTTGATCGCCGCCGACGGATTGTATGCGCACCTCCACCGAATGCAGTTCCGCGAGGCGACATGACCGGACGCACGCAGCGGGCGCAGGGGCAGGCGCCACGCTACTGGTACGACGGCGCGCCCGCGCCGCTGTTCGCAAAGCTCCTCTCCGGCCTCTATGCGGGTGTCACCGCCACGCGACGCTGGCTGTATCGCAAGGGCTGGCTGCAGTCGCGCCACCCCGGCGTGCCGGTGGTGGTGGTCGGCAACATCACCGCGGGCGGATCGGGCAAGACGCCGCTGACGATCGCCATAGTCGAACGGCTGCGCCAGCAGGGGTACAAGCCCGGCGTCGCCAGCCGCGGCCACGGCCGCGAGGACGAGGCCGCGCCGCTATGGGTCGATGCAAGGACCGATCCGGCGCGCGCCGGCGACGAGCCGGTGCTGATCGCCGCCCACACCGGCGTGCGCCTGCGCGTCGACCGCGACCGCCACGCCGCCGCGCGTGCGCTGGTCGAAGCGGGCTGCGACGTGGTCGTCTGCGACGACGGATTGCAGCATTACGGCCTGGCCCGCGATATCGAGATCGAGGTCATCGACGGCCAGCGCCGATACGGCAACGGCCGTCTGCTGCCCGCCGGTCCCCTGCGCGAGCCGGTCGAACGCGGTCGCCGTTGCGATTTCCGCGTCGCCAACGTGCCGGAGGGCAACGGCGAGGGCGCGCGCGCCGGCTTCGGCGAGTGGCCAATGCGGCTGCTGGCCAACAAGGCGCTGCCCCTGGTCGGCGGCCGGCCCTGCGGGCTGGAGGCGTTCGCTGGCCACCGGGTCCACGCCGTCGCCGGCATCGGCAACCCCGAGCGCTTCTTCGCGATGCTGCGCCAGCGCGACATCGCCGTGGTCCCGCATGCCTTTCCCGACCACCATGACTACAGCGAGGCCGACCTGGAATTCGGCAGTCCGCTGCCGGTGCTGATGACCGAGAAGGACGCGGTGAAATGCCGCGACTTCCTTGCGCCCAGCCATTTCAGCGTACCGGTGCGCGCGGAACTTCCGGAGGCCTTCTGGGTCGCCTTCATCGCGCGCCTGCAGGCGCTGGGGAGCCCTGATGAGTCGAACCGATCCTGATTTCGTCGTTGCCATTCCCGCCCGCCACGATGCCTCCCGGCTGCCGGGCAAGCCGCTGCGCCTGTTGGGCGGTGAACCCCTCGTGGTGCACGTCGCGCGCCGCGCGCTCGCCGCGGGCGCGCGCGAGGTGTGGGTCGCCGCCGACGACGAACGCGTCGCCCGGGCCCTCGAGGGCGCCGGCGTACGCGTGGCGATGACCTCGCGCGACCATGCATCCGGTACCGACCGTTTGGCCGAATGCGCGGCCATCGCCGGCTGGGACGAGGCGACGGTGGTGGTCAACCTGCAGGGCGACGAGCCCTTTGCCCCGGCCAGCGGCATCCGCACCGTGGCCGCGCTGGTGGGCGAGAGCGGGGCGGACATGGCAACCCTGGCCACGGCGATCGAAGACGTCGATACGTTGTTCGACCCCAACGCGGTGAAGGTCGTGCGCGCGGCCAACGGCGATGCGCTCTATTTCAGCCGGGCGCCGATGCCCTGGCCCCGCGACGCGTTCCAGCGCGATCGCACGCGCTTGCCCGGGGGCGGGCACTGGCTCCGGCACATCGGGATCTACGGGTATCGCGTCGGTTTCCTGAAGCGGTTCGCGGCCATGCCGCCCGGCCACCTGGAGGGTATCGAGGCGCTGGAGCAGCTGCGCGTCCTGGAGGCGGGTTGCCGGATCGCCGTCGCGCTTGCGCCGGAGGACTTCCCGCCGGGCGTCGACACGCCCGGGGACCTGGCGCGCGCGGAGGCCCGGCTGGCCGCGTCGCATGGCTGAGCCGATCCGCCTGCTCGTGGTCTGCCTGGGCAACATATGCCGCTCGCCGATGGCAGAGGGCGTGCTGCGCGCGCGCATCGAAGCGTCCCTGCTGGCGGGCCAGGTCGAGGTCGACTCAGCGGGCACCGGTGACTGGCACGTCGGCCAGCCGCCGGATCGCCGCGCGATCGCGAAGGCCCGCGAGCACGGCGTCGACATCGGCACGCTGCGGGCGCGCCAGTTCGATCCAGGCGACTACCACGACTTCGACTGGCTGCTGTGCGCCGACCGCGCCAACCTGCGCGACGTGCGCCGGCTCGCGCCCCCGGGTGGTGCGCGTGCCGGCAGCGGCCTGCTGCTGGAGTGGGCGGGCCTGGCGGGCGATGCCGACATCCCCGACCCCTACACCGGGGGCGAGGCGCAGTTCGAGCATGTGTACCGCCTGCTTGATGCCGCGGCCACGGGCATCGTCGCGCGACTGCAGCGCGACTACCGCCACCAAGGGTGACGCGGTGCCTGCGTTGCGGCCCGGGGGCTTGCCCTCGACCCTCGCGGACCCAATCCTTGGGCGGATGCCCGTGGTGAATCGCCCGTTTCGACACCCATCCATGCCTGCGCCGGGCGCCGTTGCCACGCGCGGGCGGGGGCACGTCCGATGAACGCCTCGCCGCCCTTCGATGGCAAGGCGTTCGTCAGTGGCCTGAGCACGGCGCCCGGTGTCTACCGGATGATCGCCGCCGACGACAGCGTGCTCTACGTGGGCAAGGCGGGCGCCCTGCGCAAGCGGGTCGCCAGCTATTTCAACGCCTCGCCAAAGTCGGCCCGGATCATGTCCATGCTGTCGCAGGTCGCGCGCATGGAGGTCACGGTCACGCGCACCGAGGCCGAGGCGCTTATCCTGGAGAACCAGCTGATCAAGTCGCTCAAGCCGCGCTACAACGTGCTGCTTCGCGACGACAAGAGCTACCCCTATGTACTGATGACCCAGGAGGCCTGGCCGCGGATCGCGATGCACCGGGGGCCGCGCACGCAGCCCGGCCGCTACTTCGGCCCGTACCCCAGCGTCGGCGCCGTGCGCGAGACGCTCAACCTGATGCACAAGCTGTTCCGCCTGCGCAGTTGCGAGGACAGCGTGTTCCGCAATCGTTCCCGACCCTGCCTGCAGTACCAGATCGGCCGCTGCAGCGCCCCTTGCGTGGCGCTGGTGTCCGCCAGCGAGTACCGGGAGAGCCTGCGCCGCGCGACGATGCTGCTGGAAGGACGCAGCGACGAGCTCACCGGCGAGCTCGGGACGGCCATGGAGGCGGCCAGCGAGCGCCTCGATTTCGAGGAAGCCGCGCGCCTGCGGGATCTCATCGCGTCGATCCGCACCCTGCAGGCGCGCCAGTACGTCGACGGGCGCGCCGCCGACCTCGACGTGCTTGCCGTGGCGATGCAGGGGGCAGCGGCCTGCGTGCTGCTGCTCGCCTTCCGCGACGGCCGCAACCTCGGCACGCGCGCGTTCTTCCCCCGTACCAACGGCAGCGAGAGCCCGGAAGAGGTGCTGGCCGCGTTCGTGTCGCAGTACTACGGCGAGCAGCGGCCGCCCGCGGAGATCGTGCTTGATCGCGACATCCCCGATCGCGAGCTGATCGAACAGGCACTCTCGGCGGTGGATGCGCGGCGGGTGCAGATCCGCAGCCGCGTGCGCGGCGAACGCGCCGGCTACCTCGACCTGGCCCGCCGCAACGCCACCCTGGCGCTGGCCACCGAGCGCACCAGCCATGCCGCGCAGAAAGCGCGCGCCGAGGCCCTGCAGGCCCTGCTGGGGCTGGAGGAGCCGGCCTCGCGCATCGAGTGCTTCGACATCAGCCACACCATGGGCGAGGCCACCGTGGCCTCGTGCGTGGTCTTCGATGCGGAAGGCCCGGTGCGCGCCCAGTACCGGCGCTACAACATCGCCGGGATCGAGCCCGGCGACGATTACGCGGCCATGCACCAGGCCATCGAACGGCGCTTCCGGCGTGCCATGGACGAAGCAGGCGTGCTGCCCGAGGTACTGCTGATCGACGGCGGCGCGGGGCAGGTGGCACAGGCGCGCGACGCCCTGGCCGAACTGGGCGTCCAGGGCGTGCTCCTGGTCGGCGTGGCCAAGGGCCCGGCGCGCCGCCCCGGCGACGAGGAACTGCTCCTGCCCGACGGTCGCAGCGTGCGCCCGGGCGCGGAATCCCCGGCACTTCAGCTGGTCCAGCAGGTGCGCGACGAAGCCCACCGCTTCGCGATCACCGGGCACCGCGGCAAGCGCCAGAAGGTGCGCAACACCAGCCGGCTGGAGGACATCCCCGGCATCGGTCCGCGGCGGCGCGCGAGCCTGCTCAGGCACTTCGGTGGCCTGGGCGGCCTGAAGGCGGCGGGCGTGGAGGAAATCGCGCGCGTCGAGGGCATCAATGTTTCACTCGCCGAGCGTATCTATGCCACCCTGCACGGGTTGGATGCCCCCGGCGCCCAGAACACCCCCACATGACGCGGCCCACGCGGAGTAATCGATGAAGTTGACGGTGCCCACCATGCTCACCTTGCTGCGGATCCTGTTGATCCCGGTGCTCGTGCTGGTGTTCTACCTGCCGTTCAAGTGGACCAACTTCGCCGCCGCGTTCATCTTCGCCCTGGCCTCGATCACCGACTGGCTGGACGGGTGGATCGCGCGCGCCTACAACCAGCATTCAGCTTTCGGCGCCTTCCTGGACCCGGTGGCCGACAAGCTCATGGTGGCCATCGCGCTGATGTTGACCGTGCAGGCGCACCCGACGATCTGGATGACCCTGTGGGCAGCGGTGATCATCGGCCGCGAGATCGCGGTGTCCGCGCTGCGCGAGTGGATGGCCGAGGTCGGCGAGCGTTCCAAGGTCAAGGTCGCCACGGTCGGCAAGATCAAGACCATCGTGCAGATGGTCGCGCTGGTCTGCCTGCTGTACCAGGAGCCTTTCGCCGGGCTGCCGATATTCGTGATCGGCGAGTGGCTGTTGGCCGCGGCGGCCCTGCTGACGCTGTGGTCGGGCCTGGCGTACCTGCGTGCGGCGTGGCCGACCCTGAGCGCGGATACGAAAATCTGAAAAAAGCAGTTGACACTTTCGTGGCGATGCCTAAAATGGCGGCTCCTCAGCGGGAATAGCTCAGTTGGTAGAGCACGACCTTGCCAAGGTCGGGGTCGCGAGTTCGAGTCTCGTTTCCCGCTCCAGTTTCAGGAAGGGGCAACCCTTTTGACAAAGCCCCCTTTGTGGGGTTTTGTTTTTTCCGGAGAACGAACGCGCAATGCACCGCGCAAACGCCCGCAAAGGCGTTAAGCTTCCGGACAGTCACCGGCCGGGTGGCAGAGTGGTTATGCAGCGGATTGCAAATCCGTGTACGCCGGTTCGATTCCGACCTCGGCCTCCAGACAGACGGGACGCTCCCATGGGCGTCCCGTTTTGTTTTCCGGGCCCTGCGCATCGCCCCGCGCATGTGGCGTAAGCTACGCGCCGACCCGTCGTGCCGCCCGGATGGCGAAACAGGTAGACGCAGCGGACTTAAAATCCGCCGGGGGCAACCCCTTGCCGGTTCGAACCCGGCTCCGGGCACCAGGCCGAACCGGCGTTTCCGGGCTGGCCCCGCGCGCGGCTCGCGCGGTAGGCTGGTGGCATGCGCACTCCATCACGAAATATTGCTGCAACTGCTCTTGCCGCCGCGCTCTCGTTCGGCGCGCCAGCCGCCGCCGCCGACTTCGACCGCTGCGTCGACGGCCTGCGCGGCAAGGCCTTGTCGGCGGGCATAGACGCGGGCGTGTTCGACGCCAACGTGCCCACGGTCACGCCCGATCCCAGCCTGCTCGAACTGCTCAACCGGCAGCCGGAATTCAGCACGCCGATCTGGGACTACATGGCGGGCCTGGTGGACGAGGAGCGGGTGGAGGAGGGCAAGGCCATGCTCGCCACCCACGCCGCCACCCTGGCGCGCGTCGAGGACGCCTACGGCGTCGATCCGGCGACCGTGGTGGCGGTCTGGGGCGTGGAGAGCAATTACGGGCAGGTGTTCGGCAAACGCCCGCTGTTGACATCGTTGACCACGCTGTCGTGCATGGGGCGTCGACAGGCGTTCTTCCGTGGCGAACTCATCGAAACGCTGCGCATCATCCAGTCCGGCGACGTCGCGCCCGACAAGCTGGTCGGTTCCTGGGCCGGTGCGTTCGGCCACACCCAGTTCATGCCCTCGACCTACCGGCGCATCGCGGTGGACTTCGATGGCGACGGGCGGCGCGACCTGGTCGACAGCGTGCCCGATGCATTGGCATCCACGGCGAACTACCTCAAGCGCTCGGGCTGGCGCAGCGGCCAGCCCTGGGGCTTCGAGGTGCGCCTGCCGGAGGGTTTCGACGCGTCGGTGGCCGGGCGCAAGAACCGGCATCCGCTCTCCTACTGGCAGGGTCGCGGCGTAGGCCGGATCGACGGCGTGGAAATCGCGTTGCCGGCGCAGACGCCGACCGCGCTGCTGCTCCCTGCGGGTGCGTCGGGACCGGCGTTCCTGGTGTTCAAGAACTTCGATGCGATCTATTCCTACAACGCGGCCGAGAGCTATGCGCTGGCGATCGCGCACCTCTCCGACCGCCTGCGTGGCCGGGGCGCGTTCGTGGCGCCCTGGCCGACACCCGACCCGGGACTGTCCCGCCGCGAGCGTCGCGAGCTGCAGGAGCTGCTGCTCGCGCGCGGGCACGACATCGGCGAGGTGGACGGGATGATCGGATCGGCCACGCGGGCGGCGATCAAGCTTGAACAGGCGCGCCTGGGGATGCCCGTCGATGGGCGTGGAGGCCGCCGCGTCCTCGAGGCCCTGCGCGCCGACACCACGCCCACGCCGCCGCCGGCACAGTAGCCGCGCCCGCGCCCGCGACCCGATCCGCAGCCCCCGCCCCGGAGCCCGCATGTCCCGTTATTCCGCCTATGCGCTCAGCGTGCTGTTGACCGTCGTCTCGATCGGCCTGCTCGCCGTCGACCCGAAGTGGGCCTGGGGCGTGGCCCTCTTCGGCCTGGTCGCGGGCCTGGGCACCTGGGACCTGCTGCAGAAGACCAGCACGTTGCGCCGCAACTACCCGGTCCTGGCGCACTTCCGCTACGGGTTGGAATCGATCGGGCCGGAAATGCGGCAGTACTTCATCGAGGCCGACACCGCCGAGGTGCCGTTCTCGCGCCAGCAGCGCGCGCTCGTCTACCAGCGCGCCAAGTCCGTCAGCGACGTGCGCCCGTTCGGCAGCCTGCAGGACATCTACGCACTCGACTACGAATGGATCAACCATTCGATGAACCCGGTCGAGCACGGTTCACACGATTTCCGCGTGATGGTGGGCGAGGGCACCGCGCATCCGTACTCGGCGAGCGTGTTCAACATCTCGGCGATGAGCTTTGGTTCGCTGTCGGCCAACGCCATCCGCGCCCTCAACGAAGGTGCGCGCCTGGGCGGCTTCTACCACGACACCGGCGAGGGCTCGATCTCGCGCTACCACCGCGAACCGGGCGGCGACCTGGTGTGGGAGATCGGCTCGGGCTACTTCGGCTGCCGCAACCCCGACGGCAGCTTCAGCGAGTCGCGGTTCGTGGAGAATGCGCGCCACGACCAGGTCAAGATGATCGAGGTCAAGCTGTCGCAGGGCGCCAAGCCCGGCCACGGCGGCATGCTCCCGGGCGCCAAGGTGACCGCCGAGATCGCCGAGGCGCGGGGCGTGCAGGTGGGCGAGGACTGTATTTCGCCGGCGCGCCACAGTGCTTTCTCGACGCCCCGGGAGTTGCTGGCCTTCGTCGCGCGCCTGCGCGAGCTCTCGGGGGGCAAGCCGACCGGGTTCAAGCTCGCGGTGGGCCATCCCTGGGAGTGGTTCGGCATCGCCAAGGCCATGCGCGAGACCGGGATCCTGCCGGACTTCATCGTCGTCGACGGCGCCGAGGGCGGCACCGGCGCGGCGCCGGCGGAATTCATCGACCACGTCGGGCTGCCGATGCACGAAGCCCTGATGCTGGTCCACAACACCCTGGTGGGCCTGGAGCTGCGCGACAAGATCCGCGTCGCCGCCGCCGGGCGCATCACCAGTGCCTTCGACCTGGCCAGGACCCTGGCGATGGGGGCGGACTGGTGCAATGCCGGTCGCGGTTTCATGTTCGCCCTGGGCTGCATCCAGGCGCAGAGCTGCCACAACGATCGTTGTCCCACCGGCGTCGCCACGCAGGACCCGTCGCGATGGCGACACCTGGACGTCGCCGACAAGGCCGTGCGCGTGGCGGGGTTCCAGCAGAACACGCTCAAGGCGCTGCGCGACCTGTTGTGCGCGGCGGGCCTTTCAGAGCCGGGGCAGGTCGGGCCCGAACACATCCTGCGACGCGTGTCGCCGACCGAAGTGCGCTCGCTCGCCGCGCTGCATCGCTTCCTGCTGCCCGGCGAACTGCTGCACGGCGTGCCCGACCACGCCGTGTTCCAGGACTTCTGGGCCGATGCCAGCAGCGAGGCGTTCACCGCGCCCGCCAAGGTCGAGGCGATGCGGCGCAGCAAGTCGCACTGAGGCCGGCGCGGCCCCTCAGTCCAGCAGTTCGAGCACCCGCTCGGGTGGGCGACCCACCACGGCCCGGCCGTCGCGAACGAAGATGGGGCGCTCGATCAGCTTCGGATGCGCGTGCATCGCCGCGAGCAGGCTGGCGTCGTCGAGCGTCGGGTCGTCCAGCCCCAGGCCCTTGTATGCCTCTTCTCCGGTGCGGAGCAGCTCACGCGGCGTCATGCCGAGCGCCTGCAGGAGGGACTGGAGCTCGTCGATGGCGGGCGGTGCGTCGAGGTAGGCGACCAGCTCCGGCTCGATGCCGCGTGCGTGCAGCAGGGCGAGCGCCGCCCGCGACTTGGAGCAGCGCGGATTGTGGAAGTAGCGGCAGTCGGTCATGCGGGCTCCTGGTCGGTGTCGAGCGGTGCCAGGCAAAAGAAAAGGCCGGCGCTGGGCCGGCCTTTCGGGTGTTGGTGGGCGGTGCAGGGATCGAACCTGCGACCCTTGCCGTGTGAAGGCAATGCTCTACCGCTGAGCTAACCGCCCGTGCCTGGCGCCGTGGAAGCGGCTGGCGTGGGCCGCGCAGTTTACTGGTCGGGCAAGCGACAGGCAAGGGGTCTCGTGCGACATGTTCACGATCGCCAGCGGGCGATGCGCGGTCACGCACGGCTCAGCCGTGTTGCAGGCGCGCGACGAGGTCCACGTAGCGCTGGCGGGCTTCATCGCGGGGCGTGCCGGCCAGTTCGGACCAGGCCTTGTACTTGGCGGTGCCGACGAAGTCGAAGAAGCCCGGTTCCGGCCCGCTGACGTCGCCTTCGCTGCCCTGCTTGTACAGGGCGTAGAGCTGCAGCAGGGTGGAATTGTCGGGGCGAACCGGCAGCGCGTGGACGTCACGTGCCGCCTGCGCGAAAGCGCTTTCCAGATCCGTCATCGGGCAGGTGCCGCGGTTGGGTTCGGCCGAATCACACCACGCGGCAGGCAGGGGGTCAACACGCGCGTGGCGTGCTCGACCGTTCCGCCTGGCTCAGTACGGGTGGCACTGCATGAACCGGACCGACTGCGTGCCGCCATCGAGCGGCTGCAACTGCACGCGAGACGCCCGCAGGTCGGGGTATTCCCCGAGGATGTCGCAGATCGGGGCCACGAACTCCGGGCCGTCCACCACGCCGTCGGCCATCCCGACGAGCAGGGTGGAGCGGGTGCTCCAGGCGGCCCGCTCGACGTCGGGCAGGGCATTGATGCGCGAGACGATCCGTTCGCGCTGGGTGGCCTCGTCGAGCGGTGCCTGGGTCGACGGCGACGGCGTGGTCGGCGGTGCGCTTCCCGTTTCGTCCGGCGCCCGTTCGGGCGTGGGGGCCGGCGTCGCCGGGATGGG
>NZ_VICE01000005.1 GCF_006546775.1 Marilutibacter aestuarii
GTCGGGGTCGGCGGTCACTCGGGGCTCGTGTACGGGACTCGCGCCGAGTATTGCCTCGCCCGGGTGAGCGCGGCGCCTACGCAGGTCGCCGTCGCTCAGCTGCCGTTGTGCGGAGCGCGATCAGCCCAGGCGCTGCTTGACCAGCTTCGACACCAGGCCCATGTCGGCCTTGCCGGCCAGCGCGGGCTTGAGCGCGCCCATCAGCTTGCCCATGTCGGCCGGACCGGCGGCGCCGGTGCTGGCGATGGCGGCGTCGATCGCGGCGAGGATCGAGGCCTCGTCCATCTTTGCCGGCAGGTAGCGCTCGATGACGACGATCTCGGCCTGCTCGACGTCGGCCAGGTCCTGGCGCCCGGCGTCGCTGTACTGGCTGACCGAGTCCTTGCGCTGCTTGACCATCTTGTCGAGGATCGCGATGACGGCGGTGTCGTCCAGCTCGACGCGCTCGTCGACTTCCTTCTGCTTGATCGCGGCGTTGATCAGCCGGATCACGCCCAGGTCGTGCTTGTCGCCGGCCTTCATGGCCGCCTTCATGTCGTCGTTCAGTCGTTGCTTGAGGCTCATCGTCTCGTCCTGCGGGAAGGACCGCCCGGTCGGGGCGGGGAGGGCGCATCCGGGATCGTCAGCAGGCCCCGGGGCTCGGGCCAACACAAAAAGCCGACTGCGCAGGGGCGCGGCCGGCTTCTTGCGGGCTTCCGTCGGTGCCCGTCGCCACGCCCAGGGGGCCTGGCGGTCGGGACCGCGCGGTGCGGATCAGTACAGGCGCTGGCGCTTGGTGACGTCGCGCGAGGCGCGGCGCGCCTGACGCTTCACCGCAGCAGCGGCCTTGCGCTTGCGCTCCTGGGTCGGCTTCTCGTAATACTCGCGCTTGCGGGTTTCGGCGAGGACGCCGGCCTTCTCGCAGGTGCGCTTGAAGCGACGCAGGGCAAACTCGAAAGGCTCGTTTTCGCGGACTTTGACGCTGGGCATACAGGATCTCGGTAACGGGAACAGACCCGGTTCGTCCGGGCGAGCCGCGTATGATAGCGGGGTCGATTGGCCCGCTGCAAGTCCGGCGCGCGCGAAACGTCCGGCGCCGGCCGGTTTGCGTCGTGCCGGGGGCCTTGCCGGCATGCGCGAACCCCGTCGTGGCGGGCTTCCGGCGGCCTGGGGCGCGCGCTGGCGTTGGCCCGCCGCCGGGACGGCATGGCGTACCCTAGTCGATGCGGCGGCGCCCCGTGCGCCCTGCTCCCCATTCCCCGGAGGCCCGGAGTTGAACGTCCTCGGCATCGAAACCAGTTGCGACGAGACCGGCGTGGCGGTGTACGACACCGCGACCGGGCTGCGCGCGCATGCCCTGTACAGCCAGGTCGCGCTGCACGCCGAATACGGCGGCGTGGTGCCCGAGCTGGCCAGCCGCGACCACGTGCGCAAACTGCTGCCGCTGGTCCGGAAGACCCTGGCCGACGCCGGCATGTCAGTGTCCGACCTCGATGGCGTGGCCTACACGGCCGGGCCGGGCCTGGTCGGCGCGCTGCTGGTGGGCGCCGGCGTCGCGCGCGCGCTGGCCTGGGCCCTGGACGTCCCGGCGATCGGCGTGCACCACATGGAAGGCCACCTGCTCGCGCCGCTGCTGGAGGAGGATCCCGCCCAGGGCCGGCCGGAGCCGCCTTTCGTCGCCCTGCTGGTCTCCGGCGGCCATACCCAGCTGGTCCACGTCGAGGCGATCGGCCGCTACCGCCTGCTCGGCGAGACGCTGGACGATGCCGCCGGCGAAGCCTTCGACAAGACCGCGAAGATGATGGGCCTGCCGTACCCCGGCGGGCCGCAGCTTGCGGCGCTCGCCGAGCGCGGCCGGCCGGGCGCGTTCAGGTTCTCGCGCCCGATGACCGATCGCCCGGGCCTGGATTTCAGCTTCAGCGGCCTGAAGACCCAGGTGCTGCTGGCCTGGAAGGACAGCGACCAGGAAGACGACACCCGCGCCGACATCGCCCGCGGGTTCGAGGATGCCGTGGTCGAGACCCTGGCGATCAAGTGCGGGCGCGCGCTCGATGCGACCGGCTGCGACACCCTGGTCGTCGCCGGTGGCGTGGGCGCCAACACCCGCCTGCGCGCGCGCCTCCAGGCCATGGCCGCCGAACGCGGCGGCCGCGCCAGCTTCCCGCGACCGGCCTTCTGCACCGACAACGGCGCGATGATCGCCTTCGCCGGCGCCCTCCGCCTGCAGGCCGGCCAGCACGACGACGCCTCGGTCAAGGTCGCCCCGCGCTGGGACATGGCGTCCCTCCAGTCGGTGGGCGGGTAGGGGATGGGGAGCAGGAAATCCCTCAGCCCTCCATCCACCCAACACCAATCACCAATCACCACACCCCCCATGGACCACGTCTTCATCGAAGGGCTCCGCATCGAGGCCCTGATCGGCATCTACGACTGGGAGCGGCGCGTGCGCCAGCCGCTGGTCTTCGACATCGAGATGGCCTTCGACAACCGCGTGCCTGCGGCCACCGACGCCATCGGCGACACGCTCGACTACAAGGCGGTGAGCAAGCGCGTGATTGCCTTCGTGCAGGCGTCCGACTTCGGGCTGGTGGAGACCCTGGCCGAGCGCGTCGCCGGCCTGATCCTCGAGGAGTTCGGCGTACGTCGCCTGCGCCTGAAGCTGAGCAAGCCGGGCGCGGTGCGCGGAGCGCGCGCGGTCGGCGTGGTGATCGAGCGTTCGCGCGGCGATGCCGCCGGCGCCTGAACCGGTCTTGCGTCCGCAGCGTCGCGCCTCTTGAAGATGCACGCCGTGCGCTTACCCTGATGTGATGGATGGCCTGAACACCGTATTGCCCGAAAGCCTTGTCGCCCGCATGCAGGCCGCGCCCGAAGCCGCGGCGGGCATCGACTGGACCGTCACCGTGCTGGTGCTGGCCGGCCTGTTGCTGCTGGCCGTGGTGGTCGACTGGCTGACCCAGCGCATCGTGCGCCCGCTGCTGACCCGCGTGGTGCGCGCCAGCCCGACCCAGATCGACGACGCCCTGCTGGCCCGGGGCGTGATCAAGCAGGTCTCGCACGTCGCCCCGGCACTGGTGGTCTATCTGGGCGTGGCCCTGGTGCCGGCCCTGCACGACACCCTGTCGCTGGTGCTCGGCAAGGCCGCGCTGGCCTACATCGTGCTGGTGCTCGCGCTCGCGGTGGGCGCCTTCCTGTCCGCGCTGAACGACCTCTACGAGCGTCGTCCCCATGCCCACGACCGCCCCATCAAGGGCTACGTGCAGCTGGGCAAGATCGTGGTCTACACCATCGCCCTGATCACCATCGTCGCGGTGCTGATCGGCAAGTCGCCGCTGCTGCTGCTCTCGGGCCTGGGCGCGCTGGGCGCGGTGCTGCTGCTGGTGTTCAAGGACACCATCCTGTCGCTGGTGGCCAGCGTGCAGATCGCCTCCAACGACATGGTGCGCGTCGGCGACTGGATCGAGATGCCGGCGCTGGGCGTGGACGGCGACGTCGTCGACATCGCCCTGCACACGATCAAGGTGCAGAACTTCGACAAGACCATCGTCACCGTGCCCACGCACCGGCTGATCGAGGACAGCGTCAAGAACTGGCGCGGCATGAGCGAGTCGGGCGGTCGCCGGATCAAGCGCGCGCTGCATATCGACCAGGGCGGCGTGCGCTTCCTCGACGCGGCGATGCGCGCGCGCCTGTCCCGCTTCGCGCTGCTGGCGCCGCACTTCGAGCGCAAGCAGGCCGAGCTGGCCGAGTGGAACGCGCAGTCGCCGGAGCGCGCCAGCGAGCCGGTGAACGCACGGCGCATGACCAACATCGGTTGCCTGCGGGCCTACATCACCGCTTACCTGCAGTCGCACCGCAACGTCGACCACGGCAAGACGCTGATGGTCCGCCAGCTGCCGCCGGGACCGGAGGGCCTGCCGCTGGAGGTCTACTGTTTCGCCAACACCACGGACTGGGGCGAGTACGAAGGCATCCAGTCGGATATCTTCGACCACTTGATGGCGATCCTGCCCGAGTTCGGCCTGCGCCTGTTCCAGCAGCCCGGGGGCGCGGACCTGGTCGCCGGACTGGCGGCCCTGCGGGCGCCGGGCCCCGCCACGGCGGGAATGGACACGGATACGAACACGGAGGTGCATGCATGAGTCGTCCCCGCATCAGCAAGGCCTACCTGAGCCTGGGCAGCAACCTGGATCCGGAAGCCAACCTGCGCAGCGGCATCGACGCATTGCGCGCGCACTTCGGCGAGATCGTCCTGTCGCCGGTCTACCGCACGGCGGCCGTGGGCTTCCGCGGCGACGACTTCCTCAACGCCGCGGCGGTCATCGAGACCGGGCTCGACCCCTACGCCCTGAATGCCTGGCTGCACGCCCTCGAGGATGCGCACGGGCGCGACCGCCGCGGTCCCCGCTTCGGCAACCGGACGCTGGACATCGACATCGTGCTGTTCGACAACCGCGTGCTCGACGGCCCCGGTAACCTGCACATCCCGCGCCCCGAGCTCAAGCATGCCTTCGTGCTGCGGCCGCTGGCCGAGATCGCGCCCGACGTGGTGGTCCCTGACGATGGGCGGACGCTGTCGCAGATGTGGGTCGGCCACGTCGACTACGACCTGCCGATGGAAGTCGTGGCGATCTGAGCCGCGCCGGCGGGCGGGGGCACCGCCGCCTCCGTTTTCGGACTCCTCCCGGTCTGGCAGGGCATCTGAAGGTCATTTTCTGACCTTCAGGGGCAGAAATTGTCACGGGATGGTCGTATGATCGGCCGCTGATCCGGGGAGATGGACGATCATGATCGAGAAATTCTCGCGCAGTTGGACGCTCGTCAAGGCCAGCGCGTCGGTGTTGCGCTCCGACAAGGCCCTCATGCTGTTCCCGCTCATCTCGGGGCTTGCGACCCTGCTGGTGCTGGCGACCTTCGCCCTGCCGAGCTTCGCGCTGGGCATCTTCGACAACGGCCTGACCGCGATCAGTGCGTTCTGGGGCTTCCTGTTCTATTTCTGCCAGTACACCGTGATCATCTTCTTCAACTGCGCCCTGGTCGGCGCGGCGATGATCCGCCTGGACGGCGGCGACCCGACGCTGGCCGATGGCTTCCAAGCGGCCCGCTCGCGCTTCGGCGCGATCCTGGGCTACGCCGCCATCGCCGCCACCGTGGGCATGTTGCTGGGCGCGCTGAAGAACCGCGAGAACAACTTCCTCGTCCGCCTCATCGGCAGCGGCCTGGGCGCGATGTGGACGCTGGCGACCTTCCTGGTGGTGCCGATCCTGGTCAGCACCGACGTCGGGCCGGTCGATGCGCTCAAGAGCAGCGTCAACCTGCTCAAGCGCACCTGGGGCGAGAGCGCCATCGGCCAGGTCGGCATCGGCCTCGTGTTCGGCCTCATGACCCTGGTCCTGGTCCTGCTGGGCGTGGCCTGCACCTTCTTCGCGGCGCAGGCCTCGGTGGCGGCCGCGATCGGGGTGGCCGTCGTCTTCGTCGCCGCGATCCTGCTGATGGGCATCTACCAGGCGGCGCTCAGCGGCGTCTACTCGGCCGCGCTCTACCGCTTCGTGACCCAGGGCGAGGCGCCGCCCGCGTTCCAGGGCGTCGACCTGCAGCACGCCTTCGCCGCGAAATAAGCCGCGTCGCCGCCCGGTCCACGACCGGGCGACACGGGGGCGGCGATCGCCGACAATGACGGCATGACCGCCCCTTCCCCCAGTGCCGCCGGCGCCCGTCCACGCGCCGTCGCGGCGCGCGTGCTCGATGCCGTGCTCCTGCGCGGCCGCTCCCTCCGGGTGGAGCTCGCCAAGTCCCTGCCCACCCTCGAGGACCCCCGCGACCGCGCGCTCGTGGAAACCTTGTGCTTCGCCGTGCTGCGCCAGCCGGGGCGCTTCGAAGCGGCCCTGTCGAACTGGATGCCGAAGCCGCCGGGGCGCCGCGACGGCGAACTGAAGACCCTGCTGTTCGTCGGCTTCGCGCAGCTCGATCCGCTGGGCCTGCCGGCACACGCCGCCGTCGCCTCGACCGTCGAGGCCGCGCGCGTGCTCGGTCGCCGGCACCAGGCCGGCCTGGTCAACGCCCTGCTGCGCCGCGCCCAGCGCGAAGGCCTGCCCCCGGGCTCGCCCGAGGCCGACTGGCCCGACTGGCTGCGCGAGCGGATCCGTGCCGACTGGCCGTCGCATGCCGCGGCGATCTTCGCCGAGAGCGTGGCGCCGCCGCCCCTGTGGCTGCGCGTCAACCGCCAGCAGGGCGACCGCGATGCCTACCGCGAGCGCCTAGCCGCCGCCGGCATCGAAGCGCGCCCCGACCCCGACCTCGCCGATGCGCTGCGCGTGGAAGGCACGCTCGCGGTGGCCAGCCTGCCGGGCTTCACCGCAGGCGCGGTCTCGGTGCAGGACGCGGCCGCGCAGGCCGTG
>NZ_VICE01000059.1 GCF_006546775.1 Marilutibacter aestuarii
CAGGGGCGCCAGCAGCGACGTCCCGGCGATGCGATCGAGTGCGGCGACGAAGCCCCCGGGGTCGCGCGCGGGCGCGGTCGCCAGGCAGCACGCGGCATGGGCCGCCAGCACGCCCTCGAGGTCCTGCCCGTGCCTGCGCAGGGCGAGGTCGGCTTCCAGCCAGAACGCCGCGCCGGCCCAGTACACGCGCATGGTCTCCCCGCGAGCGGCCGACGCCAGTGGACCGGCGCGGGTGTCGCGCTCGCCGCGGCGGAACCCGGCGTCCAGCTCGCGCCAGGCCTCGCGCGGGGCCATCATGCCGGCGCGGGCGCGGACCACGTTCTGGTAGTAGCTCGCCAAGCCTTCGGCCAGCCAGCGGCCTTCCCGGCCGAGGTAGGGATGGAAGAGGTGCGCGAACTCGTGGGTCGCGGTCCAGTCGCCGCGCAGTTCGGCCAGGCCTGCATCCTCGCGCACGTACAGCAGCACGCCGGGCGACGCGCCGCCGCGCTGGGTCTGGCCCCAGGGCACGGGACTGCGGTCGCGGCTGTCGATCTCGACGATCCGGACCCACGCGCGTTCCAGCGGCCAGCGACCGAACGTCGCCGGGATGCCCGCGGCGACTTCGTCGACCCACGCCTGCAGCATCCGTCGCCGCGCGGGGGGCGCGTCGGGGAGCTCGATCCGCAGCTCGCCCCCGCGCAGGTCCAGCACCCTTGCCTGCACGGTCGCATTGCCGGCAGGCGACGCATCCCCGGCCCAGGCCGGTGCCGCCCCTGCGAGCAAGGCCCACAGGCAGGGCCACCCGCAGGCCCACCCATGCAAGCGCGGGCGATTCCATGCGAGCGGTCGCAGCGGCGCGTCCATGCCCGCAGCGTACAATGGCGCGATGGATGTTTCCCACCTGCTCGACGGGCTGAACCCGGCCCAGCGCGAGGCCGTCAGCGCGCCTCCCGGCCACTATCTGGTCCTCGCGGGCGCCGGTTCCGGCAAGACCCGCGTCCTCACCCACCGCATTGCCTGGCTGAACGAAGTCTTCGCCGTGCCGACCCACGGCATCCTCGCGGTGACCTTCACCAACAAGGCCGCCGGCGAGATGCGCGCGCGCGTCGACGCGCAGCTGGCACACGGCGCGCGCGGCATGTGGATCGGTACCTTCCACGGCCTTGCCCATCGCCTGCTGCGCCTGCACTGGCAGGAGGCAAAGCTGCCGGAGACCTTCCAGGTGCTGGACTCCGACGACCAGCTGCGCCTGGTCAAGCGGGTCGTGCAGGCGCTGGAACTCGACGACACCCGTTTCCCGCCGCGGCAGATCACCTGGTGGATCAACGCGCAGAAGGACGAAGGCCGCCGCCCGCAACACCTGCAGGGCGGCCAGGACGAATGGGCCGACGTGATGCGCAAGGTCTACGCGGCCTACCAGGAGCGCTGCGATCGCGCCGGCCTGGTCGACTTCGCCGAACTGCTGTTGCGCGCGCACGAGCTGCTGCGCGACAACCCGGCCCTGCTGGCGCACTACCGCCATCGTTTCCGCCAGATCCTCGTCGACGAGTTCCAGGACACGAACGCCATCCAGTACGCCTTCGTGCGCGTGCTGGCCGGCGAGGAAGGCCAGGTCTTCGTGGTCGGCGACGACGACCAGTCGATCTACGGCTGGCGCGGCGCCAAGGTCGAGAACATGCAGCGCTTCCTGCGCGACTTCGAGGGCGCCGGCACGATCCGCCTGGAGCAGAACTACCGCTCCAGCGCGAACATCCTCGATGCCGCCAACGCGGTGATCGCGCACAATCCCGACCGCCTCGGCAAGAAGCTGTGGACCGACACCGGCAGCGGCGAACCGATCGACCTCTACGCTGCCTACAACGAGATGGACGAGGCGCGCTTCGTGGTCGAGCGCCTCAAGCAGTGGGTGCGCGACGGCGGCAGCCATGGCGACGTCGCGATCCTCTATCGCAGCAATGCGCAGTCGCGCGTGTTCGAAGAGACCCTGCTTGCCGAACAGGTGCCGTACCGCGTCTACGGCGGCCTTCGCTTCTTCGAGCGCGCCGAGATCAAGGACACCCTGGCCTACCTGCGGCTGGTGTCCAACCGCGCCGACGACGCCGCCTTCGAGCGCTCGGTCAACACCCCCACCCGCGGCATCGGCGAGCGCACGCTGGACGAGGTGCGCAAGCGCGCCCGCGCCGACCGGCTGCCGCTGTGGGACGCGGCGCAGCGGATCAGCGTCGAGAGCGGCCTTGCCGCACGCGCGCGCAACGCGCTGGCGGCCTTCGTGCAGCTGATCGACACGCTGGACGCGGAGCTGGCGGACATGCCGCTGCCGGAGAAGGTCGACCATGTGCTCGCGCGTTCGGGCCTGCGCGAGCACTACGCCAACGAATCGCGCGGGCAGCTCGACTCGCGCACCGACAACCTCGACGAGCTGGTCTCGGTGGCCTCGCGCTTCGTGCGCGCCGACGAGGAGGACGCGGCGGCGATGCCCGAACTGGTCGCGTTCCTGAGCTATGCCTCGCTGGAGGCCGGCGAGGGGCAGGCGCAGGCCGGCGAGGACGGCGTGCAGCTGATGACCCTGCACAGCGCGAAGGGCCTGGAGTTCCCGCTGGTGTTCCTGGGCGGACTGGAGGAAGGCCTGTTCCCGAGCAGCAAGTCGACCGAGGAATCCGGTCGCCTGGAGGAGGAGCGGCGGCTGGCCTACGTGGGCATCACGCGCGCGCGCGAGAAGCTGGTGCTCAGCTATGCCGAGAGCCGGCGCATCCACGGCATGGACATGTTCGGCATGCCCTCGCGCTTCCTGCGCGAGATCCCGCCGGCGCTCCTGCACGAGGTGCGGCCCAAGGTGCAGGTGTCGCGCCCCATGGCGTCGGCACGGCCCAGGCGGGCCATGGGCCATGCCGCCATCGAAGGGCCTTCGATCCCTCTCGGCGCCTCCGTGACGCACCCCAGGTTCGGTAGCGGCACCGTCATCGACTACGAGGGCAGCGGGGCGCATGCCCGGGTCCAGGTCAACTTCGACGAGGCCGGCAGCAAGTGGCTGGTGCTCGCCTACGCCAACCTGCAGCCGGCCTGAGCCGGGGCTTTTTCGACTTTTTTTCGATTATTGGCCGATTTCAGGCGTTTTTTGGTGCACGACCGCTTGGCGTGGCGCCGGGCTTGCCCTACATTCCGGTTGCCGGGGGATTCCAGGCATACCCAACACCATTACCCACCAGGGGACACGCATGGCCAAGAAGACTGTTGCAAAGAAAGCCGTAAAGAAAGCCGCGCCGAAGGCGGCCGCCGCCAAGCCGGCCGCGCCGAAGCCGATCAAGGAAGCCCTGACCAAGTCGGGCCTGGTCGCGCACATCGCCGACGCGTCGGGCGTGGCCGCCAAGGACGTGCGTGCCGTGCTGGCATCGCTGGAGAACACCGTCGCCGGTTCGATCAGCAAGAAGGGCGCGGGTTCGTTCACCCTGCCGGGCCTGCTGAAGATCACCTCGGTCAAGGTGCCGGCCAAGCCCAAGCGCAAGGGCATCAACCCCTTCACCAAGGAAGAGCAGGTCTTCGCTGCCAAGCCCGCCACCGTCAAGGTGAAGGTGCGTCCGCTGAAGAAGCTCAAGGACGCCGCGCTCTGATGCGTGCCGAAGGCGCGTAGCGCGCCTTCGCAGCCGCGGTCCCGGCGCTCGCCCGGGGCCGCCGTCCCCGGAATGCCGACGCCCCGCGTCGGCATTCCGCTTTCCGGGGGTGCTCAGCGTCGAGTGGCGAGGTTTCGCCTCAATCCCACTCGAAGAGTTTCCACAGCACGGGCGACACGGTCTCGCCGTTGTCCGGGCGGCCATCGCCGTCGCGGTCTTCCAGGTAGTAGACCGGGCCACGCGCGGGCGTGACCTTGACCACCTGCAGGCGTCCGTTGACCCGGTATTCCTCGATCACGTCGCCGTTGGGCTGTTCGCTGCGGATGACTTCCGGATTGGCCAGGTTGGCGGTGGGGTCGGCGCCGTAGCCGCCGCCGCTGGCGCAGGCGGCAAGGGACAGGGCGAGCAGGGCGGGCAGGGCGATGCGCATGACGGGTCCTTGGGTCGTGTTGGTCGGGGGCCGGGCGGCTCGGGGCCGCGCGCCGATGCGATGGCGCCAGCATACGCCGCCGCGCGCGCACGTGAAGTGGACGCGTCCCGCGTAGCGACCATCCGCGGGGCCCGACCGGGCGGGCACCGGGCGTAGAATCGCCGCATGACCGACACCACGCCCCGCCTCGTCCTGATCGACGGCTCCAGCTACCTCTACCGCGCGTTCCACGCGCTCCCGCCCTTGAGCAACGACGCCGGCGAGCCGACCGGCGCGCTGTTCGGGGTGGTCAACATGCTGCGCGCCACGCTCAAGGAAAAGCCCGACTACGTCAGTTTCGTGGTCGACGCCCCCGGCAAGACCTTCCGCGACGACCTGTACGCCGACTACAAGGCCAACCGTCCGCCCATGCCCGACGAGCTGCGCGCACAGGTGCAGCCGATGTGCGACATCGTCGAGGCGCTCGGCATGCCGATCCTGCGCGTCCCGGGCGTGGAAGCCGACGACGTCATCGGCACCCTGGCCCAGCAGGCCGCCGCCCGCGGCATCGAGGTCACCATCTCCACCAGCGACAAGGACTTCGCCCAGCTGGTCGGGCCACACGTCCACCTCGTCAACACGATGAGCGGCAGCCGCATGGATTCGGAGCAGGCGGTGGTCGACAAGTTCGGGGTGCGTCCCGACCAGATCGTCGACTACCTGGCGCTGATGGGCGATGCGGTGGACAACGTCCCCGGCGTCACCAAGTGCGGTCCCAAGACCGCGGCCAAGTGGCTGGGCGAATATGGCAGCCTCGACGGCGTCATCGAGAACGCGCCGGGCATCAAGGGCAAGATCGGCGAGAACCTGCGCGAAGCGCTCGACCGCCTGCCGCTCAACCGCACCCTGGTGACGATCAAGACCGACGTCGCCCTCGACAGCACGCCCACCGACCTGGGCCTGCGCGCGCCGGACACCGACGCCCTGCGCGTGCTGTACGCGCGCTACGGCTTCAAGCAGGCCCTGCGCGAGCTCGAGGGCGGCGACGCCGCGGCCGATGCCCAGGCCAGCGCCGAGGTGGCCGGCATGCGCAACACGGCCGCCGGCCATGCGCGCAGTAGCACGGCCGCGCCCGAGGCCCCAGACCCGGCCCTGGCGGCGCCCGGCGAGTACGAATGCGTCACCGAGCCGGCGCAGCTGGAGGCCTGGCGCACGAAGCTCGAGGCGGCCGGCGCCTTCGCCTTCGATTGCGAGACCGATTCGCTCGATCCCATGCGCGCGCGCCTGGTCGGGCTGAGCTTCGCCGTGAGCGCCGGCAGCGCCTGCTACGTGCCGCTCGCGCACGACTACCCCGGCGCACCCGCCCAGCTGGGGATGGACGTGGTGCTGGATGCGCTGCGGCCGGTGCTGGCCGATGCCGGCACGGGCAAGATCGGCCAACACGGCAAGTACGACCTGCACGTCCTGCGCCGGCATGGCGTCGACGTCCAGGGCTACGCCGACGACACCATGCTCGAGAGCTTCGTCCTCAACGCCACCGCGACGCGCCACGACATGGATTCGCTGGCGCAGCGCTACCTGGGCTACGAGACCATCAAGTACGCCGACGTGGCCGGCAAGGGCGCCAAGGCGATCCCGTTCTCGCAGGTGGCGCTGGACGACGCCACCCGCTACGCGGCCGAGGACGCGGACGTGACCCTGCGGCTTCACCAGGTGCTGGGTCCCAGGCTGGCGGAGGTGCCGGCGCTCGAGCAGGTCTACCGCGACATCGAGATGCCGCTGGTGCGCGTCCTGGAGCGCATCGAGGCCAATGGCGTGATGATCGACGGCGACGAACTGCGGCGGCAGTCGGCCGACCTGGGCAAGCGCATGCTCGCGGCCCAGCAGAAAGCCACCGAGCTGGCCGGTCGCAGCTTCAACCTCGACTCGCCCAAGCAGCTGGGCGCCCTGTTGTTCGACGAGTTGGGCCTCCCGGCGCTGGTGAAGACGCCCAAGGGCCAGCCGAGCACCAACGAGGAGGCGCTCGAAGCGATCGCCGACCAGCACGAACTGCCGCGCGTGATCCTCGAGTACCGGGGGCTGAACAAGCTGCGCAACACCTACACCGAGAAGCTGCCGGAGATGGTCAATCCCGGGACCGGCCGCGTGCACACCAGTTACCACCAGGCCGGCGCGGCGACCGGCCGCCTGGCGTCCAGCGAGCCGAACCTGCAGAACATCCCGATCCGCACCGACGACGGCCGCCGCATCCGCACCGCCTTCGTGGCGCCGCCGGGACGGCGCATCGTCGCCTGCGACTATTCGCAGATCGAGCTTAGGATCATGGCCCACCTGTCGGGCGACGAAGGCCTGGTGCAGGCCTTCGCCTCCGGCGCGGACATCCACAAGGCGACCGCGGCCGAGGTGTTCGGCAAGGCCATCGACGCGGTCGAGCCCAACGAGCGGCGCGCCGCCAAGGCGATCAACTTCGGCCTGATGTACGGCATGAGCGCGTTCGGCCTGGCCAAGCAGCTCGGCGTCTCCCGCGGCGAGGCGCAGGATTACATCGCCCTGTACTTCGGCCGCTACCCGGGCGTGCGCGATTTCATGGACCGCACCCGCGCCCAGGCGCGCGAACAGGGCTACGTGGAAACCGTGTTCGGCCGCCGCCTCTACCTGGAGCACATCGGGGCCCGCAACCAGGGCCTGCGCGCCGGCGCCGAGCGTGCCGCGATCAATGCGCCGATGCAGGGGACGGCCGCCGACATCATCAAGCGGGCCATGATCGACATCCACGGCTGGCTGGAGGGGCATGCCGAGCGCGCGCTGACGGTGTTGCAGGTGCACGACGAACTCGTTTTCGAGGTCGACGAGGGTTTCGTCGAGACGTTGCTGGACGAAGTCACGCGCCGGATGTGCCGGGCGGCCGAATTGCGCGTCCCGCTGGTCGTCGACAGCGGCGTCGGCATGAACTGGGAAGAAGCGCACTAAGTGCATGGAAACCGCCGTCGCGCCCGTTCAGGAAGACCGATGCGGCACAGTACGGAGACAGCGTGCGCAGGCCCTGAAATACAGGGTGAACCGTCTCTGAATCCAACAATTTCTTAACCCCAATCTTCACGAACCATCCATGCTCGGAATGGTCATATATATCGCGACAGGTGCAACGCCTGTCGCTGATCTCTCCCCTCCCCTGGAGTGATCCCCCGGAACGGTCTGCCCCTCCCCAGGCGCCGTTCCCCAGCCCCGCCGGCCCCCCCTGCCTGCGGGGCTTTTTATTGCCCGCGATTCGCGACGGGCTGCCGAGGCCGCGTCGCGGGGGGCTGCATCGGGTCGCCGGCGGTGGTGCGCGGAAATGGTGCAATGCGCTTCGCTTATTGCACCCTACGGGACTGCCGCTCCCCAAGCGCCGTTCCCCAGTCTCGCCGGCCCCCCTGCCTGCGGGGCTTTTTATTGGTTCTTCACCCAAGTCCGGGGAATGCCGCCCGGCCGAACCGGGCAACCTCGGTCCCGACCCTGCGCCGTCATCCCAGCGAACGCTGGGATCCAGCTCTTGGTCTCCTGCGTTGGCAACAACCCGTATGTATCTTTCGATGCGCCTCGCCTTCGCCTGTCGTGACGCTGGCCGGCCGTTCCAGCCGGAAAGGCTGGATCCCAGCGTTCGCTGGGATGACGGTGTGTTGGGGTTGCATCCAGTGTCCGCAGGGACGGTGGAGCGGGGTCTCGCGCGGATGCCCGACAACGGTCGTCCGGGAATCCAGGCAAATCGCCGGACCGCAGGCAAAAAAAAGGCCCGGCCAGTGGCCGGGCCCAGCATCGCGATGTTTCGGGGGAGAGAGAGATCCAAGGCGATGTGTTGCGCGGTGGCGCGCCCCCGGAGGGGCGCGCGGGGTCTCAGAACGTGTAGCGCGGGCCGACGAACCACTCGGTGTCGCCGTCGGCGAACTTGACGTCGCCGTTGATGCTCCAGTTCTGGTTGAACTTGGCGTTGGCGCCGACGCGGCCGTAGAAGTCGCCGTCGGACGCTTCGTAATCTTCGTAGCCGGCCAGGGCATAGCCCTCGAAATGGGGGCTGAACGCGCCACGCACGCCGGCCTCGACGCTCCAGCCGTCATAGTCGAAGCCGTAGCCGGCGTCGAACTTCTCGTAGGCGACGCGGGTCAGCAGGTCGACGCTGCGGTTGATCTCGTGGTTGTAGCCGACGCCCAGCTTCCACTGGTCGAAATCGAAGTTGGAATTCTCGAATTCCTGGTTGCTGTACTTGCCGAAGACGTGGAAATTCGGCGCGATCGCGCCGGATCCCTCGATGGCCCAGCCGTCGGCGTCGCCATTGTCGGTATCGGTGGCGATGTAACCGCCCTGGACATAGTTGTAGGACACGCCCTCGGCCGCGGAGGCGGCGAACGGAACGGCGGCGATCAGGCTCAGGGCGGCAAGCTTGGAAAGGGTGGAACGCTTCATAAGGACTCAGCCTCTTTTTTTGGGTTATGGCCCGGGCGGCGGTCGTATCGGGGGAACCTTCACATCCCGGTGCGAGCCAGTATCCGCAGCGAAACCCAATTCAGGCTTAATTATGAACCGAGAGGTTCAGGAACTATTGCTGCTGTTCAGGGTCGCGTGAAACCGCTTGCCCAGGCCCGCCCGTACGCCCCACCCGTCACGGCAGGTCGAAGGTGTAGTAGGCGGGGCCCCCGAAGTCGAGGAAGTCGAAGGGCTCAGGCGCCGCCGTCGAAGCCGTGTTGGCGCCAGGCTTCGAACACCACCACCGCGACGCTGTTGGACAGGTTGAGGCTGCGGTTGCCGGGGCGCATGGGCAGGCGCAGGCGCTGGTCCGGCGGCAGGGCGTCGAGTACCGCGTCGGGCAGTCCCCGGGTCTCGGGGCCGAACAGGAAGGCGTCGCCTGCGGCGTAACGCGGCGCGTCGAAGCGCGTCCGGCCGCGGGTGCTGAGCGCGAACAGGCGCGGCGGCGCGATCGTCGCCAGTGCCGCGTCCAGGCCTTCGTGCACCTGCACGCTGGCGTACTCGTGGTAGTCCAGGCCGGCGCGGCGCAGCTGCTTGTCCTCCAGGGAGAAGCCCAGTGGCGCGACCAGGTGCAGGCGGGCACCGGTGTTGGCGCACAGGCGGATCACGTTGCCGGTGTTGGGCGGGATTTCGGGCTGGAAGAGGATGACGTCGAACATCGCGTGTTCCGCCGCGCGCGGTGCCGCACGAGCCATCCGGAAAGCTCCGGGGGGCGGTGGGCGCGAAACGCGGGAGCAGGTGGAGGCCCTGCGGGCCTGGGTCAGGACGTCACCATGGTACGTCTTCGCCCCGCCAGTCGAGGAAGCGTCCGCTGTCCGCCATGCCGGCGCCGTCGATCACCTCAAGCAGCCCGGCGACCGCCTCGTCGGGGGACAGTTCAGCGTGGGCGCCGCCCATCTCGGTCCGGACCCAGCCGGGGTTGAGCGCCAGCACCACGATGCCGCGGTCGGCCAAGGCGCGCGCGAGCAGGGCGGTGACCATGTTCTGCGCGGCCTTGGAAATCGCGTAGGTCGGGGTGCGGAAGGCTTCCAGCGAGGTGATCGACCCCCATGACGACGACAGGTTGGCCACCCGCGCGCCCGCGGCCAGCTGTTTCGACAAGGCCTGGGTGAGCAGGAACGGACCGCTGGCGTTGCTGCGGAAGCTGTCGTCGAGGTTGGCGGCCGGCACGCTGCCGAAGCGCTCGCCCGAATGCAGCACCCCGGCATTGTTGACCAGCAGGTCCAGGCCGTCGCAGACCAGCGGCAGTTCGTGCGCGAGGGCCTCGATCGAGCGCGGCTCGCGAAGCTCCAGCGGCAGCAGGTGCAGGTGACCGGGATGTTCGCCGACCAGGGCATTCAGGGCGGCGGCGCGCCCCGGTTGCCGGCAGGTGGCGACCACGTCGTCGCCGCCGGCCAGCAGGTGCTGGACGAAGGCCAGGCCCAGGCCACGGTTGGCGCCGGTGACCAGGCAGCGTCGGGGCGTGGGCATGGTGTCCTCCGGGGACGGCGCGGCGTGGCCCGCGCGACCATGCAAGCACGACCCGGGTGCAGGCGGGGTGTGCGCGGCCGGGACTTGTGGCCCACGGCGGCAAGGGGGGGGTGGGCTAGGATGATGCGTTGTCATCCATGTCCGGCGCCATGGTGGGCGCCGTGCCACCATCAAGTACGAAGGGGAGATGTCCATGAGTTTTGTTGTCCGCGGTGCGCGCACTGCTCCGGTTTCCACCTCCACCCGCCATGCCCATGGCAGCGGTCGCCGCCTCCTCGGGCGCGGCGTGCTGGCCGTTGCCCTGGCTACCGCCCTGGGCGGCTTCGCCGGGGGCATGCCCGCCCCGTCGCAGGCCGCGGCCGGCGCGCGCGTCGACATCCCCTACGAGGAGTTCACCCTGCCCAACGGGCTGCGCGTGATCGTGCACACCGACCGCAAGGCCCCCATCGTGGCGGTCAACATCTGGTACCACGTGGGCAGCAAGGACGAGCCGGCCGGCCGCAGCGGCTTCGCGCACCTGTTCGAGCACCTGATGTTCAACGGCTCGGAGAACCACCGCGGCGAGTACTTCGAGCCCTTCGAGCTGGTCGGCGCGACCGACATGAACGGCACCACCAATTCCGACCGCACCAACTACTTCCAGAACGTGCCCACCACCGCACTGGACATGGCGCTGTGGATGGAGTCCGACCGGATGGGCCACCTGCTCGGCGCGATCGACCAGAAGGTGCTCGACGAGCAGCGCGGCGTGGTCCAGAACGAGAAGCGCCAAGGCGAGAACCAGCCCTACGGCCAGGTCTGGGAGAAGCTCGGCCGCGCGCTGTATCCCAAGGGCCACCCGTACCACCACAGCACGATCGGCTCGATGAACGACCTCAACGCGGCCTCGCTGGAGGACGTGAAGACCTGGTTCCGCACCTGGTACGGCCCCAACAACGCGGTGCTGGTGCTGGCCGGCGACATCGACGTCGCCACCGCCAAGGCCAAGGTCGCGAAGTACTTCGGCGACATCCCGGCCGGCCCGACCATGGCGCAGCCGGCGGTCGACGTCGCCCGGCGCCCGGCCGACACCCGCGAGGTGATGCAGGACAAGGTGCCGCAGGCGCGCATCTACCGCGCCTGGAACGTCTCCCAGATCGGCACCCGCGACCTCGACCAGTTGCAGGTCCTGTCGCAGGTGCTCGGCGGCAGCGCGTCCTCGCGCCTGGACAAGCGCCTGGTGCACGGCGACAAGCTGGCCGACAGCGTCAGCACCGGGGCCTATGGCTCCCAGCTGGGTTCCAACTTCCTGGTGATGGTCAACGTGAAGGAAGGCGTGGACGTCGCCCGCGTGGAGGCCATCATCGACGAGGAGCTGGACCGGCTGGTCCAGGAGGGGCCGACCGCGGCCGAGCTCGCCCAGGCCAAGACGGTGTCGCGCGCCGGCTTCATCCGCGGCATCGAGCGCATCGGCGGCTTCGGCGGCAAGGCCGACGCGCTGGCCGAGTGCGCGGTCTACGAGGGTGACCCGGGCTGCTTCCGCGAGTCGCTGGCCAACGTCGCGGCGACCACCGGTGCCGACGTGCAGGCAGTGGGCCGCACGTGGCTGGGCGAGGGCTCGCACACCCTGGTCGTGGAACCCGGCGAGCGCAGCCCGCTGGCCGAGGAGCCGGCCGAGACACCGGCGCCGTTCGCGACCCCCGCGGTCGATCCGAAGTACCGCACCAGCGGTGACGGCGTCGACCGCAGTGCCGGCGTGCCGATGCCCACCGAGTTCCCGAGCCTGAAGTTCCCCGAGTTGCAGCGGGCCGAGCTCAAGAACGGCACCCGGGTGATCCTGGCCGAGCGCCACGACATCCCCGTCGTGCAGTTCAGCTATGAGTTCGGCGGCGGCTACAAGGCCGATGCCGGCGGCAAGCTGGGCGCCTCGAGCTTCGCCATGAGCATGCTCGACGAAGGCGCGGGCGATTACGACGCGCTGACCTTCCGCGACCGCGCCGAATCGCTCGGCGCCAACCTGGGCGCCAGCGCGTCGCTCGACGGCGGCAGTGCCTACCTGTCGGCGCTGAAGGAGAACGTGGAGCCCTCGCTCGAGCTGTTCGCGACCATGTTGCGCGCACCGCGCTTCGACGCGGCCGAGATCGAGCGGGTCAAGGCCAGCTGGATTGCCGGCATCAAGCAGGAGAAGGCCAGCCCCAACTCGGCCGCGCTGCGCGTCCTGCCGCCGCTGCTGTACGGTGCCGACCATCCCTACGGCATTCCGTTCAGCGGTTCGGGCACCGAAGCCTCCATCGCCTCGCTGGGCCGTGACGACCTGACCGCCTACCACCAGGCCTGGGTGCGCCCGGAGGGCGCGACCCTGATCGTGGTCGGCGACACCACGCTCAAGCAGATCGTGCCCGTCCTCGACCGCCACCTGGGCGACTGGTCCGGCGCCGGTGACGCGCCTTCGGTACCCGAGGTGGCCGAGGTGGCCCGGCCGGCCAAGGCCAAGGTCTTCCTGATCGACCAGCCCGGCGCGGTGCAGGCCAACATCTTCGCCGGCGAGCTGATGCCGCCCACCGGCAGTGATGGCGAGACCCTGCTGCAGATGGCCAACGAAGTGATCGGCGGTTCGTTCGTCGCGCGCCTGAACATGAACCTGCGCGAGGACAAGCACTGGTCCTACGGTGCCCGCACCGTGCTGACCAACGCGCTCGGCCAGCGGCCGTGGCTGGCCCTGGCGCCGGTGCAGATCGACAAGACCGCCGAGGCCCTGGCCGAGATGCAGCGCGAGATCAGCGAGTACGTCAGCGGCAAGGCGCCGCCGACCCCCGCCGAGATCGACCGCATCAAGGCCAACGAGAGCCGCAGCCTGCCGGGTGCATACGAAACCGCGGGGTCGGTGATGGGCACCATCGGCGGCATCGTGCGCTACGACCGGCCCGACGACTACATCGTCCGCCGCAACGCCGAGATCCAGGCGATGACCCCGGCCCAGGTGGCCGAGGCGGCCAAGGCGATCGACCCGGCCGGGCTGACCTGGGTCGTGGTCGGCGATCTCGGGAAGATCGAAGCGCCGATCCGCGCGCTGGGGCTCGGCGATGTCCAGGTGCTGGACGCCGACGGCACGCCGCGCAAGTAGTCCCGTCGCCTCCCCGCCGTTCAGCGGCGGGGAGGGTGCCGGCCTGTATCACTGGGCCGGCGACACCCAACGCAGGGCGCCAAGGCGCCCTGTCCTCATTTTCCGGGGGCGCCCGCGCGCCCCGATCCAGCCAGGGGAACCCAAAGCCATGCGTCGACACCTGCTTCCCGCCCTCGCCAGCGTCCTCGTCCTCTCAAGCGGCCTCGCCGGCTGCACCTGGGTGCACATGGCGCCGGGCGCCAGCGCGGTGCGCGTGATCAGCGCCGGCGCGGCCCCCTCCGGCTGCCAGAAGCTCGGCGAGATCAGCGTCTCGGTGAAGGACAGCGTGGCGTTCTACGACCGCAACCCGCTGCGCGTGCGCGAGGAGCTCGAGACCCTGGCCCGCAACGAGGGACCCGGCCTGGGCGCCGATACCATCCAGCCGCTGGGCGAGCCGGTCGACGGCGAGCAGCGCTTCGCCGGCTACCGTTGCGGCGGCAGTGCACGCGTCGCCGCCCCGGCCGGCGCTGACGCGGGCGGCGGGACGGCCCACACCTACCCGCTGGGCGGCTGAGTTCCATTTTCCGCCCCCATTCGGTGGCGGATGCAAGCGCGGTGCCAACGCGGTATGCTGGCGCGCTTTTCCGTTTTTGGTAGCTGCCGCCATGCTGTTCCAACACGTTGCCATCGCCGGCCTTGCCCACATCGACGCACCGCGTCGACTGAGCTCGGATGAAATCAATGCGCGGCTGAAGCCGACCCTCGACCGCCTCGGCATCCGCACCGACGTGTTGAAGGACATCGCCGGCATCCATGCGCGCCGCTTGTGGGACGGCGACATGCTGGCCTCCGACGCGGCCACGCTGGCTGGCGTCAAGGCCCTGGCCGACGCCGGCATCGAGCCCGACCGCGTCGGCCTGCTGGTCAACACCTCGGTCAGCCGCGACTACCTGGAGCCGTCCACGGCCAGCATCGTCAGCGGCAACCTCAAGCTGTCCGAGAACTGCCAGAACTTCGACGTCGCCAACGCCTGCCTCGCCTTCATCAACGGCATGGACATCGCCAGCCGCATGATCGAACGCGGCGAGATCGACTACGCCCTGGTCGTCGATGGCGAGACCGCCGGGCTGGCCTACGACAAGACCCTCGAGCGCCTGTCCTCGCCGGACGCGACCGAGGAAATGTTCCGCAACGAGCTCGCCACGCTGACCCTGGGTTGCGGCGCGGCGGCGATGGTCCTGGCCCGTGCCGAGCTGGCCCCGGGCGCGCCGCGCTACCGCGGCGGCGTGACCCGTGCCGCCACGCAGTGGAACGGCCTGTGCCGCGGCAACCTCGACCGCATGGTCACCGACACCCGCCTGCTGCTCAGCGAGGGCCTCAAGCTCGCGCAGAAGACCTGGATCGCCGCCCGCAGTGCGCTGGGCTGGGTGGCCGAGGAGATGGACGAGTTCGTCATCCACCAGGTCAGCCAGGTCCACACCAAGGCCTTCGTGAAGGCGTTCGGCATCGACCCGAAGAAGGTCCTGACGATCTTCAACGAGCACGGCAACATCGGCCCGGCCTCGGTGCCGATCGTGCTGAGCAAGCTGCGTGAGATGGGTCGCCTGAAGAAGGGCGACCGCGTCGCCCTGCTGGGCATCGGCTCGGGCCTGAACTGCTCGATGGCCGAGGTGGTCTGGTAGCGCTGTCCGGTCGACAGCGTCGCGCCGGCCACTGGATGCCGACAACGCCCCGCGCCGCCCTGGTGTCCGGGGCGTTTTCACGTGGCGGGCCTCGAGGCCGGCGCGGGGTTCACGTTCTCCAAACATGCGTGAAGGGAAAGTAACTCCCTGGCCAGCCGGTCCGGTGGCCCGACCCAACGTATGGAGATCGCATCATGCGCCTGACCCTCACGCTCGCGATGGCCGTGGTACTGGTTGGCCTGGGTGCCTGCTCGAAGGAACCCGACCCGGCGCCCCCCGCGCCCGCGGCGCCCGCCAGCGCGCAAGCAGGCACGGATGCCGAGGTGCCGCCGGCCACGGCCCCGGTCGAAGCCGTTTTCAGCCAGGCCGAACTCGACCAGATGGTCGCGCCGATCGCGCTTTATCCCGATCCCTTGCTGGCGCAGGTCCTGATGGCGTCGACCTACCCGGGCGATGTCGCCGATGCGGCCAAGTGGTCCGAGGCCCATCCCGACGCCAGCGGCGACGACGCGGTGAAAGCGGTGGCCGGGCAGCCCTGGGACCCCAGCGTGCAGTCGCTGGTGGCCTTCCCGCAGGCGCTGGCGACCCTGGGCCAGGACCCGGCCTGGGTCCAGAACCTGGGCGATGCCTTCCTCGCCCAGCCCGATGCGGTGATGGATGCGGTGCAGCGGCTTCGGCACCAGGCGGCCGACGCGGGCAATCTGGAAAGCAACGAGTACCAGAACGTCTCGACCGAGCAGGTGCCTGCCGCGCCGGTCGCCGCCGATGAGGCCGCCCCGATGCCGGAGGCGGCCGGTGCGGTGGACACGACCCCGGCCCCGGCCACGACCGAGACGATCATCATCGAGCCGTCCAATCCCGAAGTCGTCTACGTCCCCAGCTACAACCCCACCACGGCCTACGGGACCTGGCCCTACCCGAGTTATCCGCCCACCTACTATCCGCCCCCGCCCCGGTACTACGAGCCCGGCTCGGCGCTGGTGAACGGGATGATGTTCGGCGTGGGCGTGGCCGTCGTCGATTCGCTGTGGGGCGAGCCCGACTGGGGTTACCACGGCGGGTACTGGGGCCATGGCGGCGGCAATTACATCGACGTCGA
Source organism: Marilutibacter aestuarii (assembly GCF_006546775.1). Classification (GTDB taxonomy): domain Bacteria; phylum Pseudomonadota; class Gammaproteobacteria; order Xanthomonadales; family Xanthomonadaceae; genus Marilutibacter; species Marilutibacter aestuarii. The sequence continues at coordinate 15,830 of NZ_VICE01000059.1, forward strand.
CGTGAACCGCTACAACCGGATCAATGCCAACAACCGCATTGAACTCAATGACAATAGTTGGCGCCACAATGCCGTCAACCGCGACGGCGTGCCCTACCGGGACAACCGCAGCCGCCAGCAGTACGGGCGGCAGCTGGAAGGCAGCGAACGCCGCGAAGCGTTCCGTGGCGACGATGCCAAGCGTGCGCAGGAGCGGGAGAACGCCCGCAAGTCGATCCAGCAGCACGGCATCGAGGCCCCGGCCCGCAGCAATACCGAAGCTCGCGCGCGGGCCCAGGAAGCCGCGCGCGATCGCGGCAGCATGGCCGGGGGCGCCGCGGGCGCGGACAGGAGCCGAGACCAGGCGCGGGAGCGCGCGAAGGCAGCCACTGATCGCGCACAGGCCACTCCGCAGGCACGCGAGCGTGCTCAGACTGCCGCCAACAAGGCCAAGGCCAATCCGCAGGCGCGCGATCGCGCCCAGACCGCGGCGCGCAGCGCGAAGGCGAATCCCGAGCAGGCGCGGGCCAAGGCGGCCCAGCGGGCGAACAAGCCCGCCAGCAACACGCAGGCGCGCCAGGCCGCAAGGACCCAGGCCTCGCAACGCAGTGCGCCCCGCAACGATGCGTTCAAGGGAGCCAGCCGGCCCCAGGCCTCGAAGGCACATGCGGCGCGGGGGCATAGCAGCCAGTCCCACGCACAGCGACCGCCGCAGAAGCGGAGCGCGCCCAAGCAGGTCAGCCGGCCGTCGCACCCGCCGCACCAACAAGCCCACCGCGGTCGTCGCTGAGCCAGGAGCCTCCCATGAAGAACCCGAAGACCCTGCTTCTTGCCGCGATCGCGGTGGCGCTCGGACTGGGCGCCCTCGCCCCGGCCCTGGCACAGGAATCGTTCCCCACGCCCGAAGCCGCCGCCGAGGCGCTCGTGGCGGCACTCGGCAACGACAAGGCCGATCCCGAGAAGCTCAGGACCCTGCTGGGCGCCGACTGGAACACCTTCATCCCCACGGACAACGTCAATCGTTCGGACGTCGACTATTTCCTCGAGGCCTATGCGAACGCGCATGAGTTGAAGGTGGAGGGCGACAAGGCCCACCTGGTGGTCGGGGAGGGCAACTGGACTTTGCCCCTGCCGCTTTCCAGGTCATCCGGGGCATGGCATTTCGACCCGAAGGCGGCGGTCGCGGAAATCACCGCGCGTCGGATAGGGGCGAACGAGATCAACACGCTGCAGTCCATGCTCGCCTATCACGATGCGCAAATCGATTACGCAACGAAGGACCGGGACGACGATGGCGTGCTCGAGTATGCGCAGAAGATCCTGAGCACCGAGGGCGAACACGACGGCCTGTACTGGTCCGAGGACGCGACCGGCGAGCTCAGCCCGCTCGGACCGCTCTACGGCGATGCCACCCCGGGCGGCGACTGGCACGGCTACCAGTTCCATGTCCTCCGTTCGCAGGGCGCATCCGCCCCCGGGGGCGCCTACGATTACATGTTGGGCGACAACATGAGCCGCGGCTTCGCGCTGGTGGCATGGCCGGCGAAGTATGGCGACACGGGCATCATGAGTTTCATGATCAGCCACGAGGGCGTGGTGTTCGAGAAGGACATGGGGCCCGGTGGCGGTGCTGAAGCGAAAGCCATGAAGGCCTTCGACCCCGACAGCAGCTGGGAGGAAGTCTCCGGCTCGATGATCGAAGTCGTGCCGGACGATACCTGATCGGCGTCGTCGGCGCGCGCGCTGCCAAGGCCATTGGAAAAGGCGCGTCGGATGACGCGCCTTTTCCGTAGCCACCCCGGGGCGACGGCTGCCGCCGCCGCGCCGGGATCGCCGGAACCTACTCGCCGCCCTTGAGCGTGCGCTCGAACAGCTCGTGGATGCGGCGGTATTCGTCGTACCAGCTGTCCGGGTGCACGAAGCCGTGGCGCTCGAGCGGATAGGGTGCGAGCTCCCAATCCTTCTTGCGCAGCTCGATCAGGCGCTGGGTGAGCATCACCGAGTCCTTGAAGAACACGTTGTCGTCGATCATGCCGTGCGCGATCAGCAGGCTGTCCTGCAGGCCCTCGGCGTACTCCATCGGCGAGGAGCGCTTGAACGCCTCCGGATCGAGCTCGGGGGTGTTGAGGATGTTGCTGGTGTACTCGTGGTTGTACTGCGACCAGTCGGTCACCGGCCGCAGCGCGGCACCGGCCTTGAACACGCCGGGTTCGCGGAACAGCGCCATGAAGGTCATGAAGCCGCCGTAGCTGCCGCCGTAGATGCCGGCGCGGTCGCGGTCGCCCTGCTTCTGCTCGGCCAGCCAGTCCAGGCCGTCGAGGTAGTCCTCGAGCTCGGGGTGGCCCATCTGGCGATAGATCGCGGTGCGCCAATCGCGTCCGTAGCCGGCGCTGGCCCGGTAGTCCAGGTCGAGCACCACGTAGCCTTCCTGCACGAGCAGGTTATGGAACATCTGCTCGCGGAAATACGCCGGGTAACGCTCATGCACGTTCTGCAGGTAGCCCGCGCCGTGCACGAACATCACGATCGGGTAACGACGGCCCGGTTCGGGGTTCTCAGGTCCGTAGAACTTGCCCCAGATGGTCCCCGCGCCATGCTGGCTGGGCACCTGCACGTATTCGGGCTGGATCCAGTCGCGTCCCTTGAACGCGGGCGAGCGCGTGTCGGTGAGCGCGACCGCGTCGCCGCCTGCGGCGTCGACCACGGCCAGCTGCGGCGGCAGGTAGCTGCCGGCATGGCGCACCAGCAGGCGCCGGCCGTCGGGCGAGAGGCTGAAGTCCTCGACGCCGTCCAGCGCGGTCAGTTCGCGGACATCGCCGCCGTCGCGGTCCACCGCGCAGACCTCGTAGTCGCCGGGCCAGTCGCGGTTGCAGGTGAAGAAGAAGCGCTTGCCGTCGGCCGACAGCTGCGGCTGCGAGACCTCCCAGTCGCCGGAGGTGAGCGCGCGCGGTTTGCCGCCGCCCTCGCTGAGGTAAAGGTGGGAATGCCCGGACGACTCCGAAAGCAGCCAGAGCGCGTTGTCCGGCGTCCAGCCGAAGTCGTTGAAGCTCCAGTTGATCCAGGCCGGGTCGGTCAGGCGGTGGCGCGGCTGCAGGCGAGCCTCGCGCGGGTCGACCGTGGCGATCCAGCGGTCCTTGTTGTCGACCGCGCGCAGCAGCACGGCGGCCTGACGGCCGTCTGCGGTCCAGTGGATGGCCGGACCGCTGCCGCCCGCGTCGGACTCCACGCGCACCGCGCGGTTGCCGTCCAGCGGATCCTTGCCGGCGGCCTTGCGCATCGCCGCCAGCGGGTCGGCGTCGATCCCGGGCAGGACGCCCAGCTCAAGCTCGGTCACCTGAGCCGTCGCCACCTCCACCAGCCACAGCCGGTTGGGCAGCGGTGCGTTGTGGCCGACGCGGGTGCGGACTTCCTCGAACTCCTCGTAGCCGGACTCGGTGACGTACTTGGGCATCTGGCCGGTCTTGCCGGCGTCGGCGCCCTTGGCCTCGGTCACCACCAGCAGCCAACGCCCATCGGGCGACAGCGCGCTGTCGTCGATGACGACGTCCTCGCCCAGGTAGGCGGTGGCCGGCGCGCGGGTGGGGTCGCTGTCGCGCCAGGCGCGTTCCTGCTCGCGCACCGCGTCGCGCTGGTCGCGATCCTCGCGCAGGGTCTCGATGTAGCGCAGCTGGCGGTCGCGCAGGTCGTCGGACTCCGGCGCCTTGCCGGGGTCCTTTTCGGCCAGCACCAGCGCGGCCTGGCTGACGCCCTGGCCGGCGCGCCACTGGTACCAGTCGTTGCCGGCGCGGAACACGAGGTTGCCGTCGCGGCTCCACTCCGGCCGGCTTTCGCGCGCGTCGGTGCGGGTCACCTGCGTCAGCGCGCCGCTGCGCAGGTCGCGCACGAAGATGTCGCCGTTGCGGGCGAAGGCCATCCGGCTGCGGCCGGCATCGTAGGCGGGGTAGGGCGCGTCCAGGTCGGCGCGCGCGGCATCCTCGACGCGGGCACTGTTGCCGCCGGCGACCGGTACCTGCCAGGTATCGCGCACGCGCGAACCCTCGCGCTTGAGCCGGTACTGCACCTGCTGGCCGTCCCAGCGCCACCAGGCGTCCTCGACCGGGGGGCCGATCCAGTCGGGGTCGGCCATGGCCTGGGTCAGGGTGAGCGGTTCGTCGGGCGCCAGGGTCGGCGTGTCGTCGGCGGCGAGGGCGGTCGGGACGGCGATCGCGAGCGCGAGGGGCGCGAGCAGGGTGGCGAGGGCGTGGCGTGGTCGCATGGCAGTGGCATTCCGGCGAAAAACCGCCGCAGCGTAGCAGCCCGCGCCTGTGCCGGATCGGGCCATCGGTCATGGCGCGACTTTCGTTGTGCGATGAATAGGCGGACAATAGGGGCCGCGGCACTCCCCCGCGTGCCGTGGAGGCGCGTTGCGTGGATGCCCTGCTCTTGTCGCGGATCCAGTTCGGGTTCGTCATCTCGTTCCATATCCTCTTCCCTGCGTTCACGATCGGCCTGGCCAGTTGGCTGGCCTTCGTCGAGGGCCAGTGGTTGCGCACGCGCGACACGGTCTGGCGCGACCTGTACTTCTTCTGGACCAAGGTCTTCGCCGTCTCCTTCGGCATGGGCGTGGTCTCGGGAATCGTCATGAGCTTCCAGTTCGGCACGAACTGGGCGGTGCTCAGCGAGCAGGCCGGCAATATCCTCGGGCCACTGCTGAGCTACGAGGTGCTCACTGCGTTCTTCCTCGAGGCGACGTTCCTGGGCGTCATGCTGTTCGGCTGGGGGCGGGTGTCGGAGAAGTTGCACTTCCTCTCCACCTGCATGGTCGCGCTGGGGACGCTGATCTCCACGTTCTGGATCATCTCGGCCAACAGCTGGATGCAGACGCCGCAGGGCTACACCCTCGTCGACGGCGTGTTCCACCCGGCCGACTGGTCGGCGATCATCTTCAATCCCTCCTTCCCGTACCGCCTGGCGCACATGGTGCTGGCGGCCTTCATCACCACCTGCTTCGTCATCGGCGGGACCGCGGCCGCCTACCTGTACCGCGGCGTCCATCGCGAGGCGGCCAGGCGGATGCTGCGCATGGCGGTGCTGTTCGCGGCGATCACGGTGCCGGTGCAGATCTTCGTCGGCGACCTGCATGGCCTGAACGTCGGCGAGCACCAGCCAGTGAAGCTGGCCGCGATGGAGGCGCACTGGGAAAGCGAAGGGCCGGGCAAGGGCGTGCCGCTGGTGCTGTTCGCGGTGCCGAACGAAGACGAGGAGCGCAATGACTACGAGGTCGCGATCCCGCGCGTGGGCAGCCTCATCCTCACCCACAGCTGGGACGGCGAGATCGCGCCCCTGACCGCGGTGCCCGCCAGCGAGCGTCCGCCGGTCAAGCCGGTGTTCTACGCGTTCCGGGTGATGGTCGGGCTGGGCATGCTGATGCTGCTGCTGGTGCTGGCCTCGCTGTGGGCGTGGTGGCGCAAGCGCCTCTACGACACCCGCTGGCTGCTCGCGGGCTGGCGGGCGATGACGCTGTCGGGCTTCGTGGCCATCCTCGCCGGCTGGTACGTGGTCGAGATCGGCCGCCAGCCCTGGGTGATCCATGGCCTGCTGCGCACCGCCGACGCCGTCAGTCCGGTCGCGGCGGCGGCCGTGCTCACTTCGCTGATCGTCTATGCGATCGCCTACGCGATCGTGTTCGGCGCCGGCAGCTGGTACCTGTTCAAGCTGCTGCGCAAGGGGCCGGTGCCGCACGAGCCGCCGCTGTCGCAGGAGGGCGGCGAGAAGACGCCGATGCGACCGCTGTCGGTACCCGACGAACCCATCGACGACGGCGGCGCGCCGGGCACGCCGGGCCGCCAGGAGGACGCGCGATGAACATGGAAACCGTGCTGCCGGTGATCTGGTTCGGGGTGATCGGCTTTGGCGTGCTGATGTACGTCCTGCTCGATGGCTTCGTGCTCGGCCTGGGCATCCTGGCGCCGTTCGCCGAGGACGAGGGCCAGCTGGACCACATGATGAACACCGCCGCGCCGATCTGGGACGGCAACGAAACCTGGCTGGTGCTGGGCGGCGCGGGCTTGCTGGCCGCGTTCCCCAAGGTCTACGCCGTGGTGCTGTCGGCGCTCTACCTGCCGGTGCTGTTGATGCTGATCGCGCTGGTCTTCCGCGGCGTCGCCTTCGAGTTCCGCTTCAAGGCGCGCCGCGCCAAGCCGGCCTGGGGCGCGGCGTTCTCCATCGGCTCGCTGCTGGCGGCCTTCGCCCAGGGCGTGATCCTGGGCGCGCTGGTGGAGGGCATGCCGCTACAGGGCGGCAAGTACGTCGGCGGCGTGTTCGACTGGTTCAGTCCCTTCTCCATGCTCACCGGCGCGGCGATCGTGTTCGGCTATGCGCTGCTGGGCGCGTGCTGGTTGATCCTCAAGACCGAAGGGCCGCTGCAGAAGACGGCACGCACCCTGGCCCGGCCGCTGGTGCTGGTGGTGGTGGTGTTCATGGGCCTGGTCAGCGCCTGGCTGCCGTTCCTGGACTCGCGGGTCATGGCGCGCTGGTTCGAGGGCGCCAATTTCCTCTGGCTCTCGCCGGTGCCGGTGCTGGTGCTGGCGACGGCGTTCGCGCTGTGGCGCGCGGTCATGGACGAAGGCCGCGACGCGAAGCCCTTCCTGCTGACGCTGTGTTTCTTCGTGCTCGGCTTCGCCGGCCTGGTGCTGGGCATGTGGCCGAACATCGTGCCGCCGTCGCTGACCATCTGGGAGGCGGCTTCGCCCCCGGAGTCGCAAGGCTTCGTGCTGGTGGGCCTGGTCGTGCTGTTGCCGGCGATCCTGGGCTACACCTGGTGGTCGTACAACGTGTTCAAGGGCAAGATCGCCGCGGACGTCGGTTACCACTGAGCCGGCGCATCGCCTGAACCCCCGCCCGCCGGGGGTTCCGCGGCCTGCGACGGGCGTCGCGAATCGTGTTCGCGCGGGCCCTGTCGGCGGGTATGCTGTGTACAACATCTCGCCACGGCCGTTCCCCCGGCCCGCCGTCGCCCGACCGATGCAAGCCTACGTCTACAAGAGCCTCCGCAAAGCCGATACCTACCTGTATCTGGCCGCACGGGACGACTTCGCCCGCCTGCCCGAACCCCTTCGCGGCCAGCTCGGCCGACTCGAATTCGTGCTCGAGGTCGCGTTGACCCCGGAGCGGCGCCTGGCCCGGCAGGACCCGGCCGTGGTGCGCGAGAACCTGGCGCTGCGTGGTTTCCACGTGCAGTTCCCGCCCAGCATCGCCGATCCGATGACCGAGGACTGGGGCACCGATGCCTGAGTCCGCCACGCCACCCGCTGCGCGTCCGGCCCCCGTGGCCGCCCGCGTCGATGGTCGACTCCTGCCCGGCGCGCTGGGCGCCGGCGTGCTGCTCGCCCTGCTGGGCGGCTTCGGTGGCGTGTTGGCGGCGCTC
>NZ_VICE01000060.1 GCF_006546775.1 Marilutibacter aestuarii
GGGGGGGGGGGGGAGCGGCGGAGGCCGTGGCGGCGCTTGCCGCGACAAGAAGGCAGGCCGCCTTCAGGAATATCGGTCCATACATACAAACACTCTCCTTAGCATTGGGCTTCATTGCCCTGGGAGAGTCTTGCCACCAGACCCGGCAAAGTCAATCCGCCTCAGAACTCGGCTTCGAAGATGTGGTAACCCGCATCGTCCATGCCCAATGCACGGTAGGTGCGCTGGGCGTTGTCGTTCTCGCGTTCGACGTACAGGCGCAGGCCGACCACGCCGTCGGCGTCGCGGGCCTGCTGTTCGACATGGCGGTAGAGCGCGGCGAACACGCCCTGGCGTCGATGGGCCGGGGGCACGTACACGCTCTGGATCCACCACCATTCGCCGTTGCGCCAGTCGCTCCACTCGCGCGTCAGCATCAGCGTGCCGACCGGCACCGAGAGCACTTCGCGGCCCGCAAGCGGCGCATCGCGCATGGCGACCAGGTAACGCGCCTTGGCGGGATCGCCGATTCCGGCCTGGACGCCGGCCAGCACGATGGCCGCGTCCAGACGCTTGTGCTCGGTTTCCCAGGCCATCGCCGACGCCCACTCCGCGAGTAGTGGGGCGTCGGCGGGATGGGCATCGCGAATGCGCAGGGGATGGCTCACGGGCGCCCCTCGCCGAACTACTCGGTGACCTGGATGATGCCGCAGGCGACCCGCTTGCCGGCGTTGCCGGACGGCTGGCTGGTGTAGTCGTCGCCGGCGGCGTGCACGATCACGGCGCGCCCGGCGACGTCGTTGAAGGCACCGCCTCCAAGCGTCACGCCCTCGGCGCGCACGTTGACCTGGGCGACGCCTTCGCCGTTGGCATTGATGTTGTCCATGTCGCCGCCATGGTGGGCGCCCTGCCCGACCCGGCCATGCGGATTGCCCGCGGGATTGAAGTGGCCGCCCGCGCTGCTGGCGTCGACCGCGCTGCAGTCGCCGTTCTCATGGATGTGGATCGCATGCAGGCTGCCCGGGGAGAGCCCGCCGACCTCGCCGCTGAGATAGACGCCATCCGCGCCGGGCCGCACGTTGAGCTTGCCGCTCACCAGGCTTGCCGAAGCTGAGGTCAGGATGACTTCGGCGGCCTTGGCGGTGGAAACCGGCGCGGGCGCGGGTGCCGGCGCGGGCTTCGGCGCCGGCGCGGTGCTGCAGGCGGCCAGCAGGCCCAGGCTGGCGAAGGCGGCCGTGGCCAGTGCCTGGCGTCGGAATCGGGGGGCGGCTTGGATCATTGGAATCTCCTTGCGGTTCGATCGGAATCTCGGGACACGGGTGCCCGGCACCCCACGGTACGCAGGGGCGGGTTCAATGCAGGTGAATCGCACGACGCACGTGCGCAACTCATTTCCGGCGGGGCCGGCCACCGAGCTTTCGCGTCAGCGTGTTGCGGCCAAGGCCCAGCCGCTGGGCGGCCTCGGCGCGACGACCACCGGTGTGCGCCAGCGCGGCGTCGAACAGGCAGGCCTCCATCCGCGCCAGCGCGCGCGCATGGATGTCGTCGCGGCCGGCCTCGAGTTCCGAGCGCGCCCAGTCGGCCAGGCGCACGTCCCAGGGATCGGCCTCGCCACCGACGAGGCGCTCGCCGGCACCCAGCGCGGCCTCGACGTCGGCCACGCCGATGCTGTCGGTCGGCGCGAGTGCGGCCAGGCGCCAGCACAGGTTCTCCAGTTCGCGCACGTTGCCCGGCCAGTCATGCGCCTCAAGGCGCTGCAGCGCGGCGCGCGACAGCCGCTTGGGCGGGGCGTTGAAGCGTTGCGCGGCCGCCTGCAGGAAGCGCTCGGCGATCCGGGCGACGTCGCCGCGCCGATCGCGCAACGGCGGCAGGTGCAGGCGCACGACATCGAGGCGGTGCAGCAGGTCGGCGCGGAAACGTCCCTGTTCGACCAGCGCGTCCAGGGCCTGGTGGGTCGCGGCGATCACGCGCACGTCCACGCGGATCAGCTCGCGGCCGCCGACACGGAAGAACTCCCCCTCGGCGAGCACGCGCAACAGGCGCGTCTGCAGCGGCAGGGGCATGTCGCCGATCTCGTCGAGGAACAGCGTGCCGCCGTCGGCCTGCTCGAAGCGGCCGATGTGGCGGCGTTGCGCGCCGGTGAACGCGCCGGCTTCATGGCCGAAGAGCTCGCTCTCCAGCAACTCGGCCGGGATCGCAGCGGTGTTGAGGGCAACGAAGGGCCGCGATGCACGTGGCGATTCGCGGTGCAGCGCACGCGCCACGAGCTCCTTGCCGGTGCCGGTTTCACCCGTGACCAGCACCGACAGCGGCGCCTGCGCCAGCCGGCCGATCGCGCGGAACAAGGTCCGCATCGCCGGGGTGTCGCCGATCAGGGCATCGTGGGCGTCGTCGTGCGGTATCGTCGCGCCCGCGCCCGGGCTTGCCTCCTCGCCGGCATCGTCGATGCCCAGCGCCCGCTCCGCCAGCGCCACTGCCTCGTCCAGGTCGAAGGGCTTGGACAGGAATTCGTGGGCGCCGCCGCGGAACGCCCCCGCGGTACTGGCCACGTCGGTGTAGGCGCTCATCACGATCACCGGCAGGCCCGGCAGCAGTTGCTTGAGCTTGTCGAGCAGCACCAGGCCGTCGTCGCCGGGCATGCGCACGTCGGTGAACAGCAGGTCGGGTGCCTGGCGCGTGTCCAGCGCCGCCAGCGCTTCGGCGGCACTGGCGAAATCCTCGGTCGCATGCCCGGCCTGGCGCAGCGCCGAGGCCAACACGAAACGGACGCTGCGATCGTCGTCGACGACCCAGATGCGATGGCTCATGCCGTGGCCTCCGTCGCCGCCGGCATCGGCAGCAGCAGGGTGAAGACGGTGTGCCCCGGCCGCGAGCGATAGGCCAGCGAGCCGCGGTGTTCGCGGGCGACCTGCTGCGCGAGCGCCAGGCCCAGGCCGCTGCCCTCCGCGCGCCCGGACACCAGCGGCAGGAACAGGCGCTCGGCCAGTTCGTCGGGAATGCCGCGGCCGTCGTCGATGATCTCCAGCCGCAACGCCATCGGGTGCACGTCCTCGCCGATGCGCACGCCATGCTCGGCGCGGGTGCGCAGGCTGACGTGGGTGGCGCCGGCCTCGATCGCGTTGCGGGCGAGGTTCCAGACCGCCTGCACGAGGCGGTCGGCGTCGCCCATGACGTCGGGCAGGCTGGGGTCGTAGTCGCGCAGCAGGCGCACGGCCCAGCCGGCGTCGCTCTCGGCCAGGCGCAGGACGCGCTCGAGCACGGCATGGATGTTGATGGGCGCGTGCGGACGCGATGGCGCCGGGCTCAGCAACTGGTCGAGCAGGCCGGTCAAGCGCGCGACTTCGTCCTCGATCAGGCCGATGAGCTCGCGCGATTCGGCATCGTCGACGCGGCGCGCCAGCAACTGCGCGGCACCCTTGAGCCCGGCCAGTGGATTGCGCAGTTCGTGGGCCAGGCCCTTGAGCGAGGCCGACAGCGCCGAGGGCAACAACAGGGCCGGGTCGTCGCCCGGGAATTCGTCGACCGGGTGCGCTTCCATCCGCCATCCGCCATCGACGAGGCGGGTCAGCCAGACGTCGGCGAAGCACTCCTCATGGTCGGTGAAGCGCAATCGCGCGCGGCGTACGCGCAGGGGTGCGTCGACCTCGGCAGGCCGCGACAGCGCTTCGGCGAGGCGGCCATCGCCGGCATCAAGCGCGGCCATCGGCCAGTCCTTCAGCCGTCGCGCACCCACCCCGAGCCAGCGCGACATCGCCGCGTTGGAGCCGACGATCCGACCCTCGCCATCGCTCCAGGCCATGGGCGTCGTCAGGCTGTCGAAGGGGGGGTCGGGCGGGAGGGTCGGGGCCATTGCACCATATTAGTGCAAGGCCAGCGCAAAGCAGCGCATGCTTCGTGCGTGCGGCGGCCGCGGAACGGGTGGCACGCACTCCGCCGGGGTCGCTCGGCCCGCAGCGCCAACCGTCATGCCTGCCCGGCCGATCCCCTGTCAGTTTGGGCGGCATTCGCCCTTAGCAGGCCGACCAGTTCGCTCAACCGGGTCCCCGCCGAACTCTTGACCAGGACCAGGTCGCCATCGCGCAGCAGGTCGGGGAGCACCTCGCCCAGGGACTCCACGTCGGCGAACCAGTCCAGGTTGCAGGCGTCGCCGAGTGCCTCCTGCAGGGTCGCCATGTAGGGGCCGCACAACAGCACGCGCTCGCTTCCAACCCCGCGCACGGCATCGGCGAGCGAGGCGTGCAGGGCCTCGGCCTCGGGTTCGAGCTCGCGCATGTCGCCCAGCACCAGCACCCGGCGACCTCCCGGCAACGGCGTCGTGCTGTCGCGGACCAGCGCGAGCGCCGCCGTCATGGAGGCCGGATTGGCGTTGTAGGCGTCGTCGATCAAGCGCAGCCGCTTGCCATCGACCTCGAGGTCGCTCACCTCGCCCCGGCCTGGCAGTGGCCTGAACGCGGCCAGCGCGGGCAAGGCCGCGTCCAGCTCCAGGCCCATGCCGCTCAGGGCGGCCAGGCAGGCCAGGCTGTTCATCGCCATGTGCCCACCGGGGGCTCCCAGACGGTAGGCGAACTCGCGCCCGGTCACCCGGGCCCGCACGCGGCCGGTCGCGGCGTCGTAGTCCAGGAGCCGGACGTCCGCGCCCGCGGCCCGCCCGTAGCGGAGTATCCGCAAGCCGTAGCGCGCGGCCTGCGAGGCGAAGATGCTGCATTGGGGCAGATCCGCGTTGAGGACCGCCAGGCCGCCCGGCCGCATGCCGCTGAAGATGCGGGACTTGCGCCGCGCGACTTCGTCGACGCTGCCGTGGTAGCGGAGGTGCGCCGCCGTCACGTTGGTCACCACCGCGACATCGGGACGCGCCAGCCGGGCCCCCTGCCCCATGCGCCCAACCGCCATTTCCAGCACCGTGAAACGCGCATCCCACGCCATCGAGGCGAGGTTCCAGGCGATCCCGGGCGGCAGGTTGGCGTTGTGGCGGGTGCGATTGGTGGGCCCGTAGCACGCCAGTACGTCGGCCAGCATGGCCACGGTGGTGGTCTTGCCCGAGCTGCCGGTCACCCCCAGCACCTGTCCCGCCATGCGCGAACGCGCGTATTCCCCCATCGCGAGGACGGCATGCTTTCGATCGTCCACCCCCAGCACCGGCACGCCCGTCTCGATCGAGCGAACATCCTCCAGGTCGACATCGACGATGACGGCCGCGGGTCGATCGTGCAGGCGCGCCAGCGTCGTGGGGGCCAGGCCGAGCGGCTGGTCGTCGAAGCGGGCGACGACCATGTGCCCGGGCAGCATCGACGGGCTCCAGTAGCACAGGCCGGTCGCACGCCAGGACGGTTCCCGCGGCGGCCGCAGCCAGGTACCGCCGGTGGCCTCCTCCACGGCACTCGCGGTCCAGCCGCACGTTGCGTCCGGCGGTGACGCCCGGGCTCGCCGGGCATGGGCGACGACGGGAGCCGGCCAGTGGTCGCCCGCCACGTAGCACAGGTGCCAGGGCTCGCCCTCGACCGGCCAGCACCAACCGAATGCCGACGCGTGCTCGCGCAACCAGCGCCAGCGCGCCTCCTGGCGCACCCGGTCGACATCCACGGCCAGGCCCCAGCCATGCATGGACGATCCCGGCAAGGCCGCGGGCGCGAGGCCGGGCCGAAGCCACCAGGGGCTGCCACGCCACTGCACGCAAGCGCCGCCATTGCCACGCGCCGGGGGCTGCGTGGTGTAGCGCTTTTCGAACAGCCGCATCTGCAGGCCCAGGTTGCGATAGGTATCGAGTACGTGCGTCGGTTCGATGAGCACGCCATCGGCTTGCGCGGCGAGGCGCATCGCATCCCAGGCCATCGCCGCGCGCCAGTGCAGGCGGCCGCCGTGGATGGGCCGCAACAGGCCCTCGTCGAGGCGGCCGTTGGCCTGTCCCTCCAGGTCCGCGGGCAACGCCAGCGGCGGTGCCATCTCCGGTGACTTCGTGGGGGGCGGCGTGGTGGGCTCGCGCACCGCGCGCCCGGACAGGACGAGGTGCTTCCAGTACGCGACATAGCCCGAGAGATAGTGCTCCACGTCGTCGATGCGCACCCGGAAACCATGGTGCCGGATGAAGAATCCGTCCAGCACGCGGCGCGGATTGCGGAAGAACATCGCCAGCTCGGGCCAGAAGAATCCCGAAAGCAGGTAGCGGGCCCGTGCTTCCAGGGCTTCGTCGAACTTGCCCAGGTCGAAGCCGTCAAGGAGCCGCGCATGGTCCTGGTCGGCAGCAAGGCGGTCGATCATGTTCCGGGCCGCCATCATCAGTTCCAGCAGGGTCGGGAATGTGGTGATGCGGTCGCGGACGAAGTCCAGGTGGCCCTGGACGTTGTCCAGCCCGAAGCGGTAGTAGCGGGACAGCGGGCGGTGCATCGTCAGCTCGTTGACGCAATAGCCGAGCCAATGGTCGTGCGCGCGCCAGTGCTCCACTGCGATGAAATGCCCGAAGGCCTTCTCGACCGCTTCGAGCCAGCGCGCGTTCCTGTCAAGCGCATACAGCCGCATCAGTCCGAACGCCGCCTCGCCGTCGTAGTACACGATCCGCTTGCGTGCCTTCAGCGCGAGCGACGGGAATGCCAGCACGTGCACGAACTCCCCGCTGGAGGCATCCTGCATGTGGACGATGCCCGTCGCCAGCCGTTCCATCAACGGCAGGTCGCCGCGCTCGCCGGTCAGCTCGGCATGCTTGGCCAAGGCGAGCAGGGCCACCGCGTTGCCGCCCAGCTTGATCTCGTCGCCGACGTCCACCAGGAAGGCTGCGCGCGCGCCTCCCGGCAGCCTGGCGTCGCGGACAAGGTCCCGTCGAAGGCAGTCCAGCGCCCGGTCGATGGCGGCCTTGTGCGCGCCATCGCGCGTGAGCTCCCAACCCTCCAGCAGTGCATAGGTCGAACTGGCATGGCGCAGGGTGTTGTAATGGGGGATCTCGCGATCGAAGCAGGGAAAGCATCCGTAGGCGTAGCGCCCGTCCGCGCGCACCTGCCGGGCCAGGTAACCGGTGCTCTTGCGGATCACCTCCATCACTCGCGCGGCACCCCAGTCGGGCACCGTCCTGTAGCCACGGTTGCGGCCTGCATGCTCGATCGCATGGACGCCATCGGCGTCGGCGAACACGGCGCGGGTATCGAACAGCCACACCGGCCGCTCCGGGTCCTCCGGCCATGCCATTCCCGCGCCGAAGCGGCGCCTGGCGTAGGCGCGCAGGTTGACCGGGTTGGGCGTGGCCACGGCGCTCCGGTTGTCGTAGAGCAGGGCGTTGCCGGCGATCTCCAGGGGCAGGAAGGCGCGCTCCAGGCGTGCGTCGAATGCGATTCCGCGTCGCCAGTAATTGCGCTTGGTCGCGGCCATCTGCTTGTGGACGCGCGCCCATGTGGTGGCCTGCACGGCACAGGCGAACTCCACCCGAAGCCAACAGGGCGCATCACCCCGGGCGGCCCGGTCGTGCTCCAGTCGCGCCGCACCCAGGGCCCATGCACCCTCGAAATCCGAGGCCCGCACGTCGATCACGTGGGCACGCTCGTCACCGTTGCAAGTGGCGAAGAACAGCATGCAGTTGGCCGGATCGGCCAGGCCGCTGGCCGTGCATTCGCGCCACTGCTGTTCCAGCATGCCCCGCGCGCGGTCCAGCAGGAACGCCAGCCCCGGCGACGGCGGCCGCGTCGCGTCTGCGGCCGGCGCGAGCGCGCGACGGGCTTCCCCGGCGCTGCTCGCGGACATCGGCTCGCCTCGGGGTGCGGGCGTATCTTCCAAACTGTTCATGGGCCTCCGAGGAAGGGTCTTGACCGCTTCATGCTTCAGCGTTCGCGCAGGGCTTCACCTGCGCGATTGAGGGGTTTCACCAGGTAGCTCATGATCGTCTTGCTCCCGGTCTGGATGTCGGCGGTGGCGACCATGCCAGGGAAGATCCCGAACGTGCGGCCGCGCGCATTGGTCAGGTGGTCGCGATCGGTGCGGATGAAGACCCGGTAGTAGTAGACCTCGGGCTTGACTTCGTCCTGGATGGTGTCGGGCGAGATCATGGTGACCTCGCCCTCGAGCCCGCCATAGATGTGGTAGTCGTACGCCGTGATCTTGACCATGGCGCGCTGCCCCGGATGCAGGAAGGCCACGTCACGCGGGGCGATTCGCGCTTCGATCAGCAACTGGTCGTCCAGGGGGACGATCTCCATGAGCTTGCCGTTGGGCGGGATGACGCCGCCCACCGTCGTGACCTCGATGTTCTTCACGATGCCCTTCACCGGCGAGACGATCGTGGAACGCGCCAACGCATCGGCACGCCCGCGCGTCACCGACTTCTGCTCCAGTACCTGCGCGTTCGCCAATGCCAGCTCCTCGCGTGCGCTGACGAGGTACTGGGTCCGCAGGTCGGTGATCTTGTTCTGCAGTTCGTTGGCCTGCCGGCGCAGTCGCAGCACCTCCACGTCGCTCGCGGCGCCACGTGCGGCCAGCGGCTCGGTCAACCCGATTTCCTGGTTGACCAGCGCGAGCGCGCGGCTCAGGCCGCCCACGCTTTCATTCAGGCTTTCCCGGCGCGAGCGATACAGGGCGGTCTCTGCCTGGACGAGTGCGGCATCGTCGGCGACGGCCGGGGGGAACTCCAGTTCGCCGCCGCCCACCTCCGCCCGAAGCCGGGCAGCCTTGGCCAGCGCGGCGCGCATCCTGGACGCGCTTTCCTCGACCGTCGCTTCCGCCCGGGTCGGGTCGAGGCGGGCGAGCACCTGCCCCGCCTCCACCACGTCGCCCTCGCGCACCTCCAGCTGGGCGACGATGCCGCCCTCCAGCGACTGCACCACCTGTTCGCGCGAGCTGGGCACCACGCGGCCGGGGCCGGAGGTCACCTCGTCGAGTTCGAACAGGCAGGCCCAGAGCAGCAGGGCGCCCAGGCACAGGACGCTCGCCCAGACGACGCGCGAAGCAAGCGGCGGCGGCAGCGTGCCCAGGCCCATGCCACCCCGTGTCCAGTCGCTGCCCTGACGAATCGTCATGGTCGTCGCTCCGACGCCGGGCGGACGACGCGACTTGCCGACGCAGGCCGCACCAGCACTTCGTCCTTGCGGCCATCGCGCAGCACGCGACCGCCGTCGATGACGATGATGCGATCCACGCACTTGAGCACCGCCGGTCGGTGCGTGGCCACGACCAGGGTGCGTTCGCCCAGCCATTCGCCGAGACTGGTGATGAAGCGGCGCTCGCTGGCGTCGTCCAGCCATGCCGTGGGCTCATCCAGCAACAGCACGTTCGGCTGGCCCAACAGGGTGCGCGCCAGCAGCAGCAACTGCCGCTGGCCGCCCGAAAGCCCTCGCCCGCCTTCCTGGACGCGATGGTCGAGGCCATCGGGAAGCGCACGCACGACGCTCTCCGCACCGCTGACGCGCAGCGCTTTCAACAGGTCCGCGTCGGTGGCGTGCGGCCGGCCCAGGGTGAGATTCTCCCTGAGCGTCCCGAAGAACAGGCTTGCATTCTGGTTGAGCAGTCCCACGTCGCGACGGGTGTCCATCGGATCCAGGACGGAGGTCTTCACCCCATCGAGCACGACCCGGCCCTCCCGGGGATACTGCATTCCCGCCAGCAACTGCAGCAGGGTGGACTTGCCGGCGCCGTTGCGACCGAGCAGGGCCACCCGTTCGCCTTCGGCAATAACCAGCCGGTCTATGTCGAGCACCCGCCTGTCGTCCTCACCCGGATAGCCGAAACGCAGGTCGGTGAGCTCGTAGCGTCCGCGCAAGGCGGTTCGGTGCACGCGGGCGGCGCGTTCGGGCTGGTCGACCGGCTTTGACATCAGCTCATCCAGGCCCTCGCGCGCGACCTTCGCCTGCTGCCAGCGCACCATCACGCCGGTCATCTGCGACAGCGGTGCCACCATCCGCGAGGCCAGCATCGAGCAACCTACCAGGACGCCCACCGACAAGGCCCCATCCATCACCGCGTATGCCCCGACCAGGACCACGCAGGTGTAAACCAGTTGCTGGACTTCCTGGGTCCAGGCCACCAGCACGCCGCTGATCCCCCGCAACCGCATGCCCACGTCGGCCGTGGTTTCGTTGAGGTGGTTCCACTGGTTCTGGAAGCGCGGCTCGGCGCGCAGCAGCTTGATGTCGTCGAGGTTGTGGACGGTTTCCACGAGCATGGCGCTGCGCAGCGAGGACTCGCGCATGCCTTCCCTGGCAAGCCGGGCGAGGGGGCGCTGCGCGAGCAGGCCGGGTACCAACAACACGGGGATGGCCAGCAGGGGCACGAGCGCGAGGTGGCCACCAATCAGCCAGATGACGACCAGGAACAGGAAGAAGAAGGGCAGGTCGGCGATCGCCCCGACCGTGGTCGAGGTGACGAGCTCCCTGATCTGCTCGAGCTCGCGAATCTGTGCGATGAAACTCCCGGTGGAACGCGGACGCGCGTCGTTGCGGATGCGCAAGGCGTGGCCAAAGACGCGATCCGAGACACGCAGGTCGGCGCGCTTGCCGACCACCTCGGAGATGTGCGTCCTGAGCACGCGCATGACGAAGGCGAAGCTCAACGCAACGAGCAGTCCGCCGAACAGCACCCACAAGGTCGGGATCGACTGCGCCGGGATGACGCGATCGTAGACCTGCATGGTGAACAGCATCGCCGCAAGCGTGAGGATGTTGGCGACCACCGATGCCAGCATGACGTCCAGGTAACGCGGCCAGTCCTGCAGCACGGTCCTGAGCAGCCAGTCGCCCTTGACCGGCTGGATGTACTCGTCCACGCGCGCATCGCTCACTTCCGATGCCGGCTTGACCAGCAGGACCCGCTCGACCCGCGCCTGGAGGGCTTCCCGGTCCAGGCGGGTGACCAGGCCCTGCTCGCCGCTCAGGCGCACGCTGGCGACGCCGTCGGCATCGACCTGGTCGACGACGCCGACCAGACCGTCGTCGATGCCGATCACCAAGGGCACCCGCCAGGGATCCAGCATGCCTGGCTCGAAGGCCATGGGCACCGCGACCAGGCCGAGTTGCCGCGCCATCAATTCGACCACTTCCTCCAGCGGAGCGTCGCGCGCCCGCCACTGTGCTTCCACCCGTACGCGCTCCTCGGAGGCATCGATCCGGTAGTGGCGGGCGATCGCCAGCAGGGCTTCCAGCCATGGCGCGTGGTCCGGCGTGGACACCTGGCCGCGGACGGTGCTCATGGCGCATGTCCATCGCCGCGGAAGGCATCGTCATGAACCCCGAACGCAGCGCGCGCGCGGCCCGTCGCCAGCAGGAGGCCCAGCCTCGCATCCCAAAGATCGTGACGCGCGTTGACCAGGTCCTCCCTCGACAATCCGATTTCCTGTTCAGCGTTCAGGAGGTCCAGGGCATTGCGCGTGCCCAGCGAGAGGTACTGGTCCCAGTACAGGCTGCGGGTCTCGGTGATGCTGTTCACGCGGGCCTCCAGCACGTCCATCCGCGCAAGGAGGCCCTGGATCTGTTCCACGTGCCGCTGCTGTTCGTCGCGCGCGGACAGCCGTTCTGCCTGCAGCCGCGCCTCGGCTGCCTGCAACGCGGCCGCGCTCGCCCGTGATCGCGCCGACAGCTCCCCGCCCTGGTAGAGGGGGCTGCGCAAGGAGATGAACGCCGTGCTGTACTGCTCATCGCCGTAGACCTGCTCGTAGCGATCGCTGGTACCGCCAAGCCTCATGTTGGCGTTGGCTTCCAGCACGATCGTGGGATAGCGTTGCGCGCGGACATTCCGCAGTTCGGCCTGGGCGGCTTCGCGGTCGGCCCTGGCGACCTGCAGCGCGGGCACTGAGTCGAGGTCGAATCCTTCCGTCGCCGCATCCAGCAGCGCAGCCGGCGCCGGGGCGACCGCCTGCAACGCGTCGGGGCCGATGTAGATCGACAGGCGGCTGCGCCATTGGCGAAGCTGCGACTCGATCCCCAGCAGGCGTGCCTGCGTCGCTTCCATCCTCGAACGCGCCTGGAGCGGGTCGCTTCGCGTTGCCGCGCCCGCGTCCGCGCGCAACTCGGTGATCTCCCGGATGCGGTCCAGCGCCTCCAGTTGCGCCTGCACGCTCTCGCGCAGCGCCTGGTTTCGATGGATCTCGATCAGGGCCCGGGTGGTGTCCTCGACCACCTGGTCCACCGCCCGCAACGCAAGCGCACGCTCGCCACGTTCCCCTGCGCGCTCCCGCTCGACCGCACTGCCGGTCTTGCCGAAGTCGTAAAGGGTCTGGCTGAGTCCGAGCGTGGCGACCTGGCCCGTGCCGAACTGATCGGGCTCGCCGCTGCTGAGTTCCGCCTGCAGCCGAGGACGATAGCCGGCGCGCGCCGCCCGCACGAGGCTCGACTGCGCATCGAGCGCGGCCCGGGCCGCGGCGACGCTGGGATGCCGCGCCACCGCGGTCCGTATCGCTTCGCGCCAGTCCAGCCCCGGACCCGCCCGCGAAGACAGTACGCCGGTTGCCGGCGCGGGAGCGGCATGGAGCTGCATGCCCGCCCGACCGGCCTCCCGTGGCGCTTCGCCATGTTCGCGCCAGGCAGGGCCCGCGCGTGGCCCCGCCGACAGCAGCGCCAGCACCATCAGCGCGGCGACAGAGAGCGCAGCGGGGCCGCGACTCAAACCGCCCCCCGCCACGCCAAAGCACGCGCCCTCCCTCGTTCCCTCGGCCGGGCGAGTTCAGTGGTGGGGCTCGCCGCGCCAAAAAGGGCCTGCCTCGGAGACACCACGCTTCTCCCTTGGTTCAAAGTGGGCTATGGCCTGCCTGCGACAGCAGGACCTCGGTCTCGTCGTCCTGTCGCATGGGCACCGCGTAACCCGGATCCATGAGCGCCCCGTCGCCGCCCGCGCCATCGGGCGCCGCCGAGGCGCTGCCCAGGTCGAGGATTTCGTCGCCGTCTCCACGGACCAGCAGTGCCTGCTGCTCAGCTTCTTCCTCGATCAATCCGGTGACGCCCTGCCCTGCGTCGGAGGACGCATCGGACACCCCGGGACTGGCGGCTTCGAGCATCAGCGACTCGAGGTCGACCAGGACGACCGGCACGCCGGCGCCACTGGGCTCGACGGTGACGCTGACGCCGCCGGTGGCCGTCTCGCCGGTGGGATGCACCAGGCGATAGCCGAAGGATTCGACGACTGGATCGGAGAAGTATCCGGGGTCGGCGTCGAGCACGTAACTGTAGTTGCCATCGGCGTCCACCGTGATCGTCCCGTACGCGCCCTGCACGGAGACCGGGCCGTCACCGGTCACGTCGACGTAATCGCCGATGTCCGGATCAAACACCTGGATCGTCACGAAGTCCGAGCCCGGCACGTCGTTGTCGAGCAGGTTGCCGTTGGCGCCTGTCGCGTCTTCCACGACGTACTCGTCGAGGAAGACCACGTCGACGTCGCTGTCGATGCCGATGGTCGTCACCACGCCGCCGATCAACGGGGTCTGCATCGTCGTCTGCACGCGGTAGGCGCCTGCCGGCAGACCCAGGCTGGCGACGTCCAGCGACGCCAGCTCGCCCAGCGAAAGGATCGCCCCGGAGAATGTGTCCGTGGCCACGTTCGTCCAGATTCCGAAGGCATCCTGCACCTGCAGGGCAAGCGTGACAGTGGCGTTGCCCAGTCCCAGTGCATTGACCACGAGGGCGCCACTGGCGTCCATGGCATCATCGAGGACGAACGACGCGCTGGTGTATGTGACCGTGGTCCCAAGGATGCCAAGGAGCTGGCCGTTCGCGTCGAAGTACGCATCGTCGCTGACGTTCGACCACTCCACCGATGCCGCGCCCGCGTCATCGCTGGCCTCGAACACCATGTCGGCCGGCTGCGCGGGGTCGCCATCCGTCCAGGTCATCTCCACGCTGTCGCTGTCGATCTGGACGTACAGCGTGGCGGTGGCGCTATTGCCGGTGTCGGGATCGAAGAGGGTGTACGTGAAGGTCTCCACCTGGCCGATGCCATCGCCGTCGGCGTCGGGTGAATAGGTGTATGAGCCGTCCGGGTTGATCGTGAGCGTTCCGTGGGTGCCGGCGATTGCCGTGCCCCCGTCGACAACCGCCACGCCGTTGACGCTCTGGACCGCCGTCGTGGCCGTGACGACGTCGCTGTCGCCGTCGCCGTTGACGTCGGTGATGACATTGCCGGACACGTCCTCGGGGTCGTAGCCCCCAATCTGCGTGAAGTCGTTGTCGGTGCCCGAGACGGCCAGGCCACCCAGCACGCCAAGCCCGATGCCTTCGAACGTCACGAAGGCACGGTATTCGCCTGGCCCGAGGTCCGCCGAGGCACGGTAGGTGTCATCGGCGAGCAGGCTCAATTCGAGCAGGGTCGCTTCTCCCGTCCCGTCGATGCCCACCCACTGCGTGCCATCCCATTTCTGGACGACGACCTGGTAGTCGCTCAGGACCCCCAGCGATGCCAGCGCTCCATAGTCGAACGTGGCATCGAGCGTGTGGCCGGGTTCGACCTCGAACGAAACACTGTTCGTACCCAGCAGGGTGGTGTCTGCCTGCAGGTCGAGGACACCAAGTGACACCAGGGCCAGGTAACTCGTGTCGCCCAGCTCGACCGGTTCCGAGGTGGGCAGGATATTCACCAGCGCAGTCGCGATGTCGTCATAGGCCGTCAGGTCCGCATCCGCGTCGGCATCTGCATCTGCATCGGCATCGGCATCCGCATCCGCATCCGCGTCCGCATCCGCATCCGCATCGGCATCGGCATCGGCGTCGGCATCGGCATCTGCATCGGCATCTGCATCGGCATCCGCGTCGGCGTCCGCATCTGCATCTGCATCGGCGTCCGCATCGGCATCGGCATCGGCATCTGCATCGGCATCTGCATCGGCATCGGCATCGGCATCTGCATCGGCATCTGCATCGGCGTCGGCATCGGCGTCCGCGTCGGCGTCGGCGTCGGCATCCGCATCCGCATCTGCGTCCGCATCGGCATCGGCGTCCGCATCGGCATCGGCATCGGCGTCGGCGTCGGCATCGGCGTCGGCGTCGGCATCGGCGTCGGCGTCGGCATCCGCATCCGCATCTGCGTCCGCATCGGCATCGGCGTCCGCATCGGCATCGGCGTCGGCATCCGCATCGGCATCTGCGTCCGCATCGGCATCGGCATCGGCGTCCGCATCCGCATCCGCATCCGCATCGGCGTCGGCGTCGGCGTCGGCATCCGCATCGGCATCGGCATCGGCGTCGGCATCGGCGTCGGCATCGGCATCCGCGTCGGCGTCGGCGTCGGCGTCGGCGTCGGCATCCGCATCGGCATCGGCATCGGCATCCGCGTCGGCGTCGGCGTCGGCATCAGCATCGGCGTCCGCATCGGCATCGGCATCGGCATCCGCATCCGCATCCGCATCCGCGTCGGCGTCGGCATCGGCATCGGCGTCGGCGTCGGCATCCGCATCGGCGTCGGCATCCGCGTCGGCATCCGCATCCGCGTCGGCATCGGCATCGGCGTCGGCATCGGCGTCGCCATCGTCAACAAGGTCCGGCGCGATGACCTGGGTTGGATCGGACTCGTTGCCCGCTGCATCGGTCGCGGTCACGTCGAGCGTCTCCCCGCCCGTCTTCGGAGGATCCAGGGTGACGGTGTATCGGCCGTCACCGTCCGCCTGCGCCACGCCCAGGATGTTGCCGTCCTCGTCGTAGACGGTCACTGTGGAATTGGGTTCGGCGATACCGGTGACAGTGTCTCCGGCATCGTTGATCTCGGCCGTGGGCGCCCCCGGTGGTGTCAGGTCCGGCGGTGGCGTCCTGGGTGTTGGCGGCGGCGGCGCCGCCCTTCCCGCGGGATCGCCCCCACCTCCGGAGGCCAGTCCAGCCAGTAGCAGGCCACCGACGACGACACCGATCGCGGCAGCCCCGTCCGACTCGACGCCCGCGGCGGCCATCGACGCGCCCGGGGCGGCGCCGCTCCCACTGACCAGCACATAGCCACCGCTCGCCGGGTCGGGATGGACCCACCAGGTTTCTCCATTCTCGTCCTCCAGGACGAGTTGGCTTTCTTCGTCTTCGCCTTCCGATTTGACGAAGAATCCCGCTATGACGATCCGGCTGCCATCCTGGAGGATGACCACGAGGTCCTGGCCACCTTCGCCGGTTGGACCCATCGATTGGATGTCATCCCTGTCCAGGGGAAGCGTGACGATGGATGCAGATTCAAGCCGTATTTCGGCCCCTGCTTCGATTTCCCTGACTGCACCGCTTGCTTTGTCCACGACCTTGGCACCGCTGCTCATGACCCGTTCTCCCTGGAATCCCGGTGTTCATATGAGACCGCGGCCCGCTGAGCCGCACTCGACCCTTGGCGTACTCCTGCAACTTCCGAAAACCCGTTCAATCCGTGCGTGGTGGGAACGACCACACGCCGTCCCACTCAGCTTCGAGGTGACCGCCGTGGGGGGGCTGGCGCGACTGGGTGGCGCTGTTCAGGTAGCCCGCCCCAGCCTCCTCCTGTGACGCGGCGGCCCGTCCTCCCCGGGGCGACGCTTGGATCCCTTGCCATGCACAGGGGTAGAGGCGCCCAAGTCCACGATTCGTGAAGGAACGCGTCTGAAACGCGCGGAGCGTTACTTGCGCTGTCATTGGCGTCTGGCTTGCCCCGAATGGATCAGCCAAACGTAGAATGAACAGGGTTTTGCGGGTGGCGACGGCGGCCGGGTCGCGATCCTTGCGTCCGTTGCCCATATCCGGCAATCGCGGAATTTTTGGGAGACCCATCACAATAATGGGAGTGATGAACGGGCGGTTACGACCGATGAACGGTAAGTCAAGGCATGTGGGCGGCCCGCGCGAACCGTGCGCCTGCACCGCCGGCTGCGCGGCGAGATGCGACGCGCCGCCGTCGGCCGGGGTGCGTCGGCACCGCCAGCGCACACGGCGATTGGTCGACCCAGGGGACGGAAACGCCCTCTGGGCCGCGCCGCCCGGGAGGCGATAGACTCGATCGCATGGATCATCAGATCGTCGCCCAGGCCCACCAGCTGCTCCGCCGCGGCGACGTGGGCGCCGCCATTCGCCAACTCGCCCCGGCGCTGCAGGCGTCAGCCCCGCAACCGCAATCGCTCCGCCTGCTGGCGCGCCTGGCCCTGCACCAGCAGGACACCGCCCTCGCCTCGCGTGCCTTGCAGACCGCCTTGGCGGCATGGCCCGACGACGCCGAACTGCATGCCCTGAGCGCTGCGGCGGCGAAGATCGCCGGCGATCCCGACGCCCTGGTGGGCGCTGCGCGCCGGGCGGTCGCGCTCGATCCCGGCGAGCCGCTGGCCACCGCCCTGCTGACCGAGGCGCTTCGCGATCGTTTGCAGGTCGGGGAGGCGATAGAGGTGGCCAGCGCCGGTCTGTCCCGACGGCCGGACGACTGGGGTACCCGGCTGGCGCGCGCCGACGCCCTGCAATTCGCAGGAGAGGCGGAGGCGGCCGAGCGCGACGCCCGCCATGCCGCGGGGGCCGGCGGTTCGCTGCAAGCGGTGCAGATGGCGTGTTCGACCCTGCTCTACCTCGATGAGCCCGGCCCGGACGTGCCCGCAGATCCGTCCCGTCCCGATGCCGAAACCGTGCTTGCCCGCCACCGCGAACTGTCGGCCAGGATGCCGCCGCTGCTGCTGCCGCCGCCACCGGGCAGCGGCGATGCCCCCGGCAGTCGCCCACTACGGGTAGCGCTGCTGTCGCCGGACCTGCGCCGCCATCCGGTCGGACAGTTCGTCGAACCGCTGCTGGCCGCCTGGGACCGCGAGCGCATCCGCCCCTTCTGCTACAACGACGGCTCGCCCGATGCCGCCACCGCGCGACTGCGGGCGCGCTGCAGCGACTGGCGCGACATCCGCGGCGAACACGACATGCGGGTCATCCAGCGCCTGCGCGAGGATCGCATCGACGTGCTGGTCGACCTCGCCGGGCACACCCATGGCAGCCGTCCGCAGCTGCTGGCCTCGCGCTGCGTGCCACGGCAGTTCGGCTACCTGGGCTATCTCTTCGACACCGGCCTGGACACCTGCGACGGGGTCATCGGCGACGCCTTCAACCTGCCGCCGGGTACCCCGTCGGCCCGACGCCCACTCCACGTTCCCGGCAGCTTCCTGTGCTACACGCCACCGGCGGACGCGCCCGCGGTGGCCCCGGGGACAGCGCGCGACGGCGTGGTCTTCGGCAGTTTCAACCATCTCGCCAAGCTCTCGCCCCGCACCGTCGCCCTGTGGAGCCGGACGGTCCTTTCCCTCCCCGGGGCGCGCCTGGTGCTCTGTGCGCTGGGCCTGGCCGATCCGGCGATCCGCACGCGCATCCAGGCACGCTTCGCCGCGGCGGGCCTGCCCGCGGACAGGCTCGAGCTGCGCCCGCCAGTGACGTCGGGGCTGCCGGCGTTCCTGGCGCAGTACGCGGACGTGGACATCGCCCTGGACCCGCTGCCGTTCAACGGCGGCACGACCACCTTGCAGGCCCTGTGGCAGGGCGTGCCGGTGTTGACCCTGCCGGGCGAGCGCATGGCCGCGCGCAGCGGGCTGTCGATCCTCGCGGGGGCGGGGCTGTCGGAGTGGGTGGCGGAGGACGAGGACGACTTCGTGGCCCGCGCCTGCCGCCTCGCCGACGACGGGCGGGCGCGCGCCGCATGGCGCCGGGGACTGCGGGATCGCCTGCGCGACGCCGGCAGCTGCGACGCAGCGCGCTTCGCGGATCGTTTTGCCCACCTGCTCGAGGACGCCGTGACTCGCTAGTCCGCCAACACTCGGGCCGTGGTCCGGGCTACCGGGTTACTGGACAGCCCCCGCCAGGGCGGCGTAGGTCGCGAATGCCAGCCACGATACGAGCCAGCGCATCCGCTGCCACATCTGGCGGCGGTGCAGGGAGCGGCGGCGGGCGATCCCGGATTCGTGGTGTCGCGCGTGTGGCAGGGGCATGTGCATGGCGTTCGATCCTCTGGCGGGCTTATCGCATGCGCTGGATCACTACCACGTGACGGCCGTGGCGGCCGGGACCGATCCGGGCGGCGACTCGCGCCGCCCGGATCGCCCTCGGGCCGGCAAACATCCCGGCCCACCCCCTGTTTCAGCCCTCGTAGGCCGACTCGCCGTGCGAGGTGATGTCCAGGCCCTCGCGCTCGGCTTCCTCGGGCACGCGCAGGCCGATCGTCGCCTTGACCAGCATGAAGGCGACTACCGAGACCACCGCCGACCAGACGATGGTGATGACGACGCTGAGCGCCTGCACGCCCACCTGCGAGCCGATCGAGAAATCGTCGCCGCCGGTGCCGCCCAGCGAGGGCGCGGTGAACACGCCGGTGAGGATCGCGCCGATGATGCCACCCAGGCCGTGCACGCCGAAGACGTCCAGCGAGTCGTCGGCATTGAGCAGTCGCTTGAGGCCGGTCACGCCCCAGACGCAGATCCCGCCGGCCAGCGCACCGATGACGATCGCCCCCATCGGCCCGACCGAACCGCACGCCGGGGTGATCGCGACCAGGCCCGCCACGACCCCCGAGGCGGCGCCGAGCACCGACGGCTTGCCCTTCAGCACGGCCTCCACGCCGCTCCATGCCAGCGCCGCCGCGGCCGGGGCCAGCAGGGTGTTGAGGAAGGCCAGGGTCGCGCCCGAGGTGGCCTCGAGGTTGGAGCCTGCATTGAAGCCGAACCAGCCCACCCACAGCAGCGAGGCACCGACCATGCAGAAGGTCAGGCTGTGCGGCTTGATGGCCTCGCGCCCGTAACCGGTGCGCTTGCCCACGAGCCAGGCACCCACCAGGCCGGCGACGCCGGCGTTGATGTGCACGACGGTACCGCCGGCGAAGTCCAGCGCGCCCTTGTCGAGCAGGTAGCCACCGGCGCCCCACACCATGTGCGCGATCGGCAGGTAGGCGAAGGTGAACCACAGCACCGAGAACACCAGCACCGCGCGGAACAGGATGCGTTCGGCGAAGGCGCCGACGATCAGCGCCGCGGTGATGCCCGCGAACGTCGCCTGGAAGGCGATGAAGGCGTACTCGGGCAGCTTCACGTTGTCGGTGAAGGTGTCGGCGAGCGAGTCCGGCGTGACACCGGCCAGGAACAGCTTGTCGAAGCCGGCGATGAAGGTGCCCTCCCCGCCGAACGCCAGCGAATACCCGTAGATCGCCCACAGCAGCACGATCACCGAGAACACCGCCAGCACCTGCATCAGCACCGAGAGCACGTTCTTGGCGCGCACCAGCCCGCCGTAGAACAGGGCCAGGCCGGGCACGGTCATCAACAACACCAGCAGGGTCGAGGTCATCAGCCAGGCGACGTCGCCCTTGTCGACGATCGGCGCGGCCGCCTCGGCCGCAGCGCTCGCGGCGTCGGCGGCCTGTGCCAGGTCGACCTCCTGCGCATGCGCGCCGCCGGCCAGGGCCAGCAGGGCGAAGGAAGCCGTGGCCGTGGCCACGCGGGTCCACGGACGGATGGAACGTGCCGGCGTTCCCCGGTGCGGCAGCGGGTTCAAGGCGTTCATCTCGGACCTCGTGGTGTCAGTGTCAAAGCGCGTCATCGTCAAGCTCCCCCGTGCGGATTCGGATCGTGGCCTCGAGATGGCTGACGAAGACCTTGCCGTCGCCTACCTTCCCGGTCCGCGCGCCGGCCTGGATGGCCTCCAGGGCGGCGTCGAGCATGGCGTCGGGCACGGCGCATTCGACCTTGAGCTTGGGCAGGAAATCGACGACGTACTCGGCCCCGCGGTAGAGCTCGGTGTGGCCCTTCTGTCGCCCGAAACCCTTGACCTCGGTGACGGTGATTCCGGACACGCCGACTTCAGTGAGCGCCTCGCGCACCTCGTCGAGCTTGAATGGCCGGATGATGGCGGTGATCAGTTTCATGCACATGCTCCGTAACGTTGTTGCGGTCTGTCGAAACGTGGGTCAGAACGACTTGGTGACGGCGAAGGTCCAGGTTTCGTCGGGGCCGATCAGGTCGTTGTCGTTGTAGGCGACGGCGATGTCGAAGCCGTTGTCGAAGCTCTTGCCCGCCCCGACCTTCCAGTACGCGTAGTCGCCGCCATCGACGTTCTCCACCCACTGCTTGCCCACGGCGGCGTCGAGCGACCACCCCGGCGCGACCTCCCAGCTCGCGCCCAGGTCGAGGGCGCTGCTTCCGTCGGAATCGGGGATGCCGAACAGGTCGGTCACCGCGTAGGAGTACTTCGCGGACAGGAACGACCACCCCACGCCGAAGTAGACCTCGGTGGTGTCGGCGCTGTTGAAGCCGGATGGATAGTCGCCGGGGTACCAGTAATAGATCGCGCCGACGTCGTAGCCGACGCCGCTGTCGCCGAAATCGCCCCGGTAGCCGAGGTAGCCGTCGATCTCGACCTGGCTGGAGATGTCAGGATCGGAATCCGACAGCCAGCTGATGCTGCTGCCCCATGCGCCGGCGTAGAAGCCGCTGTCGGCAGCGTATTCGATGCCGCCCTGCAGGGCCGGCTCTTCGTTGGTCTGGGTGATGCCGCGGAACAGGTAGTCACTGGTCAGCGTGATCGACCCGGAGACCTCCCCGGCCTCCGCGCGCGCCATCCCCATGGCGGCGAACATCGCCATCAGCAGCACCGATGGCATTCCCCTGGTCGCGAACTTGCTTGCAACGATCTTGGTGTGAGACGACATGACGCAGGCTCCTCATAAGCGGTGGCCCCTCCCGGTGTCATTGGTTCGTGCTCTGGCGGCGCCGGCGATCTTCGCGCCGTGCGCTTTTTCCGGGCCGCAGTGGGCCGCGGCGGGCATGGCCCGTCGTTCGAAGTCCTCCTGTCGTTGCAGGGCGGTCGTCCCGCCGGAACGGAAGCCACGGCCGGATCGTCGCCCGGTCCGTGGCTCCCCTTGAAGCAGCACGGCCGCATCCTTCGATGCGGCCGTGCGTGGTTCGATCAGTTGGCGTAGTACAGCTGGTACTCGAGCGGGTGGGTCGCGGCGCGGAACTTCGTGACCTCCTGCATCTTCAGCGCGATGTAGCCGTCGATGAAGTCATCGGTGAACACGCCGCCGGCCTTGAGGAACTCGCGATCCTTGTCCAGCGCCTCCAGCGCCTGGTCGAGGCTGTGGCACACGGTGGGGATGTTCTTCTCCTCCTCCGGCGGCAGGTCGTAGAGGTCCTTGTCGCTGGGCGCGCCCGGGTCGATCTGGTTCTTGATGCCGTCCAGGCCGGCCATCATCAGCGCGGCGAAGGTCAGGTAGCCCGACTGCATCGGATCCGGGAAGCGGAACTCGATGCGGCGCGCCTTCGGGTTGGACACGTACGGGATGCGGCAGCTGGCCGAGCGGTTGCGGGCCGAGTAGGCCAGCATCACCGGCGCCTCGAAGCCCGGGACCAGGCGCTTGTAGCTGTTGGTGGTGGCGTTGGTGAAGGCGTTGATCGCGCGCGCGTGCTTGAACACGCCGCCGATGTACCACAGCGCCATCTGGCTCAGGCCACCGTAGCCATCGCCGCTGAAGAGGTTGTTGCCCCCCTTGGCCAGCGACTGGTGGACATGCATGCCGCTGCCGTTGTCGCCGACGATCGGCTTGGGCATGAAGGTCGCGGTCTTGCCGTTGCGGAAGGCGACGTTCTTGATGATGTACTTCATCATCAGCAGTTCGTCGGCCTTCTTGACCAGCGAATTGAATTTGGTGCCGATCTCGCACTGCCCGGCATTGGCGACCTCGTGGTGATGGACCTCGACCTCGATGCCGACTTCCTCGAGGATCTTGCACATCTCGGCGCGGATGTCGTGCAGCGAGTCGACCGGCGCGACCGGGAAGTAACCGCCCTTGATGCCGGGACGATAGCCGCTGTTGCCGCCCTCGTACTCCTTGGCGGAGTTCCAGTGCGCTTCTTCCGAGTCAATGTGGAAGAACGTGTTGCCCATCTCGTTGGCGTAGCGCACCGAGTCGAAGATGAAGAACTCCGGCTCCGGGCCGAAGAAGGCCTGCTCGGCGATGCCGCTGGCCTTCAGGTAGGCCTCGGCGCGCTTGGCGACGCCGCGGGGATCGCGCGAGTACGACTGCATGGTGGCCGGATCGAGGATGTCGCAGGTCATCACCAGGGTCGGATCGGCGGTGAAGGGATCCAGGTAGGCCGTGCTCGGATCGGGCAGCAGCACCATGTCGGACTCGTTGATGCCCTTCCAGCCGTTGATCGACGAACCGTCGAACATCTTGCCGTCCTCGAACAGCGAGGCATCGACGATGGACTTCGGGTAGGTGACGTGGTGCTGCACGCCACGCATGTCGGCGAAGCGCAGGTCGACGAATTCGACCTTGTGGTCACGGACAAGCTTTTCGACATTCTCAAGCGACATGGGATTACGGCCTTCCAATTGGGGTGGATACCCAAGCTAACGCAAGGGCCGTGCCAAGCCGATGACGCCTGCAAGCCCCTGATTCGATTTAAAGTGGTTTCAAGAGAAACCCGTTTTCGCACCGGTTTGGTGCACCATTTCACACCCTCGCACCATGACGAGGCAGCGAGTCGACCGACCCCGGTTACACTGCCGAGGTTGGCAACCCGGCAGGAACACGCCCTCGATGGCCCGTAAATCCAAGGTGACCTCCCTCGATATCGCGGACCGCGCGGGCGTGTCCCAGGCCACCGTGTCGCGGGTGCTCTGCGGCAGTCCGCTGGTCAATGCCGAGACCCGCAAGCGGGTGGAGGAGGCGGTCCGCGAACTGAACTACAAGGTCGATCGCCACGCCTCGAGCCTGCGCACGCAGCGGTCGGGCACGCTCGCGCTGCTGCTGTTCGAGGACCCGACCCCGGACGACTCCCACATCAACCCCTTCTTCCTGTCGATGCTGGGTTCGATCACGCGCGCCTGCGCGCGCCACGGCCACGACCTGCTGGTCTCGTTCCAGCAGCTCTCCGACGACTGGCACGCCGACTACGAGGACAGCATGAAGGCCGACGGGCTGATCCTGCTCGGCTACGGCGACTACCTGGCCTACCGCGGCAAGCTCGACACCCTGGTCGAGCAGGGTACCCATTTCGTGCGCTGGGGCGCGGTGCTGCCGGGCCAGCCGGGGATCTCGATCGGCTGCGACAACCACCACGGCGGCCGCCTGGTCGGCGACCACCTCGCGGCACTGGGACGCAAGCGCATCGCCTTCCTCGGCGATGCCTCCAGCCACTACCCGGAGTTCTTCGACCGCTATCGCGGCTGCGACGCCGCGCTGCAGGCGCACGGACTGCGCATGGAGCCGGCGCTGCAGGTCGACGCAGTGAGCTCGGAGGAAGCCGGCTACGAGGCCGCACGCAGGCTGATGGCGCGGCAGGAGCCGTTCGACGCAGTATTCGCCGCCAGCGACCTGATCGCCATCGGTGCGATGCGCGCATTGACCGAGGCCGGCCATCGCGTGCCGGAGGACATCGCGGTCGCCGGCTTCGACGACATCCCCATGGCGCGCTTCGCACAGCCGGCGCTGACCACGGTCTACCAGGACACCTCGCGCGCCGGCGCCCTGCTGGTGGAGTCGCTGCTGGCCCAGATCCGCGACCGCCCGGTGCAGAGCACCACCCTGCCCGCGTCGCTGGTGGTCAGGCGCTCCAGCGGGGCGGGCTGAGCGCCCCTCGCCGGGGGCGGCCGGCACCGCGCCGGGCGTGGCTCATCGCGCGGGTCCGCCCAGGCGGTGGGCCATCGCCTGGTCGAGCGCCTCGCGCAGGTCATCGCGACGTGCCGGTGCATCGAGCACCCAGACTTCGACCCCATGCGCCGGCACCGTGTCGCGCAGCACGCCCCCCGCCTCGACCGCCTGCGTGCGGCCGGTCAGCGCCGCGCGCCAGGCGCCCGCCTGCAACCAGCGCGAGACCTCGAAGTCGGCGGCGGCATCGCCCTTGTTGAGCAGGACCAGCGCGAGCTGGGCGAAGCCGCCCTGCTGCAACACCCGGTAGAACACCGCCCGGTCTCCGTGCATCTGCACGTCGAGCTGCAGGCCCCGCTGCAGCGCCGGGGTGGCTTCGCGGACGCGCGCGATCCGGCGCAGGGACGCGTGGACCGGGTGGCCAGCTGCGGCGTCGATGCGGGCCTGGCCCAGGTAGTTGCGATTCCCAGCGTGCTCGGCGGCCCCGCGCATGAAACCGATTTCCGAGCCCTGGTAGATCACCGGGATGCCGCGCGCGGTGAACAGGAAGTTGTGCGCATCGATGAAGCCCTCGTCGCTGGCGTCCATCCGCGGCATGTCGTGGTTGTCGTAGAAGGTCATCAGTTCGTACGGGTTCGCATACGGACCGTCGGTGAGGTAGAGGCGCTCGGCGATCTTCTCGTAGCCCTGGCGCTGCCGGCCGAACACCGCGTCGATGCGCTCCTTGAGCGGGAAGTCCAGCACGCTTACCTCGCCCCCGCCGGGCCAGGTGAACGGCGCGATCTTGTCGGCGTCGTGGTCGAAGGCCTCGCCGAACATGAAGAAGCCCGGGTGTGCGGCGCGGATGCAGTCGCTGAAGCGCTGCCAGAATGCCGGCGGCATGTGCCGGATGGTGTCGATGCGAAAAGCGGCCGCGCCCTCGCCGATCCACTTGGAGTACGCCCGGCAGTAGTAGTCCAGCACGGCCGGGTTGCCGTCGTCGTTGTTGGACAGTTGCGCCAGGTCGGGCTCGTCGTGGAAGAAGCGGTGCAGGGGGTTGCCGGCCGGATCCAGGTCCGCCGGGGCCAGGTTCTGGTGGTCGGCGACGAGGCGGCCGTCCTCGTAGATCTCGCCGAACTTGGGCTGGTCGGCCGGCATCGTGAACGATGGCGAACCGTGGTTGCCGACGATGTCGAGCACGGTCTTCAGGCCATGCCCGGACAGGCCGGCGGTCAGGCCGGCGAAGTCGAGCCCGGGGCTGGGCAGGTGCTCGTCCAGGCGGAAGAAGTCCACGCCCCAGTAGCCGTGGTAACCGGTCTTGCCACGGTCCTTGAAGAACGCCTCGGACCCGATCGGATCGCCGCCGGTGAAGGCCTCGTCGGGGTTGTCGACGATCGGCGTCAGCCAGACCGCGCCGAAGCCCATGTCGGCGATGTAGCCGGCATTGTCGAGCAGGCCGCGGAAGTCGCCGCCCAGGTAGCCGATGTTCGCGCCGTTGGCGTCGCCCGGCACCGGCCGGTCGAAGGTCCGCAGCGCCGGATCGCCGCCGCCCTGGTCGCGCTGGTCGTTGGCCGGGTCGCCGTTGACGAAGCGGTCGGTCATCACGAAGTACACCGCATCCGAGGCGAAGGGCTCGAGCGTGCCGTAGTAGTCCGGGCGCAGGCTGGGCGCGGGCAGCGGCGACGGTGCAGGATCGGGGGCATGGGCGCAGGCGGCAAGCACCGCGGCCACCGTGGCGCCAAGCATGGCGCGCGACGCGCGGCTCATCGGGCCACCCCCGCCACCGGCGCGACCGGAGTGGCGACGCGGACCCGGAGCGTGAACAGGCCGGCGACCAGGAGGCTGGCGCCCCCGACCGCGAGCGCGTTGATCGGGGCGTCGCCGAGGAAATGCCGGAGCAGGAAACCCAGCAGGCTGGCCGCGACGAGCTGTGGGATCACGATGAAGAAATTGAACAGGCCCATGTACACGCCCATCTTCGCGGCAGGCAGGCTGTCGGACAACAGCGCGTATGGCAGCGACAGGATGGACGCCCAGGCGAAGCCCACGCCGACCATCGACAGCAGCAGCCAGTGCGGGTCGCGTATCCACAGGAAGGACAGCAGGCCCAGGCCGCCCAGGGCGAGGTTGACCAGGTGGCTGCCGCGCAGGCCCCAGCGCCGCACCATGAGCGGGATCGCGATCGCCGCGAGCGCGGCGAACCCGTTGTAGGCGGCGAACAGCACGCCCACCCAGTTGGCGCCGGCGTTGTAGGCCGCCGATCCGGTGTCGCTGCTGCCGAAGTGCACCCCGGTGACCGCACCGGTGGTGTAGATCCACATCGCGAACAGCGCGAACCAGGAAAAGAACTGCACCACCGCCAGCTGCACCATCGTCACCGGCATGTCGTAGAGATCATCGACGATGCGGGCGAAGCCACTGTCGCTGCCCACGCGCTGGCGCAACAGCATCGCCAGGCCCAGGGCCGCGACCAGGCCGCCAAGCACGGTCAGCGCACGGTCCAGGCCGAAGTGGAGGATCGCCGCGATCGCCGCCGCGCCCAGCACCAGGCAGGCAGTGCCCACGCGACCCAGCAGCACGTCGTTGCGCGGGCGTCGCGGCAGCGCCGGCGCTTCGTCCCAGCGCGCGTTGAGCTCGGGCGGGTACTCGCGCGTGCTGACCACGGTCCAGCCCACCGCCAGCAGCAGCACCGCACCGCCGAAGTAGAACGCGTAGCGCACCGTGGGCGGTACCTCGCCGGGGGCGGCGGTGTTGGCCACGCCCAGGTGCTCGAGCACGAACGGCAGCAGGCTGGCCACCACCGCGCCGACGCCGATGAAGAAGCTCTGCATGGCGTAGCCGCTGGCGCGCTGGCGCACCGGCAACTGATCGCCGACGAAAGCGCGGAAGGGCTCCATCGAGATGTTGATCGACGCATCGAGGATCCACAGCGTGCCCGCCGCCATCCACAGCAGCGGGGCGTTGGGCATGGCGAACAGGGCCAGCGTCGACAGCACCGCGCCGACCAGGAAATACGGCCGGCGGCGCCCCAGCCCGGTCCAGGTGCGGTCCGACAGGTAGCCCACGATCGGCTGCACCAGCAGGCCCGTCAGCGGCGCGGCGATCCACAGCATCGGGATGTCGTCCATCGACGCGCCCAGCGTCTGGAAGATGCGGCTGGCGTTTGCGTTCTGCAGGGCGAACCCGAACTGGATGCCGAGAAAGCCGAAACACATGTTCCAGATCTGCCAGAACGACAGGGCGGGCTTGGCCGGCGGGGTGGCGGGAAGCGATGCAGCTGGGTTCATGCAGGATCCTTGGTGGGCGTCGCGCGCGGCGCCGAATGAAGCGGTGGGTGGAGCCCCGGGACGGCAAGCCGTCCGCGGGATGCCAGGAACGCGGCGTCCGACTGTCTGCACGACGTTCCCGGCAGGCACGCGGACGCATTCGCCACGTCCGGCAAAAGCATGGACGCATGCTAGACAGGCATCGCACTGCAACATGGACGGTGCAAACGTATTCACGCCCCGCAGGGCCCGGTCACACGCGCCGCGGGCATCCCGGCATGGAATAGTGGCGTCCCGAAATGGATGGCCTGGGGACGGGAATGACAACGGCTTCATGGTGGCGCGGCGCGGTGATCTACCAGGTCTATCCGCGCAGCTTCCTCGATACCAATGGCGATGGCGTGGGCGACCTGCCGGGCATCGTCGAGAAGATCGACTACATCGCGCGCCTGGGCGTGGATGCGATCTGGATCTCCCCGTTCTTCAAGTCGCCGATGGCCGACTTCGGCTACGACATCGCCGACTACCGCGACGTCGATCCCCTGTTCGGCACGCTCGATGACTTCGATCGCCTGCTCGCGCAAGCGCACGCGCGCGGGATCAAGGTCATGATCGACCAGGTCCTGAGCCACACCTCCGTCGAGCACGCGTGGTTCCAGGAGAGCCGCCAGAGCCGGGACAACGACAAGGCCGACTGGTACGTCTGGGCCGACGCCCGCGCCGACGGCACGCCGCCCAACAACTGGCTGTCGATCTTCGGCGGCGTCGCCTGGCAGTGGGAGCCGCGGCGCGAGCAGTACTACCTGCACAACTTCCTGACCTCGCAGCCGGACCTCAACTTCCACTGCCCCGCGGTGCGGCAGGCCACGCTCGACAACGTGGCGTTCTGGCTCGATCGCGGCGTCGACGGCCTGCGCCTGGACGCGATCAACTTCTGCTACCACGACGCCCAGCTGCGCGACAATCCGGCCAAGCCCGCGCACCTGCGGGTGGGCCGCGGCTTCAGCGCCGACAATCCCTACGCATACCAGTACCACTACTACAACAACACCCAGCCCGAGACCCTGGAGTTCATGGAGGCCCTGCGCGCGCTGATGGACCGCTACCCGGACGTCGCGGCGCTGGGCGAGTTCTCGTCGGAGGACTCGCTGGCGACGATGGCCGAGTACGTCGGCCGGCAACGCCTGCACATGGGGTACAGCTTCGAGCTGCTGACCGACGACTTCAGCGTCGATTACATCCGCGGCACCATCGAGAACCTGGAAGCGAAGATGCCGCATGGCTGGCCGTGCTGGGCGATCTCCAACCACGATGTCGAGCGCGCGGTGAGCCGCTGGGGCGGCGGCGAGGCCTCCGACGCGCTGGCCGCCCAGCTGGTGGCGCTGGTGTGCTCGCTGCGCGGCTCGGTCTGCCTGTACCAGGGCGAGGAGCTGGGCCTGGTCGAGGCGGACGTGCCCTACGAGGCCCTGCAGGATCCCTACGGCATCTCCTTCTGGCCCAACTTCAAGGGGCGCGACGGCTGCCGCACCCCGCTGCCGTGGACGGACGGCCACAACGCGGGCTTCAGCACGGGCTCGCCCTGGCTGCCGATCCCGGAAGCGCATCGCGCGCGCAGCATCGAAGCCCAGGAACAGGACCCCGCCTCGGTGCTCAACCTGAGCCGGCGTTTCCTGGCCTGGCGGCGCGATCTGCCGACCCTGGTCGAAGGCAGCATCCGTTTCCTCGACACCCGCGAGCCGGTGCTGGCCTTCGTGCGCGAGCACGGGGCGGATGCGCTGCTGGTGGCCTTCAACCTCTCCGCCTCGGACGTCGACTGGCGCCTGCCCGACGACATGGAGGCCAGCGCGCTCGACGGCCACGGCCTGGTCGCCGGCACGCTGGACGCGGGCGAGCTTCGCCTGCCCCCACGCGGCGTGTTCTTCGCCCGCCTGTCCTGAGCCCGCCACGCGCACTCGCGCCTTTATCTTCCGACACGGGAGTCGCCATGCCCTGCCTCCGCCTGCCCCGCCTTGCCCTGCTCGTGTTCCCGGCGCTGTTCGCCAGCTTCGGCGCGCATGCCGAGACCGTGGCCCACGTCGATTCGCCGGGCAAGGTGCTGCGGGTCGAGCTGGACCTCAGCGAGGGGCGCCTGGCCTATCGCGTCCTGCGCCTGGGCGAGCCGGTGATCGACGACTCGCGCCTGGGCTTCCGCCTGCGCGAGGGCGGCACGCTGGAGCGCAACCTGTCGCTGGTGTCCACCAATACCACCAGCGCCGACACGACCTGGGAGCAACCCTGGGGCGAGAACCGCTTCGTACGCGACCACCACCAGGAACTGCGCGCGCGCTTCGCCGAGACGATCGCCCCGCACCGCCGCTTCGACGTCGTCGTGCGCGTGTTCGACGACGGCCTGGGCTTCCGCTACGAGTTCCCGGAGCAGCCCGGCCTTGCACGGGCCACCATCGACGACGAACTGACCGAGTTCGCGGTCCACGCTCCGGCCACCGCATGGTGGATCCCCGCCGGGGAATGGAACCGCTACGAGTACCTCTACCAGCGCACGCCGCTGGACGCGGTCACCCAGGCGCATACGCCGATGACGGTCCGCACCGACGACGGCCTGCACATCGCCTTCCACGAGGCCGCCCTGGTCGACTACGCCGGCATGTGGCTGCGCCGCGCGGAGGGCCAGCGCTTCCGTGCCCAGCTGGCACCGGCCTCGGAGGGCTGGAAGGTCCGTCGCACCCTGCCGTTGGCCACGCCCTGGCGGACGCTTCAGATCGCCGACAGCGCGGCTGCCCTCTACGCCGCGTCGGACATCACCCTCAA
Organism: Marilutibacter aestuarii; assembly: GCF_006546775.1. Taxonomy (GTDB): domain Bacteria; phylum Pseudomonadota; class Gammaproteobacteria; order Xanthomonadales; family Xanthomonadaceae; genus Marilutibacter; species Marilutibacter aestuarii. Next base: position 30,519 of record NZ_VICE01000060.1, read on the forward strand.
CCTCAACGCGCCCAACCGGCTCGGCGACGTCGGCTGGTTCAAGCCGGCCAAATACGTCGGCATCTGGTGGTCGCTGCACCTGGAGCAGGAGAGCTGGGCGACGGGCCGTAAGCACGGCGCGACCACGGCCAACACGAAGCGCTACATCGACTTCGCCGCCAAACACGGCTTCCGTGGCGTGCTGGTCGAAGGCTGGAATCCGGGGTGGGACGGCCAGTGGTTCGGCAACGGCTACGACTTCGACTTCACCCGCGCCACCCCGGACTTCGACATCGAGGCGCTGTCGGCCTACGCCGCGACCAGGGGCGTGCACCTGATCGGCCACCACGAAACCGGGTGTGCGGTCAGCCACTACGAAGACCAGATGGAGGCCGCCTTCGCGCTCAACGCTCGCCTGGGCATCGATGTGGTCAAGACCGGCTACGTCTGCGACGCCGGGCAGATCGAACGTCGCGACGCCAACGGCGACATCGTGCGCGAATGGCACGACGGCCAGTGGAACGCGAACCACCACCTGCGCGTACTGGAAGCCGCCGCACGCCATCGCGTCGCGATCAACGCGCACGAGCCGATCAAGGACACCGGCCTGCGCCGCACCTGGCCGAACTGGGTGTCGCGCGAAGGCGCCCGCGGCATGGAGTACGCCGCCTGGGCGAAGCCGACCAACCCGCCCGAGCACGAAGCCAACCTGGTGTTCACGCGAATGCTCTCCGGCCCCATGGATTACACCCCGGGCATCCTCAGCCTGCAGGGCCGCGGCCAGCCCATCCAGACCACCCTGGCCAAGCAGCTCGCGCTGTACGTGGTGATCTACAGCCCCGTGCAGATGGCCGCCGACCTGCCGGAAAACTACGAGAAGCACCTCGACGCCCTGCGCTTCATCGAAGACGTTCCCGCGGACTGGGCCCAGACCCGCGTGGTCGACGGCGAAATCGGCGACTTCGTCACCTTCGCCCGCAAGGACCGCGCAAGCGAGGACTGGTACCTGGGCAGCGTCACCGACGAGCAGGGCCGCGTCCTCCAGGTCCCGCTGTCCTTCCTCGAACCCGGCCGCCGCTACACCGCCCAGCGCTACCGCGACGGCGACGGCGCGCACTGGCGCGACAACCCGACCGCATTCGTGCGGGAAGAGCGCGACGTCACCAGCGCCGACACGCTGACCGTGAAGCTCGCCCCCGGCGGCGGCGAGGCCATCCGCTTCGTCGCCCACTGAAAGAGGACCGTGGACAGGCGGGAGGCCACGACCGCGGCGGATGCGGCGAAGACGACGGCCCGTAGCGTCCAGGCCCCTGGCCGGGCGCCGGGCTCGCGAGCGAATCCTCTGCAAGCCCCCTCACGGCAGGGCGGCGATTCGCCTCCAATTGGCACCCCAAATATGAGTGTCCCGTCGAGATCACCCCGAATTCGCCTGATAGCCAGGACACATGCCGGGACACCTTACGGCAACATCCCGCTAACCCATTGATGCAACGGGCGTTGCGCGATTGACGCCGCGCTCTCCGAGCACCGAGAATCCGTTATCACCCCATATTTGGGGTCTACTTGGTGTTAGGCCGCGTATGCAGATCACGGATGACCAAACAGATTCACAGTCCTTAGCCGATCTCGGCTCAGTTGCAGTTCGGCTGCTTTGCTCAGGCGATTTCGGCAATTTGGCTGTGCAGTTCGGCTACGCCCTGGCTTATGACCGCGACCCGGCTACCGCGATCCGTGAGGAGCTTGTGCTTAGCCTTTTGGACCTCGGAGCTTCCGCTCTTGGTCCGCCACCTGCTCAAGCTCCGGCCGTTAGCTACTTCAAGCCAAATGACACAGGGTTGTTCGCTCTCGTTGAGCAGCGCATTCCCACAGACAATACTGGGCATGTTCTACTTGAGCTGATCGTTAGCTCGCAGGGATCGGACAAGCATGTTGTGCTGGAGCAGGTCAGTGCCGCGGCCTAACAATTCCGTAGGGAGCTTCCCGTCAACCCGGGGCGCATGACGTCCTTGCCTTGAGCTTGAGGCTTGGCTGTTTCCTCGTTGTAGTGGGTG
>NZ_VICE01000061.1 GCF_006546775.1 Marilutibacter aestuarii
CGGGCGCGGCATCCGCGGCGGACGAAGCGGACGCGTCGGCTTCGTGGAACGGCGGCTCGGCACCGGCCTTGGGGCGGGGCGCGTCCTCGCCTTCAGGAGGCGTCGGGTCAGGGAATAGCAGGGGAGGCTGTTTGGGCATCCGGGGCATTATGCCGATTGGGGCGTTCGCGGGTCGGTACGACGCGTGGCGGTTGGGGCGCGGTGCTCAGGCGTCGGGGGCGGCGATGGGTGCGGGGTCTTCCGCGGGCCCGGGTACCTCGGCGTCGCTGGACGGCCCGGGGACCGGGGTCGGCACCGGCCCGGCCTCGGCTTCCGCGTGGCGCAGCAGGTCGCTCAGGTACCAGGCGCCGTCACGCCGTTCCACCCGGACGATGGCGTCGATCGGGTGGCCGGCGAGGGTGTACTCCAGGCGCACTCGCGCAGTGTCGCCGGTCTGTTCGACCAGGCTCACGTGGGCGCTGGCCAGGGCGGCATCGATGTCCAGGCCGTAGCCCGCCAGCACCTGCTTGAAGCGCCTGGCGAACGGCGAGAAGCGGCTCAGTCCGCGCTCCATGCCGGCCTCGGCAAACGCCTCCGGGCTGTCCAGGCCGGACAGTCGCGCCGCCGCGATCAATTGCTTCAGGGCCGGGGTGGCCTTGCGCGCGTCCGAGAGCGGTGCCTGCTGGCCCCATTCGCTGAGCGCCTGGACCAGTTGCACGTGGTGGTCGCGCTCGTCTTCGCTGTAATCGGGCTCGTTCTGGATGTACTGCACCGCGAACAATCCCAGGGCCGAGGCCGTGGAGCGCAGTTCGCCGCGTGCCCCTGCGAACTGGCGGTTGTAGATCGCCATCAGCGACTTTTCGGCGTCGGGCCGGGACAGGCCGGCGATCATCGCCGGCAGCTGGTCGTCCAGGGGCAGTTCGGTCAACGGCCAGCGCGTCCGGCCCTCGCGCCAGGCCGTCTCCAGGCGGGCATGCAGGGCCGGCGGTACCGCGTGCCTCGCGTAGGCCGCAAGGTCGTCCCGGCGCAGGTCGTCGACCAGTCGCGCGACCGCGTCGACCGGCAACGCCGGCGGCGCGTCGGCGGGCGCTTCCGGCGCCGGCTG
>NZ_VICE01000062.1 GCF_006546775.1 Marilutibacter aestuarii
CAGCTCACTGATCAGTCGGGTCGTCGCCGCGGCCGAAGCGGCCAGGTCGGGCTCGGCCGTCGCCGCAAGAGGCGGCGCGCTGGCGCTCGTGCCCGGGGCTGGCGTGTACGTGGACGCTGCCGGTACTGCGCCCACCTGCGTCGCCGGCGCAGCGCCGGCACCGTCGCCGGGCCACTCGAGGACCAGTACCGGCCCCTGCGCACCGGGCTCGACGCGTGGCTTGAGCACGGCGATCGGCTGGGCGAGGTCGAACACGATCCGGGTGGTTCCGGGCACCGGGTGGCCGGTGCGCACACCCTTCACCACGCCCGACGGCGCCGGCAGGGACAAGCCCTTTGCGAGATCCGAACCGGGGAAGTCCACCACCAGGCGGTCGGGGCCGGACAGGCTGAGCGTGCTGACCCCGCCCTGGGCGTCCATGACGATCTCGGCACGGGTGCCGGTGGCGCCGGTGCGGAGCTGGAGGTCCTTGATCTGGCCGGCATGCGCGAGGTTCCAGGCCACGGCGCCCAACAGCGCCAGCCCCATCAGACCCTTCTGCACGGTGGCCCCCTTGATTCGCATGGGGGCTAGTCAAGCACCACTTTCGGGGTTTTGCAAGCCATTTTTTCTTTACGAATCCGTCACCTGCCGTGACTTCCTGTGGAAAGATTCAGGAAAGGGACGCAACTCGCGCCCTCAATCCGGCAGGGTGGCCAGCCAGGCGACGCCTCGCGTGCTCGCCGGCACCAGGCGCACCGTGCGCCCGTCGCCGGCCACCGCCAGTTCGACGACCAGGTCGGCCGCGGGCAATGCACCCGCCCCCCGTTCGGCCCATTCCACCAGCCACAGCCGCGTCTCGTCGGCGTCCAGGCCGAGGAATTCCAGCTCGCCGGCATCGGCGATGCGGTACAGGTCGAGGTGCCAGGCTTCCCCGCCGTCCTGGAGCGGATAGCGTTCGACCAGTGTGTAAGTGGGGCTCCGGATCGTGCCCGTCACCCCCAGCGCGCGAAGCAGCGCCCGGGCCAGGGTCGACTTGCCGGCGCCGAGGTCCCCGCGCAGGTAGACGACGGCCCGCGGTGGCCGGCTGCGGGCCAGCGCCGCGCCCAGCGCCTGGGTGGCGTCGGCGTCGACGAGGTGGCGTTCGGGCACCGGCTCATGCATGGCGTGGGTCCTGTGGGGCATGGGAGGGATTGCCGAGACGGCGCAGCCAGGGCATGAGGTCGCTGGGCAACAGGCCGCGCGCGCCTCCGGCCACCGCCGCGGCGTCGCCCGCCGCGGCGTGCAGCAGCGCGCCCAGACAGGCCGCCTCGAAGGCGTCCAGGCCCTGGCCGCGCAGTGCCGCGACGAGGCCACAGAGCACGTCGCCCATGCCGCCCACCGCCATGCCTGGGTTGCCGGCGGCGACGATCCGTGGCGTGCGGCCCGGTGCCGCGACGATCGTGCCGGCGCCCTTCAGGAGCACGACACATCCCCAGCGTTCGACCAGCCGCGATGCCGCGACGAGTCGGTCGGCCTGCACGTCAGCCGCTTTGCAGCCGAGCAGGCGCGCGGCTTCGCCCAGGTGCGGGGTGAGGATGTCGCCCGCGGCGAGCGGGTCCGCCCCGGAGGTGGCCGCGAGCAGGTTCAGGGCATCGGCATCGAGCACCAGCGGACGCCCGGCCGCACGCGCCGCCGCGAACAGCGCGCGCCCCCAGTCCGCCTGCCCCAGGCCGGGGCCCAGCGCGACCACGTCGCAGGTCGCCAGCAGTCCGGCCAAGTGGCCCGTCACCGGCATCGCGATCGCGTGCGCCATCGCCTCCGGCAGG
>NZ_VICE01000063.1 GCF_006546775.1 Marilutibacter aestuarii
TCGCCGGCGCTTGGCCCGCCTCGAGCGCGCTGGCGGAGGCCGCACAAGCCGGCGGCGGCCTCCGGATCCAGCGCCTGGCCTGGGCGGGCATCCGCCTGCAGCTGCCCGGCGCGACGCTGTTCATCGATCCGCTGCTCGATCGCGACGTCTGGGGCGATGCGTTGGCCGACCCACTGGCGCCGATCGCGGCCGCGGAGGGGAGCGCCCATGTCCTGGTAACCCACGCACACGGCGATCATTTCGATCCCAAGGCGGTGGGCGCGGCGCTCGCGGGCGGGGGCGCGCTCGTCCATCCGGCCGGCACCCATCCACTGCCGCTGCCGCCGCGCGCGCGGGCCTGGGCCGCGGCAACCTGGGAACCGCAGCTGCTCGGCGACTTCACTGCGACCGCGGTGCCGGCGTCCGACGGCTACGGCGATCCGCAGGTGTCCTGGGTGGTCTCGGCGGGAGGCCGGCGCATCTTCCATGGAGGCGACACGCTCTGGCACGGCCACTGGTGGCGGATCGCGCGCCAGTTCGGCCCGTTCGATGCCGTCTTCCTGCCGGTCAACGGCGCGCGGTTCGGCTGGCGCAAGCCCGTCAGCGGGCAGCCCGGGGTGCTCACGCCGGAACAGGCGGTCGCCGCCGCCACCGTGCTCGGCGCCCGCCGCCTGGTGCCGATCCATTACGGCGTCAGCGGGATGGAGGCCTACGTCGAGGTGGCCGACCCCATCGGCGGGCTGCGGCGCGCGCTGCGTGGCCGGGCGACGCGGCTGCAGGTGTTGGCCCCGGGCGACTGGATCGACTGGACGTAACCAACCCCCGGGGCCAGGCCGGCTTCGGGACGCGGCCTCGCGCGCCGGGGGTCGGTTCCGCGACGGGCCGCCGGGGCCCGGATGCCTGCCTTACAGGCGGGTGATCCGCAGCCAGTTGATGTTCCAGCCGCCCTGCGCCGCGTACAGGCCCAGGTCGTAGGTGCCGGCCGAGACGTTCACCGTGTGCGAGACCGTGGTCCAGTTCTGCCAGCCGCCGGTCGCCGGGACCTGCACGCTGCCCAGCACGATGCCGCCGGCGTTGAGGTCGAGCGACAGCGCCCCGCCCGAGGGGCTGGCGACGCGATACTCGACGCGGTAGCTGCCACTGGCCGGGAAGTTGACGCCGGCGTACGACAGCCAGTCGCCCTGGTCGATCCAGCCCACGTTGAGGCCGCCCTCGGAACAGGCCTCGGTCTGCACGCCCTGCTGCAGGCTGAAGCTTTCCGCCTCGATCGTGCGGGTCCAGCCCTGCGAGAACGGCGCGACGACGATCGATGAAGCGCGGTCGTTGAAGCTGTCGCCCACCAGGCACGCGGTGTCGGCCGTCTTCACGACGCTGGCGCCGCTGAAGTTGTCGTTCTCGTACAGCGTGGCCTGGTAGCCGTTGCCCACGCGGAGCGAGGAGATGTCGTCGTTGTAGACACCCCGGGCCTGCAACTGCGAGAGCGTGTAGCGACCCACGGGCAGCGAGACGCCGTAACCGCCGTAGTTGCAGTGCTGGTGGACCGAGGCCACGCCCGGCGTGCCGCCGTCACCGGAGTACACGCGCACGTAGTCGACGTTCATCTTCGCCGGCAAGCGGCTTTCGTCCACGTTGAAGCCCGGCCAGTTGCCGCCGATGGCGAAGTTCAGCAACAGGAAGAAGTCGTTGTGGAATTCCTCGGTGCCGTTGACCCCGCCCTGGATGCTGGCTTCGTGGAACTTGTTGCCGTCGACGTACCAGCGGATCGCGTTGGCGTCCCACTCGACCGAGTACACGTGCCAGTCCTGCACGGTGACGTCGGTATGCCCGCTGTACTGGGCGTAGTTGCCGTTGTGGTCGCTCCAGTGGATGGTGCCGTAGCTGCGGTTCTCGTTGTTGACGTGCTCCATCACGTCGATCTCGCCGGACGCCGGCCAGCCGACCTGCGGCAGGTTCGCGCCGAGCATCCAGAAGGCCGGCCAGGCCCCCATGAACGAGGGCAGCTTCATGCGCGCCTCGATGCGCCCGTACTTGAAGGTCTTGCGGCCCTGCGTCTTCATGCGCGCGGAGGTGTAGCGATACCCGCCGAAGTCTTCGCGACGCGCGGTGATCGCCAGGGTGTTGTTCTCGATGGTGGCGTTCTCGCGCCGGTAGTACTGCAGCTCGTTGTTGCCCCACCCGCCGCTGCCGTTGCCGGTTTCGAATACCCAGTCGGGTCCGATCGAGCCGTTGAACTCGTCGCTCCAGACCAGTTGCCAGTTCTGCGCGAACGCGCTGCCCGAGAGCAGCGACAGGGCCAAGATTGCCATGCACTTTGCCGGGAACTTCATGTTGCCGTCCTCCTTCCTTGTGGGTTTGAAATCGTGCGTGTCGTGGGATGCGGCGCCTGCACGAGCGGCGGTGGGGGCGCATCGATGACAACGCTATCATCCAGCGGACAGGCGATTTCTTGTCCCCGGTCACACCCGTAGGGGCCCGCGCCACCGGCCGTCGGGATTTCCGGAGAACGCCTTTGCGGTAATGCCCTGCAGGGTTCTGGACGCGACTACCGCGTCAGTGGGATACGCGGCACCCGGACGTGGCCGCCGTCCGGCGATGCCACCGCGTAGGCTTGCGCGCCTGTCCCCGATGGCCTGCGGGCCAATTTTTCGTCCAACGCTGTCATCAGGAGCCCCGTCAGCAGGAGAGGGCGCCCGGGTTTCGACTGCAGTGGGAAGGCAGCCGGCCCCTCGCGCACCGGACACGCGATCACCGGCGGAGGCGATGGGCATCGCTTCGTTCGACCCCTCCTTCGGCATTCGCCGATGCGCGCTGCTTGAAGGCGCCCGATACGCTGCGTGAGGAGAAGGTGAGCGCCGCCATGGCTTCAGCTGCGAGCAAGCCTGCGCGATGGATTTCACATCGAGCCCCGATCCGCTCGCGCAGCATCGTCGCCACCTTCGCGAACCGGTGACACCCGTGATCGACATGCAAGAACGAGTAACGAATGCCCTGTTGCCGCGCGTGCGGCTGGGCGTGCTGGCCCTGGCCTTGTCCCTCTGCCTGCCGCTGCCGGCGCTGGCACGGCAGGGCGGCGCCAGCGCGTCCGAGGCGTCCGCGGTCGATCCCACCGCTTCGCGCCCGTCCGCGGACGCACCGAACGCCGACGGCTGGCTGCGCGTGCAGGTACTGCTCGATCGCGCGCACTTCTCGCCGGGCGAAATCGACGGCGTACACGGTTCCAACACCGCACGCGCCATCGCGGGCTTCCAGCGGCACCAGGGCCTGGAGACCAGCGGTGAACTCGATGACGCCACGTGGCGCGCGCTGACTGAAAGCGCGCCCGCGGCGACCGTGGCGCACACCCTCGAGGCCGCGGACGTCGCCGGCCCGTTCGTGGACCTGCCCGAGGACATGGCCGCCAAGGCCAAGCTCGAGGCCCTGGGCTACGAGTCGCCCGAGGAAGCGCTCGGCGAACGCTTCCACGCCAGCCCGGACCTGCTGCGCCGGCTCAATCCGGGCGCGCGCTTCGCCGCGGGCGAGTCCATCCGCGTGCCGAACGTGCTCGACGGCGTCGCGCCGCTGCCCCAGGCAGACAAGGTGGTGGTCGACAAGTCCGACGCGGTCATCATGCTGGTCGATGCGGCCGACAAGGTGCTGGCGCAATACCCGGCGACCATGGGCAGCGAACACGACCCGCTCCCGATCGGCGAATGGACGATCAACGGCGTGGCCCGGGACCCGGTCTTCCACTACAACCCCGACCTGTTCTGGGATGCAGAGCCGTCCGACGAGAAGGCGAAGATCCCGGCCGGTCCGAACAACCCCGTGGGCGTGGTCTGGGTCGACCTGTCCAAGCCGCACTACGGCATCCACGGCACGCCCGAGCCGTCGACCATCGGCAAGACCGAGTCGCACGGCTGCATCCGCATGACCAACTGGAGCGCGAAGGCGCTTTCGGACGCGGTCGCACCGGGCACCGCGGCGGTGCTGCGCGAGTGACGCGCGGCGCTCGCGCCCGCGCGGATGCATCCAGCCGCGGGCGGTCCGCGGTGGCCGTCGCGCGCCACGGTTCCCGGAGGCCTGCGTGCTGAGGTCCGCGATGCTCGTGCTGGTCGGCGTGCTCCTGGGTGCCAACCTCACCTATTTCGCGATGCATCGCTCGTCGGATCGTGCGCCGGTGGCACGCCCGGACGCTGGCAGTGCGCCGGTTGATGACGCGGTGCCCATGCCACCGCGAGGCGCGATCGCCGAACCGCCGGCGGAGGGCCCCGCAGACCCTCCGGTGTCAGCGCCGCCCCCCGCCCAGGCCGTCGTGCCCGTGACGCCCGCCCCCGACGTTGCAGCGGAAGCGGCCATCGCCGGAGAGATGCCCGCCGGACTCCGCATCCCCGTCCAGGGCGTGCCCGCGCGAGCGCTCGCCAATACCTACGACGACGCCCGCGGCGAAGGCCGCCGGCACGATGCCATCGACATCATGGCGCCGCGCGGCACGCCCGTCGTCGCGGTCGCCGACGGCACGGTGGAGAAACTCTTCGACAGCGACCGTGGCGGACTGACGATCTACCAGTTCGAACCCAGCGGTCGCTACGCGTACTACTACGCGCACCTGGACCGCTACGCGCCCGGCCTGCAAGAGGGACGGGCGCTGCGCAAGGGCGAGGTGATCGGCTACGTGGGCAGCACCGGCAACGCGGCCGAAGACGCCCCGCACCTGCATTTCGCGATCTTCCGGCTCGGGCCCGAGCGGCGCTGGTGGGAGGGTGATCCGGTCAATCCCTATCCGCTGCTGGCCGGCGAGCAAGGCCCGTCCCCGGGCGCCATGACGGGACGCGGCACCGGCAAGTGAGCGGAACACATCCGGTCACTTCAGCAAGCGCGGGAACGGCGCCTTTGAATTCAACGCGACACAGGGCGTTCGATACCGCGCCAGGCGTGTTGACTGCGGGGTTGATGGGTATCGCTCCGCTCGACCCAAGCGAGGTGCCGGCGCCGCTGCGAACGCGGTGCCGGATGCCACCGGCGGCACGGCCGTTGTTAGGCGGCTTCCGGTGCCCGGCGGGGGCGGAACAATGCGCAGAGCTTGTTGCCGTCGGGATCGCGCGCGTAGGCCAGGTACAAGGCACCCTTGTCGTTGCTGCGCAGGCCGGGCGGGCCCTCGATCGAGGTGCCGCCTGCGGCGACCGCCGCATCGTGGAACGCATGCACCTGCTCGGGCGACGTGCACTTGAAGCCGATGGTGCCGCCATTGCCGCTCGTCGCCGGCGCGCCGTCGATGGGCTCGCTCACGCAGAAGGTGCTGCCATCGTGGCGATAGAACAGACGCGCGTGGCCGCTGGGCGAAACGTCGCGGATGGGCTCGCCGGCACCCAGCACGCCGAGCACGGCGCCATAGAAGCCAGCGGAGCGTTCGATATCGTTGGATCCCACCATGACATGACTGAACATCGGCAACGGCTTCCTGGATGAAAGGGGCACGGAGGGAGCACGATCCCCCCTCCCGTCCGCACGCACGGCATGCGGCGGTGAGCCACCCTATCTAGGACCGGCCCTTGTCGTCCAGCGTCGGGTACCAGTCGGTGCCGCGTCCGCCGGGAGTCGTGTCCAGCAGGATCCACAGCGGGTTCATGTCCGGGGCGTTGTGCGGGTCCTGGCCGGGGTCGGCCATCGCCGGGCTGCCTTCGGCGCTGTAGAAGTGGCGGATCGTGGCGCCGTCGCGCTGGAAGACGGTGTAGGCGGGCATGTCCGCGTCGCGGTCGCCGACGAAATCGCGGGTGAAGTCGCCGCTGGGGTCGGCGTAGAGCTTCAAGTGCTTCCATCCGCGCTCAATGCCATACGCGGCGATGCGCGGGTAGGGCGAGCGTGCCACCACCGCCAGCGCGACCCGCTGTTCGAGATGCGGCACGATCGGATCCCAGGAAGACAGCTGTGCCGTGCACATCGGGCAGCCACGCTCGCGCGCCGGTCCGTACATCATGCTGTAGACGATGAGCGTGTCCTTGTCGCCGAACATCGCGTCCAGCCCGACGGCGCCGTGGGCGCCCTCGAACCGGTAATCCGTCGTCACCTGACCACCGGGCGGCAAGGCCCTGCGCATTTCGCCGACGCGCCAGATATGCCGGCGCAGCTCGATCTCCTCGGCCAGCAACGCGTTGCGTGCGATGCGGTAGGCCTCGCTTTCGTTGGGGAAGTGGCTTTCGTTCTTCGAGGCCAGGGTGGCGGCCGGAACCCGCCTGTCTTGATCGGACATCGTCTTCTCCAATGCGCCCGGGCTGGGCGGGCGTGCTGCCAGGAGGCCGGCACCCGGGCACGGCGCGTGCCGCCTCCCTCTGGACGACGGTCGAGCGCGCGCTGGATCGACATGCCCGCGACCCATGCCGCGCAGAGGGGGGCGGAACGCGGCCGTGCGGACGCGTCCTGCATCCAGCCCGCGTGGGAGGGACCCACGGCGCGGTTGCGCTCAGCCTTCCAGACGCCGCGCCAACCCGGAGACGCGATGGGCGTGCCGGGCAAGCGTGGCGCGCAGGACGGCTTCATCGGCGCACAGATGCAACTCACGGCGGGCGCGGGTGAGGGCGGTGTAGAGCAGTTCGCGTGAGAGCGGACGGGCATCCTGCCGGGGAAGTTGCAGCCAGACGTTGTCGAACTCAGAGCCCTGGGCCTTGTGCACGGTCATCGCGAACGCACCGGTGTGCGCGGGCAGGGTGGCAGGATGAAAGGCGCGGACACCTTCGCTGCCGCCCGCGAACCAGGCCACGAGCAGGCCATCGGCGTCGCGCAGGCACAGGCCGATGTCGCCGTTGAAGAGGCGGTGGCGGTAGCTGTTCTCGGTGACCAGCAAGAGGCGGCCGTGGAAATAGGGACTGCGCGAGCTGCCGGCCAGCGCGTCCTCGATGCGGGCGTTGAGGGGCGTGGCGCCCTGGGGGCCTTCGCGCAGGGCGGTCAGCACGCGCAGGCTGGACGCGCGCTGCAGCGCGGCGGCGGGATCGGCGCTGGCGTCGGCGTCGGCGAGTGCACGCCATGTGCCGAGCAGGCGCTCGCGCGACGTGCTGCCCAGCGGGTCATGCGGGCCTTCGTGGAAATGCACCCCGGACAGTGTGCCGCCGCGCAACAGCGCCAGCGCGGCGTCGGCGTCGCCATCGCGGACTGCGTCGGCCAACGGTGCGAGTTGCAGTGATTCGGACTGGCGGTAGCCGCGACGCAGCTGTACGCGGTGGCCGGCCAAGGGCCCGGATTCGGCAGAACGCCGCAGATCGCCGAGCCAGGGCCGCAGCGCCTCGGCGAGCGCGGGCGGCAAGGCATCGCCATCACCGCTGGCGGCCGTGATCGAGGCGAGCACATCGCCGGCTTCGACCGAGGGCAGCTGGTCGGGATCGCCGAGCAGGACCAGTCGCGTGCCGTCGGCGACGGCATCGACCAGTTTGCACATCAGCGGCAGGTCGACCATCGAGGCTTCGTCGACGATCACCGCGTCGAAGGGCAGTGGATGGTCGGCGTCGTGGCGGAAGCGCGGGCTGTCGGGAATGGTGCCGAGCAGGCGGTGCAGGGTGCTGGCGCTGTCGGGCAGGGCGTCGATTAGATCGCCGCTCATGCCGGTGTCGCTACGCAGCCGCATTAGCGCGGCGCGCAGGCTCTCGAGCATGCGTTCGGCGGCGCGTCCGGTGGGTGCGGCAAGCGCGATGCGCGGCGGCGGCTGGCCATCGGCATGCGCCTGCGCCAGCAGCAGCACCAGCAGGCGGGCAATGGTGGTGGTCTTGCCCGTGCCGGGACCGCCGGTGACCAGGGTCAAGCGCCGATGCAGCGCCAGCGCGGCGGCGCGCGCTTGCAGGTCACCGTCGCGTGCCAGCGGGAACAGCGCGTCGAACAGGGACGCCAGCGCGTGTACGTCGGGCGGGGCGACATCGGCAGCGGCGATGCGGCGCAGGCCATCGGCCAGGCGCTGCTCGTACATGCGATAGCGGCGCAGGTAGAGCAGCCCGCCCTCCATATACAGCGGCGTGTTGGCATCGTCGTCGCCCGGCGTCGCCACCCATGGCGAAGCGGCCAGCGCGGCGCGCCACGGGTCCGGCGCGGGCCAGTCGATGGCGAGCGCGGTATCGGACAGCAGGCCGGGCCGGGCCGGGTCGAAGGCGGCATGCCCGCGCGACACCGCGAGCGACGCCAGCGCGGCGGCGGCGAGCACGTGGTCGTCCGAGGTGCGTCCGGCGGCGCCGTCGAGGCGTCGCAGGCCATGGGCCAGCGCGTGGTCCAGGGGCCGCAGCAGGCGTGCCTCACGCAGGGCATCGAGCAGCGGTGTCGCGTTCGCCAGCGCCGTGTTCATGCGGCCACCGCCTGGCCTGCGAACAGCGCATCCAGCGCCTGCACCAGGGCGGGGTCGGGCCGGTGGGCATGGATGCCGTGGCCGTTGCCTTCGTGCAGGCCGCGACAGAACAGATAGCGAACGCCGCCCATGTCGCGGGCGTACTCGTAGGCATCGCCCAGGCGGAAACGCAGCCAGCGGTGCAGCGCGACGGTGTAGACCAGCGCCTGCAGGTCGTACTCGCTGTGCTGCATGGCGGACTCGAGCGCGGCGGGGTCGTAGGCAGGCAGCCGATTGGACTTGTAGTCGAGCACGTACCAGCGCCCGTCGACGACGTAGGTGAGGTCGATCTTGCCGGTCATCAGACCTTCCAGGCGGCGACGCAGCCCGAACGCATGGCGTCGCGGCACCACGCCGTGGCGATGCAGCAGGGCGAACAGCGCATCGACAGCGGTGGGTTGCAGGGCGAAGTGGAACTCCATTTCCGCACGGCGCTGCCATGCCGGCGTGTCGGCGAGGCGGCCGCCTTCGGGCAATTGCACGGTGAGCGTGTGGCCGATCAGCTGCGCCAGCAGGGTGGCGCCATCGTCGATGTCCGCGTCGGCAAAGCCGCCCCGGGCGAGTGCCTCGCGCAAGGGCATGTCCTGGCCGCCGGGTGCGGGCCCGCCGCGCCAGTGCCGCCAGGCGGCGAAGTCGATGTTCTCGAGCGCTTCGTGCAATGCGTTGCCGAACACGGTACCGCCGAAGCGGCGGTCGTCGGCGAGGTCGTCGCCCCCGATCGCCGTCACAGCTGCGGTCGGCTCGGGTTCGGCGCCGTCGATGGGGGGCGGCTCGTCGTTCGCGCCGCGCTCGTCGATCACCGCGCTGGCAGGACCGTCGACCTCGCCGCCGTCGGCCCGCGTGAGCTGGGAGAAGCTGTAGACCCACCAGTCGCGCGGCAACACGCGCGCCGCGACCCGTGCAGGCGGCACGTCGATGGCATCGTGTGCGGGCAGGGGTCGCAGCGTGGGGAGCGCGTCGCCATCGGTGAACGCGATGCCGTACGTCCCGGGCATGGCGTCAAGCGCCTTCAGCATGGGCCACACGCGGGTCGTGTCGGCATCGCGGAACGGACCGGAGGCCAGCCACAGCGCATCCTGCGCGCGGGTCAGGCCGACATACAGCAGGCGGGCATCCTCGGCTTCCCGTGCCTGCCGGGCGCTTTCCTGCGCGGCCTTCCAGTCATCGGCGTGCTTGTCGATCTTCCAGTGCAGCACACGGCCACCCCCTTCGTCGGTCTGCACCGTGGTGTGGCGCTCGGTCGCGGGCGGCTTGCTGCCGATGCCGACGAAGGGCAGGTAGACCAGCGGATATTCGAGGCCCTTGCTCTTGTGCAGGGTCACGATCTGCACGCGGCGGGCATCGGATTCGAGCCGCAGCAACTGCGACTCGTCGTCGCTATCGGCATCGGCGATGCGCCCGCGCAGCCAGTCGACCAGGCCATGCAGGCCGAGCGCGCGCGCGTCGGCCTCCTGCAGGAGCTCGCCGAGCTGCATCAGGTTGGTCAGCCGGCGCTCGCCATCGAGCAGCCCGAGCAGCCGCGGGGCATGCGTCGCGCACAGATCGGCGACCAGGGCCAACGGCCCGCTGCGCTGCCAGCGGTCGCGCCATTGCAAGGCGGCGTGCTGCCAGCGCGCATGGCCGATGGGGTCGGTATCCAGCGCGGCGATATCGGCGGCGTCGCAGCCCACCAGCACCGTCGCGAGGGCAGCCCGCAGGCGGCCGTCGTCAGCCGGTTGCAGCAGGGCCTCGAACAGGCAGCGCAGCTCGCCCGCCTCGTCGGTGTCGAACAGGCTCTGCTTGCCTGCGGCGACGGCGGGGATGCCGGCCGCTGCCAGGGCGCGCTGGATGCGACTGGCCTCCTTGTGGTTGCGCACCAGTACCGCGATGTCGCCGGCCTGGACGGGCCGGGGGGCGCCGTCCTTGTCGTGGAGGATGGCGCGGCCTTCGCCGGCATCCGACAGCACGCCGTGGATCGCGGCGGCACAGGCCTCGGTGGCGCTCTTGCGGCTCTCCTCGGCGGGCATCGGGTCCAGGAGCTTTTCCTGCCCCTTTCGCTCGCCGCTTTCATGGATTCCAAGCGTGATCGGGAACCGGCATACCGTCAGCGCGGGGGCGGGCCGGCCGTCGCGCATGAAGTCGCGGTCATGGCGCCCGCCACCGGCCAGCACCGGCTGGAAGTCGATGCCATCGACGACGAACGGCGTGTCACCGTTGCGCCTTGCGTTGGCGTACAAGGCAGCGATGGCGTCCAGCACCGACGGACGCGAACGGAAGTTATGCGTGAGCGCGGGGGCTGCCTCGGCCTGCTGCTTCGCCGCCAGGTAGGTCTGCACATCGCCGCCACGGAACCCGTAGATCGCCTGCTTCGGGTCACCGATGAGGAATAGCGCAGGCGCACCACCGGTCTCGTCGACGTCACCGAACACGCGTTGGAAGATCGACCACTGGCGCGTATCGGTGTCCTGGAACTCGTCCACCAGTGCAATGGCGTACTGGTCGCGCAGGCGTTGCGCCAGCACATCGCCCCGTGGCCCCTCGAGCGCATCGGCAAGGTGCCGTATCAGGTCGTCGTAGGTGCGCACCCGGCGCTGACGCTTGAGTACGTCCAGCCGCTGGCGCGCGGCATCCCGGATACGGTGCAGCAGCCCGGTGCGACGGCCGATCCGCCAGGCCTCGCGTCGCTCGCGCGCCTCGATCCAGTGCGCGATCGCATCGGACAGCGGGCCGCGCGGCGCGTCGTCCTCGCGACCCTTGCGCAGCTTGCCCTCGATATAGGCAGGGCCCAGCCGCTCAATGCGCGGGTCCACCGCGCATGTCGCGTCGTCCTGCGCGCAATACTCGGCGAGCGCGCACCAGACCTCCTCCAGCAGGTTCTTCTGGTAACCGTTCTTGTTGAGCACGCCACCTTCGAGCGCGGCACGCATGGCATCGAGGAACGCATCCTGGTCGGCGGCGAAGGCAAGACGCAGCGCGTCGAAGGCCGACTGCAGGGCAGGCTTCGGGTCGGGTGCATCCACTGGCCGCCCGGGTCGCAGCGGCGCATCGTCGAGCAGGGCGCGCAGGTCCTCGGCCAGCGCCTCGGGGCCCGACCACAGCTCGGTCAGCAGCGCGGCATCGGCCGCCTCGGCGGCGAAGGCACGCCACAGGTCGGCGGCGAGGTCGCCGCGCAGGGCCTTGTCGCTGGTGAGCTGTTCGGGCGGATCGAACCCCTGGCCACTGTCCAGCGCGTGTTCGGACAAGGCACGGCTGCAGAAGCCGTGGATGGTGAAGATCGCGGCGAGGTCGATCTCGTGCACGGCCTGCTGCAGGCGACGGCGCAGCGTGTCCACGTCTTCATGACCGGCGGCGAGGTGCGCCTGCAGGATCTCGCGGCCGATGCCGTCTTCGGCGCTGCCCTCCTCGCGCATCGCGGCGTCGTCACCCTCGAGCACCTGCAGCGTGCGCTCCAGGCGCGCGCGGATGCGATGACGCAGTTCCTGGGTCGCGGCCTCCGTGAAGGTCACCGCGAGGATCTGGCCGACGCGCAGGCCGCGTTCCACCACCAGCCGGGTGACCAGCGTCGCGAGGGTGAAGGTCTTGCCGGTGCCGGCACTGGCCTCGATCAGGCGCAGGCCGTCCAGTGGCAGGTCGAGGTAGGGGTCGCGCGGCGTCATGGCATTCACGGCCGTACCCCTGCATCGAACGTGGGCTTGGCGTCGACGTCATCGTCCGCGAACCGGTGCGCGCGTCCCTCGGTCAGGGTGTGGAAGACGCCCCAGGTGACCTCGCGGAAGCGGTCGGCGCGCGCCGGGCCGTGCGCATCTTCGGCGAAGGGCTCGCGGCCGCGCAGGGCGACCTGCACGGCGGGTTCGTGAGCTTCGCCCCAGCCACCGTTGCTGCCGTTCCAGGCCTGCTCGGCCGACGCCAGCGCGCGCTCGGCGCGAGCCTCGCTGAAGTAGGCCCAGCCGGTGCGGGGCGCGAACGGCAGCGGTTCGCGCAGGCCCTGTTCGCGCAATTCAAGCAAACGGCGCAACGCTTCGCGTGCCTGTCCTGTCGGGACCGCGGCGTACTGTTGCTGGCCGAGCTGCTTGTCGGGGGTTTCGAAGAAGCGGGTCAGCGACGCCGGCAGGCCTGCCGCGCACAGTGCCAGCCAGTCCAGTCCGTGCCGGATCACCTCCGGCCCTTTCAGCGGGCCGATCCGGACCCGGCCCAGGCCCGCGGGATACAGGTCGCCGACGCGACCCTGCAGGCGCACGTCACCCAGGTCGATGTCGACCGCCACCGACGTCGCCTCGTCCGCACCGCGCCATGCGGCAAGGGCTTCCGCATAGGGGCGTACCTCGCCCAGCAGGCGTTCGAAACTGGCGACGCCCACGGGGCCGGCCGGCAGCAGGCCACGGGCACGCAGGCGGGCATGCAGGCGCGTGCGCCAGGCGGCGTCCCGCGCCTGCGCGGCCGGGTCCAGGCAGGCCTCGAACAGGGCCTGCTGCAGTGCGTGGCGAGACAAGCCCGCCGCGACCACAAGCGGCTCGGTGTCGTCCTCGGACGCGACCGGCTCGGGCAAGCGCAACGACAGGCGCTGCCTCAGGAACTCGCCGCTCGGATCAAGCAGGAAGCGGCGCACTGCGTCGATCGAGAGCGTGCCGGTGGCGTCGTCGGTCGCAGCGGGAACCGGCGGCAGGCTCCCCGCGACGAAGGCAGGCGCGGGGTGTCGTCCGCTGCGGTCGCGATCGGCCGCCGGGTGCCATTCGGCGCGATAGCTGAAGCGGCGGGTCTCCACGTCGCCCGGAGCGGCGTCGCCAGCATTGCCGAAGGCCTGCGGTGAGAAGGGTTGCAGCGGATGCCGGACCACCAGTCCGGGTCGAACGGCCTTGCTGTCGGCGTGGTGCGAGGCAGCGACGTCCAGCAGTTCCGACACCAGGACCGAGGGCTCGCGTTCGCTGCCGTCGCGCGGATCGGCACCGAGATAGCTGAGGTAGAACACATCGCTCGCGGCGGCGAACAGCTGCAGGAACAGGAAGCGGTCGTCCTCGCGCAGGGAGCGGTCGCCGGGTTGCCGGCGCGGGGTACCGAGATCGGCGGTCAGCTTGTTGAGGCCGGCGGCTGGATCGCGGCGTGGGTAGTCGCCGTCGTTCATGCCCAGCACGCCGATCACCCGGAACGGCAGCAGTCGCATCGGTACCATGCGCCCGAAACTGATGCCGCCGGTCAGCAGTGGCGCGCGGGTGTCGGCAGCACCGAGTTCAGCGGCGAAGTGCGCGCGCACGGCCTCGGGCGGCACGTCCTGGTCAACGTCGGCCCGTGTGGCCGAGCTGGCGAAGTCATCGACCAGGCGACGCAGGCGCTCCAGCGCGCGCAGGCCGGCGGCGTCGGTGGAGGCTTCCGGCACCAGTTCGGCCAGCAGCCCCAGCAGGCGTTCGCGCCAGCGCGCGGGCGTCATCGCGGTGCCCAGGCGCTGCTGGCCGCGCGCGAGTACGCGCAGCAGGCGCAGCAGCACGTCGAGGGCATCGAGCGCGCCGCCTTCGAGTCCGGTCCACGGCGCGACCGTGGGTCCCGTGGTGGTGCTGATGTCGTCCTCGCTGCCGCTGGCATGCCCCAGCAGCAGGCGGTCGAGTGCGAACTGCCAGGTGAAGGCGTCGTCGGCGGGCGCGGCGTGCGACTCGCGGTGGCGCGCATCCAGGCCCCAGCGCGCGCCGGCGGCGCGCAGCCAGTGGTGCAGGCGATCGAATGCGCTGGCGTCGAGGCCGGCCGCGCGCGCCAGCGGCGGGCTGGCGAGCAGGTCGAGCGTTTCGTTCAGTCCGAAGCGCGCCAGCGGCAGGTCGAGCAGGCGCAGGAAGACCTCGGCCAGGGGTTCGCCCGCGAGCGGACTGGCATCGGCCAGTGCATACGGAATGAAGTCCGGCTGCCCGGCGCGACCCCCGAACACCGCTTCGATGTGCGGGATGTAGGGGTCGATGTCCGGCGCCAGCACGGCGATCTCGCGCGGCTGCAGCGTGGGGTCGCGTTCAAGCAGGTCACGCAGCTGGTCGTGCAGCACCTGCACCTCGCGCAGCCGCGTGTGGCAGGCGTGCACCTGCAGGCTGCGGTCGTCGCGGTCGAGTCGCGGCCGCAGCGGGCCCGACGGGCGTGCATTGCGATGGAACAGATCGTGCTGCAACCAGGCGAGCAGCCGCGCCGTGGGTGGGTGGTCGGCGGCGTCGTGCCGGGGGCGCGCGTGCACGGCGATCTCGAAACTGGGATGCACGGTTTCGTAGTCGCCCAGCATCGCCACGAAATCGCGTCCGGCCGCGCCCCAGGCCTGCAGCAGCGGATTCTCCCCGGGGGTCTCGGTCGCGGTGCCGGCGAGTACGTCACGCCAGTGTTCGGACGCGGTGCGCAGGTCGCCCCACCACAGGCCGACGGGCGTGGGCATGTAGAAGTGCAGCGTACCCACGCGTGCCTGCGTCGCGATCACCCGCAGCACGTCAGGCGACACATTGAGGGTGCCGAAGGCGAACAGCCGTGCCGGCAGGCCCTCCGGGACCGGACCGTCATGTGGCCCGAAGCGTGACAGGTAGCGGTCGATGCGGCGCGCACGATGCGCCTGCCCGCCCGCGATATGACGCCACAGCTCGGCCTGCGGGTCGAGCCTGCTCAGCTGGGGTTGGCGCTCCCAGTCCAGCAGCATCCCGCGCCGCCACGCCTGGTACTTCTCGAAGATGCCGGCCAGTTCGACCGCCAGCGCCCAGGGCTTGAGCGGGTCGGCGTCGGCGAGATAGGCGCGCAGCGAGGCCATCGCCGGCCGCGACATCAGCGCGGGCTCGGTCAGCGCGGCGTACAGGCGCCAGCGCAGGGCGGCGTTGTCGAGATCCTCGGCCGCGTCGGCGGGGTCGCCGTTGCCATCCAGGGCCAGGCGGACGAACTCGCCCGGGGTCAGGAACTCAAGGTTGGCGGCGACGCCGTGGGCTTGGGCCAGGGTCGCCTGCAGCCAGCGTTTCATCGCCACCTGCGGGATCAGCACCACGTCCGGCGCCAGCAGGGGCTGGCCCGGCGCGGGTGTGCGCAGCGCGTCGGCCAGCAGTCCGGCGAGGACGTCGAGGGCATTGGAGTGGTACAGGCGGAAGTCGGGCGGCGACGGCATCGGGACATCATGCCGGACGCCGGTCGCAAGGCGTGAGAGGCGTCGGCCCGCGGCCGGCGGCGGATGCGTGACAAGACCCGCGCGACGGGTCCATGATTCACCCACCTCCCTGGTGCGCCATGCAGGACGGACGCTATGTCGTGGCATCGTATGCGCCTTCTTTTCCCGGTCCTGCTGGCCATGGCGTTGTTGATGGCCGCGCCCCTGGCGCTGGCGCAGTCGCCCGAAAGCGACCTGCCCGACCAGGTCGACCAAACCGCCCTGCCGGGCTTCAACGACTACGTGATCCCGGAGCTGCCGCAAGGCGTGCTGGAGGATTTCCAGGACGACGAGGGGGCCTTCACCTGGAAGCCCGGCGTGGTGCTGCTGTACGACTGGAACGCGATCGACCAGGATGCCGTCACCGAGGCAGCGGTCGGCGCCCAGGGCCATGAAGACGAATGGCGTGCGATCCGGTTCACCAACCGCGGCCGGATCGGCCATTCGGGCAAGCTCACCTACCTGCTCAGCTTCGAGTACAAGGGCTTCAACAAGAACCCCGGCGACCCGGACTGGTCGTGGACCGATATCCAGCTCAAGTACAACTTCGGGGCCGCCGGCAGCCTGATGGTGGGCAAGGTCAAGGAAGCGTCCGTGTACGAGATGGTCGGGGACTCGGCGAACCTGCCACACCAGGAGCGCGTGTTGAGTCCGTTCTTCCAGTCGCGTTCGGTAGGCGTGAACTGGCTGCGGACCTGGGGCGGCGAGCGCGGCACGCTGGAGCTGGGTGCCTACAACGACGCCTGGTCGCAGCCGGGCGACGTCGACCTGGGTGAGCGGGGCAACCATCTTGCCGCGCGTATCACCGGACTGGCCTGGTGGCACGACGACGGCGCGCGCTTCCTGCATCTGGGCGCCAACGTGCGGCACGTCGAGGACAACGACGGCATCCTGAATTTCCGCGGCCGGCCGGCGTCGAACGTGCTGCCGAACTACGTCAACACGGGGGACTTCGCCGCCGACAGCGCGGATTTCCTCGGCCTCGAAGCCCTGTGGAACCATGGGCCGGTGTCGGTGCTGGGCGAGTGGGTGGTCAACCAGGTCGACGCACCGTTGCATGGCGATCCGCGCTTCCATGGCTGGTACGTCACCGGGTCCTGGGTGCTGACCGGCGAGACGAGGCCCTATGATCGCAAGGTCGGCTACGCGCGCCGGGTGTTGCCCGAAGGACACTGGGGGGCGGTGGAACTCATCGGCCGGGTGGGCGGCGCCGACCTCTCCGATGCCGGCATCGACGGCGGCGCGTTCCGGATCGCCACCCTGGGGGCCAACTGGTGGGCATCGCGCCGCCTGAAAATGGGCGTGCAATGGACGCGCACCGACCTCGACGCACCCGGCGGCGGATCGGGCAGCACCGACGCCATACAAACCCGCCTGCAGTGGGTCTACTGAGCGCGCGTCCGCGCGCTCAGGCCGGGGTCTTCTCGCGTACCTTGCCCAGCGCCTTGCGCGTGCTTGCCGCCGCGGAGGCCTTGTCGAGCTCGGCGCGGATCACCGCATCGTGCGCGGCCGCGCCCTGCTGGCAGGTACGACGCACGTCAGGGCACATGTGCTCCATGTAGTCGACGTCCATGTTGACGCGCTCGACCAGGAAATCGACGAACGCACGCACCTTGGGCGACTGCACGTGGCCGCGCGGGAACACCGCGTTGAACTCGTACTCCGGCCCGTTCCAGCCATCGAGCACGCGCTTGAGGTAGCCCTTTTCCACGTACGGCCGGACCTTGGCGGCGATGGTCAGCAGCATCGCCTCGCCGCACAGCATCGCGCCGCTCAGCGCGGCCGGGTCGTTGGCGACCATCACCGGGTCGATTCGGTAGTCGACCGGGCCGTCGCCGCCGTCCAGGGTCCAGCTGAACTGGCCGTTGCGGCTGTGCTTGCTCATCGCCAGGGTGCGATGGTGCTGCAACTCGTCCGGGTGCAGCGGCTCACCGTGGCGCTCGATGTAGTGCGGGCTGGCGTAGATCTGGGTACGCAACACGCCGAGGCGACGCGCGACGAGGTTGGAGTCGGGCAGCGCGCCCAGGCGCAGGGCGACATCGATTTCCTTGTCGACCAGGTCGATCGTGTCGTTGCTCAGCACCATCTCGACGCGGACCTCGGGATGGCGCGCGTGGAACTCGCCCAGCAGGGGCGAGATCCGGTCGATGCCCAGCGAGTAGGGCGCGGTCACGCGCAGCCAGCCGCGCGGGCCGGCCTGCAGCTGGCCGACCGCGCTCTCGGCCTCGTCGAGTTCGCGGGCGATGCGCTGGCAGTGCTCGTAGTAGACCTTGCCCGCCTCGGTCAGGCCGAGCTTGCGGGTCGTGCGGTGCAGCAGTTGCGCGCCGAGGCGGGTTTCCAGTTCCTGCACCTTGCGGCTGACCGAGGTCTTGGGCAGGCGCAGGGTGCGGGCGGCGCCGATGAAGCTTCCGGCTTCCACCACCTTGACGAAGATCAGGGTGTCGTTGAGATCGCGGGCCATGGGGGTTCCTGGAGGGGAGAGGGGTATTGGACCGATTGCGGAACAATTATTCCCTGATTTGCCGACTAATCAAGTGCCGCCCGGCGGCGTAGTCTGGCCGCCAGTTTCCCCGGGAGCCCCCCATGCTGCCGCCCCGCCTGCTCCGTCGCGTGTACCTGCCGATCATGCTTATCGCCCTGCTGTTGCTGGGCGGCGTGGCCGTGTCCGTGGTCCACGAAGGCCTCATGGCGGGTCGCGCGGAGGCCTGGATGGTGCTCTGGGTGCTTGCCTTCGTGCTCGGCCTGCCGGCCCTGCTGCTGGTATTGCCCGGTCTCAATGCCCTCGTCGACTTGGCCCGCTCCCGGGATAATATCCCGTATACGGGAGGTAAAATCCCGTGACCGGGACAACGCTCGCCCCCGTGCTCGTGCTGGGCGCCGATGGCGGCATCGGTCGCGGTGTCGTGCAGGCCGTGCTGGCCCGTCGGCGCGCGGTCATCGCGGTGGCCCGCCAGGCCGATGCACTCGCCGACCTGCAGGCCAGCGCCCCCCGCGGCCTGCTGACGGTGGTGACCGGCTCGGTCTCGGACGATCGCGAGGGCGCGGTCCTCGCTGAACGCCTGCGCGCGCTGGACCGGCCGCTGGGCGGTATGGTCGCCTGCCTGTGCGGCCATGCCGGGCCGGGGCGCCTGCTCGACCAGCCCGCCGACGCCCTGCGCCGCCGCCTCGACGAGGACCTGCTGCCACATCTCGCGGCCGCGCGGCAGTTGCTGCCGCTGCTGTCCGAGCGCGGCCACAACCGCACCTACGTGCTGATCGGCGGCCCCGGCGACGAACGGCCCTGGGCCGGTTATGGCCACCGTTCGGTCGGTGCCGCGGCGCTGCGGATGATGGCCCGCGTGCTGCACGACGAAGCGCGCCGCCAGGACGTGCGCGTGCACCTGCTCAGCGTGTCGCGGCCGGTCTGCATCGATCCGCGCCAGGCCAGCCAGCACCCCGACTGGCCCAGCGCACGCGCCGTCGGCCAGCGGGCCCTGGCCCTGATCGACCGCGATTGTCGTTCCAGTCCCCTGCCCGCGGTGGTGCACTTTGCCGAACCGGCCCTCGCCGCGGCGTTGCCACCCGAGGGCTTGACCTCGAGTTCGCTTGAGGTCGTAGAGTCCACCCCGCCCGCCGGTGACGCCCTCGCGGCGACCGGTGCCGACGCGACGTCCCGCACGGACGTCGATGTCGAACCGGGACCGCCTGGAACGTCCTTCCAGACACGGCCTGCCGATGGGGGCGTCACGCCCGGCGCCCCTGCCCCGTCCACTCCGACGACGGACCCCGACGCCCGTGCGTCCCGCCTGCTGACAGAGGGTTGTCAGCAGGCGGCGCGCAGGCTGTTGAGAGGACTGTTGCCGACCTGCGCCTCCCCCTCCTCCCCGGACAAGGACCTCCCGTCATGACCCGCCTTCCCCACAACGCCCTCCACCACCGCCCACATCGGCGCGAAAGCCAGTCCGGCCGCGGCCTGCCCTTGCCCGTGCTTGCCCTCGGCCTGGCCCTCGCCGTGGTCCTGGCCGGCTGCGGCAGCGAAGCCAGCCCCGGCGGCGCGCCACCGCCGCCGGAAGTCAGCGTCGCCGCCGTCGTCAGTCGCGACGTGCAGCCCTGGGACGACTTCACCGGCCGCGTGCGCGCGGTCGAGACCGTCGAGCTGAGACCACGGGTCAGCGGCTACGTCGAACGCGTCGCCTTCAAGGAAGGGCAGGTGGTCAAGAAGGGCGACCTGCTGTTCGTGATCGACCCGCGCCGCTACCGTGCCGAGCTCGAACAGGCGCAGGCCGACCTCGCGCGCGCGCGCAGCGAGGCCGAGCTGGCCCGCACCCAGCACGCACGGGCGCAGTCGCTGGTCGATGCCAAGGCGATCTCGCGCGAGGAATTCGAGAGCCGGCGCGCCAGCCGCTCGCAGGCCGAGGCCGCGGTGCGCGCCGCCGACGCCGCCCTCGACCGCGCCCGCCTCGACCTGCAGTTCGCCGAGGTGCGCGCGCCGATCTCGGGGCGTGCCGGTCGCGCCATGGTCACGACCGGCAACCTGGCCCAGGCCGACAGCACCGTGCTGACCACCCTGGTGTCGATGGATCCGGTGCACGTTTACTTCGAGGCCGACGAGCAGACCTGGCAGGGCTACGCGGCCGCGGCGGTCGCCGCGGGCGACAGTGCCGCCGCCGACGTCCAGGGCAACGCGGTCGAGGTGGGGTTGGCCAACGAGGACGGCTATCCGCACGCCGGGCGCGTGGACTTCGTCGACAACCAGGTCGACAGCGACACCGGCACCCTGCGGGTCCGCGCGGTCGTCCCCAACGCCGATGGCCGCCTCACCCCGGGCCAGTTCGCCCGCGTCCGCCTGCAGGGCAGCCAGGCCCACCCGGCCCTGCTGGTCGACGGCAAGGCCGTGCTCACCGACCAGGACCGCAAGTACGTCTACGTGCTCGGCGAAGGCAGCACCGCCACGCGCAAGGACATCGTGCTCGGTCGCGAGGTGAACGGCCTGCGCGAGGTCGTGTCCGGCCTGGAGGCCGGCGACCGCGTGATCGTGCACGGCGTGCAGAAGGTGTTCTTCCCGGGCATGCCGGTGGCCCCGGTGCCGGTGGAGATGGGCGCGCCGCCGCCGTCGCCGCAGGTCGCCGCCGCCGGCACCGATTCCCCTGGGCCCGCGGGAGGGAGCCGATGACGCCGTCCTCGTCCGGCGCGTCGCCCTCCGCGGCATAGCGGCGCCGGCCCTTCCGCGCATCCCTCCCCCTGGTGCGGAAGGGCCGGCAGGCCAGCAGCTTCACCCCGCCCCGGCCTGAAAGCCGGGACGGCAGGCCGTCCCCGCGTACCTGTCCCGGCTTCCGCCGGCGGATACGCGCGCAAGCCCACAGCTCCTGATCCCCGGACCGCGCCAGGCGCGGGAGGGGACGAACCCGAAGCCGGTCCCCGCCCCGCGCGTGGATCGTCGACCGAACCGTTGCAGCCCAGCGCAACAAGGAACCCCGCATGGACTTCTCGAAATTCTTCATCGACCGGCCGATCTTCGCCGCCGTGCTGTCGATCGTGATCTTCGCCGCCGGCCTGATCGCGATCCCGATCCTGCCGGTCAGTGAGTACCCGGAAGTGGTGCCGCCCTCGGTGGTGGTACGCACCGTGTACCCCGGCGCCAACCCCAAGGTGATCGCCGAGACCGTGGCGACGCCGCTGGAGGAAGCGATCAACGGCGTGGAGGACATGATGTACATCAAGTCCGTCGCCGGCTCCGATGGCGTGCTCGTCATCACGGTCACCTTCCGCCCCGGCACCGACGCCGACGACGCCGCGGTGCGCGTGCAGAACCGCGTCAGCCAGGCCCTCGCGCGCCTGCCCGAGGACGTGCGCCGGCAGGGCGTGACCACGCAGAAGCAGTCGCCGACCTTCCTGATGGTCGTGCACCTGACCTCGCCCGACGGCAAGTACGACACCCTGTACCTGCGCAACTACGCCCGCCTGCACGTCAAGGACGCGCTCGCGCGCATCCCCGGCGTCGGCGACGCCCAGGTGTTCGGTGGCGGTGACTACGCCATGCGCGCTTGGCTGGACCCGGACAAGATCGCCGCGCGCGACCTGACCGCCAGCGACGTGGTCCGGGCGATGCGCGAGCAGAACGTGCAGGTCTCCGCCGGCCAGATCGGCGCCGAGCCGATGCCCAGCAGCGACTTCCTGACCCTGATCAACGCCCAGGGCCGACTGCGCACCGAGCAGGAGTTCGGCGACATCGTGCTCAAGGCCGGCGACGACGGCGAGATCGTGCGGCTGTCCGACGTCGCCCGCCTGGAGCTGGGCGCCAGCGACTACACCCTGCGTTCGCAGCTCGACGGCAAGAACGCCGTCGGCATCGGCATCTTCCAGGCACCGGGCGCGAACGCGCTGGATATCCAGGAGCAGGTCATCGCGAGCATGGACGAGGTCGCCCAGCGCTTCCCGGAGGGCGTGAAGTACGAGGCCGTCTACGACACCACGATCTTCGTCCGCGACTCCATCAAGGCCGTGGTGACGACCCTGCTCGAGGCCGTGGTCCTGGTCGTGCTGGTGGTGATCCTGTTCCTCCAGACCTGGCGCGCGTCGATCATCCCGCTGATCGCCGTGCCCGTGTCGGTGGTCGGCACCTTCGCCGCGCTGTACCTGCTGGGCTTCTCGATCAACACCCTGAGCCTGTTCGGCCTGGTGCTGGCGATCGGCATCGTGGTCGACGACGCGATCGTCGTGGTGGAGAACGTCGAGCGCCACATCGAGGAGGGCGCCACGCCCCTGCACGCGGCCCACCTGGCCATGAAGGAAGTGTCCGGTCCGATCATCGCCATCGCCCTGGTGCTGTGCGCGGTGTTCGTGCCGATGGCCTTCCTGTCGGGCGTCACCGGCCAGTTCTACAAGCAGTTCGCGGTCACCATCGCGATCTCCACGGTGATCTCGGCGATCAATTCGCTCACCCTCTCGCCGGCCCTGGCCGCGCGCCTGCTCAAGCCGCACGGCGCGAAGAAGGACGGTGCCTCGCGCCTGATCGATCGCCTGTTCGGCCGGCTGTTCGCCGCCTTCAACCGCTTCTTCAACACCAGCTCGGACAAGTACCAGCGCACGGTGTCGAGGACGCTCGGCAAGCGCGGCGCGGTATTCGCCGTCTACGCCGTGCTGCTGGCCGCGACCGGCTTCATGTTCCATGCGGTGCCGGCGGGCTTCATCCCGATCCAGGACAAGCTCTACCTCATCGCCGGCGTGAAGCTGCCCGAGGGCGCGTCGATCGCCCGTACCGACGCGCTGCTGCAGAAGGTCAGCGACATCGCCATGGAGACCGAGGGCGTCTCGCACTCGATCGCCTTCCCCGGCCTGAACCCGCTGCAGTTCACCAACACCCCCAACAGCGGCGTGGCCTTCTTCCCGCTGGAGCCCTTCAGCAACCGCAGCCGCACCGCCGAGGAGATCAACGCCGAGATCAACCAGAAGATCGGCGCGCTGCAGGAGGGCTTCACCTTCTCGTTCATGCCGCCGCCGATCCTGGGCCTGGGCAACGGCTCGGGCTACCAGCTCTTCATCGAGGATCGCGCGAACCTGGGCTACGGCGCCCTGCA
The DNA here is from genome assembly GCF_006546775.1 of Marilutibacter aestuarii. Lineage (GTDB taxonomy): Bacteria > Pseudomonadota > Gammaproteobacteria > Xanthomonadales > Xanthomonadaceae > Marilutibacter > Marilutibacter aestuarii. Next base: position 22,991 of record NZ_VICE01000063.1, read on the forward strand.
GAACGCGGTCAACGGCTTCCAGGGCGCGATCTCGCAGACCCCGGGCATGGGCTTCCCGATCACCAGCTACCAGGCCAACGTGCCGCAGCTCGACGCCGAGGTCGACCGGGTCAAGGCCAAGGCGCAGGGCGTGTCGATGACCGAACTGTTCGACACCCTGCAGACCTACCTGGGCTCGGCCTACGTCAACGACTTCAACCAGTTCGGCCGCACCTGGCAGGTCATCGCCCAGGCCGACGGCTCGTTCCGCGACAGCGTCGAGGACATCGCCAACCTGCGCACCCGCAACGACCGTGGCGAGATGGTGCCGATCGGTTCGATGGTCAGCGTCAAGCAGACCTTCGGTCCCGACCCGGTGCTGCGCTACAACGGCTATCCCGCCGCCGACCTCGCCGGCGAGGCGGACCCGCGCATGCTGTCCTCCGCCCAGGCCATGGGCACGCTGGAGCAGCTCGCCGCGCAGGTCCTGCCCAACGGCATGAGCATCGAATGGACCGACCTGAGCTACCAGCAGGCGACCCAGGGCAACGCGGCGCTGGTGGTGTTCCCGCTGGCCATCCTGCTGGCCTTCCTGGTGCTGGCCGCGCTGTACGAAAGCTGGACCCTGCCGCTGGCGGTCATCCTGATCGTGCCGATGTGCATGCTCTCGGCCCTGCTGGGCGTGAAGCTCACCGGCGGCGACAACAACGTGTTCGTCCAGGTCGGCCTGGTGGTGCTGATGGGCCTGGCCTGCAAGAACGCGATCCTGATCGTCGAGTTCGCGCGCGAGCTGGAAATGCAGGGCAAGGGCACAGTGGAGGCCGCGCTGGAAGCCTGCCGCCTGCGCCTGCGCCCCATCGTGATGACCTCGATCGCCTTCATCGCCGGCACCGTGCCGCTGGTGCTGTCGCACGGCGCGGGCGCGGAAGTGCGTTCGGCCACGGGCATCACCGTGTTCGCCGGCATGCTCGGCGTGACCCTGTTCGGCCTGTTCCTGACGCCGGTGTTCTACGTGGCCCTGCGCAAGCTGGTGACCCGTCGCGCCGCGGCGGCCCCGGCGCAAGGCCCCTCCGACATGGAGAGCTACCATGCATGACCTGATTCCCTTCGCCACCCGCGCCCGCGCGCTGCTGCCGGCCGCGCTGGCCCTGGCCCTGGCGGCCTGCGCCGTGGGCCCCGACCACGTCCGGCCGGACATGCCGCTGCCGGCCCGCTTCAATGCCGCCGAGGGCGCGCCCGCGGCGCTGCAGGCCACGCCCGATGCCAACGCGCCGTTCTGGGAGGCCTTCGACGACCCGGTGCTCAGCCGCCTGGTCGACGACGCGCTGCTGGCCAACCACGACCTGCGCATCGCGCTGTCGCGCTACGACCGTGCGAATGCCCTGCTGCGGGGGAGCCGCTTCGACCGGTTCCCCACGCTCACCGCGAGCGCGACCGCGAGCGATGGCCGCAGCAGCGCCGACCAGCTGCCGGGCGTGCCGCGCGACGCCCGCGACGCCCGCGACGCCGAATCCTACGAGGCCAGGGCCGTCGCCAGCTGGGAGCTGGACCTGTTCGGCCGCGTGCGTCGCAGCGTCGAATCGCAGGCTGCCGATGCCGCGGCCAGCGCCGCCGACCTGGAGGCCTTGCAGGTCGCGATCATCGGCGAGGTGGTCGGTGGCTACGTCGACCTGCGTGGCCTGCAGGCCCGCCTTGCCGTGGCCCGCGACAACGCCGACAACCAGCGCGAGACCCTGCGCCTGGTCGACGCCCGCCTCGAGGCCGGTCGTGGCACCGAGTTCGACACCTCGCGCACCCGCGCCCAGCTCGAGAGCACGCTTGCCCGCGTGCCCGCGCTGGAAGCCGCCGAGGCGGTGCAGATGCATCGCCTGGCCGTGCTGACCGGGCAGGCCCCCGCGGCGCTGCGGGGCGTCCTGTCCGAGCCGCGCCCGCTGCCGGCCCTGCCTGCGCGCTTC
>NZ_VICE01000064.1 GCF_006546775.1 Marilutibacter aestuarii
ATCATGGACATCGAGACCTATGTGAAGACGTACTGGGGCGACGATGGCCGGCCGGTGGGTCGCCGGCCCAAGGTCCCGCGCGCGGCGGAGCGCGATATCCTCGATCACGGGCCACCCGAGGTGGCCGAGCTCATCCGCCAGTGGGATGCCACCGAGGTCGACGACCTGACCCGGGAACTCTTCAATCAACGCAAGCGCGTCGCCGATGGCGAGCGGGCCCTGCAGTCCAAGGCCACGAAGAAGGCCGCTGAGGACGTGCGGATCGGCACGAACAAGGTGAAGGCGGCCCGGCGCCGGCTGGACGCGATCGCCGGGAAGGCGTCGGAGCAGGACCACCGGATCTACCCCGGGGTCTACTGCCCGGTGCTGGTGATCGAGGACGGGAAGCGCCAGGTGAAGCTGATGCGCTATCAGTGCCGGCCGGCGGGCAAGCCCTCTGTCTACGACCGGAAGTACCCGGGCACCTACAACGCCAGGCGGGACAACCTGGAGGGCTTCTGGAAGGGCCAGTTCGGCTACAGCCACGGGATCATGGTCGCCGACCGGTTCTACGAGAACGTCGAGGGACCGGACGGCGCCAACCAGGTCCTCGAGTTCGAGCCACGCACCGGTGAGCCGATGCTGGTGGCCTGCCTCTGGTCCCACTGGACCGACCCCACGGGCAAGGAACCGGACCTGCTGTCGTTCGCGGCCATCACAGACGAACCAGAGCCCGAGGTCGCCGCGACCGGCCACGACCGCACCATCATCAACATCAAGCCCGAGCACCTGGACGCCTGGCTGCAGCCCGACCCGGGCGATCTCGCCGCGCTATACGCGATCTTCGACGACAAGCGGCATCCCTTCTACGAGCATCGCCTGGCTGCGTGAGGCGCGCCATATGAAGGCTCAGCAGGCGAGATCAAAGGGGAGATTTAATTACCTCCGTCCCCTTTGATTCTCCGCGTTGCCCTGGTGCCTCTTCACCCCTCGTCCTGCAACCTCGAAAGCACCGCACCCAGGAAGCGCTTGATTATGAGCGCGCCGCCGACAAAAAACAGAAACCCCAGAAATGGATTCAACCAATCAAGGTTCAGCGTCTGTAGGCGGTTGCGCGCAATCGCACACACAACAAACAAAAGCAACAACCATGGAAGTGCCTTTGCGGCCCCAATCACGATCTCCTTGTTGCTCACCCGCTCAGCCATGGCACTCCCCAGCGCTTGGACCACCCAGATTCCCCAGTTCTCGTAGGGTGCAATAACCAAAGGGCATTGCACCAGCCCCCAGCGTCAAGGAGGACGCGACATGCCGAAATACCGACGCGCATGGCACCCGGGCGGCACCTGGTTCTTCACCGTCAACCTGCTGGAGCGACGCGGCAATGACCTGCTGGTGCGGGAAATCCAACTGCTCCGGCGGGTCGTGGAGGAGGTACGAGACCGGCATCCGTTCCGCATCCACGCTTGGGCGGTCTTGCCCGACCACCTGCATTGCGTTATTGAGCTGCCGCAGGGAGACGCGGACTTCGCCACGCGGTGGCGTTTGATCAAGGGTAGCTTCTCCAAGGGCGTCCCGAAGACCGAGCGACGGTCCGCCGTGCGTTGCAAGCGCGGTGAACGCGGCATCTGGCAGCGACGCTATTGGGAGCACCTGATCCGCGACGACGCCGACTACCGCGCCCACATGGATTACGTGCATATCAACCCGGTCAAGCATCGCCTGGTGACGCGGGTCATTGACTGGCCACATTCCACCTTCCACCGATGCGTCGCGGCTGGGATGTATCCCGTCGATTGGGGTGGCGAGGTGAAATCGAGCACCCTCCCCTACGACGATTGAACGGCGTTGGTCGGGCGCATTAGCCGAAGGCGTATGCGCCGGATGGACGCGGCTTCGGATACCTCGTTCGGCGCATTGCCCGTTGGTTAATGCGCCCTACGGGCCCTCTGACCCCTGTTTCGCGGGCATCCCCTTCGCCGGCTTCAACCAAGACTTCATGTGATGCACAATTTCTGAGATCTGCACGTCTTCAATCGATTTATGGCCATCTTTCTCGACGACCTCATCGTACAGAAATGCATTGAAGTCATTGAACTTATCCCAGACCCTAGCCCCGCTATCGGCCCGACCTAGCTCCTCAGTAACCAACCAGTCGCGAACCGAAATGATAGCCTTATCCACTTTGCCATTGTGAGCTTTGATGTCAGATCCCGACAAATCGGATATTGATTTCTGAAATCTATATCGTTCTTTCTCTAGAATAAGAATCTTCTTACCCGCCCACTTTCCACCGCCAAAATTCCTACATCCGTAATCGATTCCGAGTTCGAAGGGCATATTCATCCGATAAATTTCATCTTTCTCACTAGCGACAATTCTCGACAAATCATGAATCCCTAACCTAGACTCCTTTATTAAATTCAAAATTTTTTGAATCCGCGAATCTGCAGAGTCAGACTTCTCTAGCGAAAGTCGAGGGATATAACCTAAATAAATGATTGTAAAAACGATCCCCAGCAATATCTGACGAAAATCTTCATCAAACGGGCAATTTACAAATACATTCCTATCGAAGCTCACAGGTGCGGCCTATCTCTTGTCCTTAGGAGGGAGAGGATCCTTACCGTAGCTATCCTTCTCTCGAATTCGGCCATCTCTACCATGAACATAGAATTCGGCCTTCTGACTCTTAGCTATGTCACGGCCATGCTTGATTGCCGCTTCCTGCGTTCTGTGCACCTTCGTTGCCTTTGTCGAGCCGCCCTTCTTAACGGCCCAACCCCCTGATGGGTTTTTCACAACATGTTGTGTCTTCTTGACCATAACCTTACCTCTTGGACATCAAAGATGCGTTTTAGCCGCGGCGGAGTCAGCTTGCATTGAGATTAAAGGGACCGGATCAAAAGGGGACTGAGGTAGGAGGCAATTTAATATACTTAAATAGCTCCGCCGCCTTTGATCTGGTCAGGCTTGCATCCTGAGTAACCGACTGTGGAAGCCGGAGCAGTCCACTCCGCCCCCTTCTACCTGGATGCTCCCGTTAGCAGCAAAAATCTCAGTCAGCCTGAAGAATTTCGAGCGACATAGTCGGACCACGACGCAGAATGCTCAACAAAGCATGAGAGCTATCCCCAACCTTTGGAGCGTCATTCGACCCAGTGGTGCGAAGTACCAGTTTTCCACCGATCAGGTCCAGCGCCTTCAACTTGGAGCGCAATCGTGCGCCGGAAAACTGACTCAGGTCGAGCGCGTAAACCTCATACCGACGACCAGCTTGACGCTCATCCGATAAGCTAGAGCTGATCAGATGAACCAACCTGAGATCCATCAGACTCTGCAGCACCGCATACAAGCGTGGATTTTGTTCCTTATCCGCAAAGTCAACCTTGAAGTACGTCGCCCGCTCTCGCTGCAACAAGAAGTCTCTAAGAGAAGCCAATGATTGAAGGACGATCTTCGCGTGACTCTTACCAGAGGATGCAGCATCCTCCTCAAGCTCCGTAAGCTTCACTTGCGACACTCTGCCAGCGGCCTCATTTACGTCCTGCACGCCGGCTTGACGAGCCTTTGCTCTTTCACGGGCGACTTGAAGCGTGGTAGCACATAAAATCAAGAAGTCACGAGGCACACCGCCTGACGCAATTACCAACCGATCGGCAGCTGACCCTGAGAATGCGGCCTTTGTATTCTTGAGGTGCACTTCAGTAGCGTATGTCTGAAGAATATCCACCAAGAATTCCTTCGCTTTCGAAGGGTTCTCTAGAGTCACATCCAAGTCAATAATTGCGGCATCGTGGGTCGTCTGAAGTCCGACCGGGGGGTTATCAGTGAACCAACGGCTTTGATGCTTGATCCCAGACGCCTTGATGTATGAGTTATTGTCACGGGTCACGCCATGCAGCAGATCCAAGAACCTAGCTTGCTCGTCGATTCTCAGATAGTGAAAGTCGTCCACGAATAGATAGAGCGCGCGCTGCGATTCGGCATTCAAGAGCCCGACGAAAGCTTGGATCGCCGGAACAAGATTCCCGACCCGCTCTGGCTTGACCTTATCCAGGTCCAACAACTTCTCCGCACGGCTACGAATGTCACGAGCGAGTTCAATGGACTTTGGCAAAGACTTGTAATTGCTAAAAACAGTGGCCGGCAAGTCTGATAGCCTCGAGGCAACGTGCAGAAACGCCATGTCGGCTGAAACTTGCCTTAGGGCTTGAAGGTTAACCCAAAAAGTAGCGTCTCCCCGCTTCTCAACATGTGATTTTGCTTCCAACATTAAAGCGGTCTTGCCGACACCGCGCCTTCCAAAAATGAGATTGTGACGCCTCGCGGTGCACACATTAAGCCGAGACGTCACGTCCTGAACATATCGCAAGCTAGGCTGATGTTCAGAAGTTCGAGATCGCGAATTTAATAGTTCGATCAGATCGGTGATTCGTGGATCAGCCAGAGATTCAACTTTTGCTGCCAGCGCCCTTTCTTCTGAAACAGAACCTTTCCTTACAGTAACGAACGCCCCATCGAGGCGATCTGAAATTTCGGCAGCAACACTCACCGCGCACTGAAAGTCGTCTGCAACAACCTCGCAGATGAATATCGTCTCTCCAGGAAAGCTCCTAACAGAAACGGAAAGCGGCTCTATTCCACGCTCCTTAAAGCACTGAGTGACAAACTCAGAATCGACACCTGCGGTTTCGTAGCTCATATTGTCACCCCCTTGCTTTGCAGGTATGCCATGATCACATCTGACAACTCCGATGCGTCACTGAGGACTCGTAACGCGGCCGCCTTATAGGATGCATCTCGAAGCGGGAATGGATCATAGTCCGCCCTGTTCCTATCCAGCCTGGCATTACCAAACCTATTTATCCAATCAGCGCGATCTGGGAAATCATCGGGGAGATTCCTCGCAACCGTCGAATGTGACTCGTGATCGTCACCTCCATGCCTCAAGTACACGAGCGCTCTAACAGCGTGATACATAGCGTAGTAACCACGCCCAATAACGATTCTGTAGCATGGTTTTGCCCGAGAAGCCTCCCTTCGAGCATCCTTAAGGAAAGAAGCCGCCAAACGCACACGGAACTCATAGGCCTTCTTGGCCAAACTTCCGATTGTCTCACCTGCCCTAAGCTCAATCGAAACGCCCCGCTTCCATTTGTTGAGATCTTCCTTCTTCGCCTTTGCGACTTCGAGGTAGATTCTTTGTTTGGCCTGAATCGCGTTTGGCATCTCCCTCCCCCCCAAAGGAATCGACCAACCCACTGGTCGGCAACTGAGTCGGCTCCAAGGATAAAGGAAAACTTGTCCGACACCAGGAAACACAAACTTGAAGATCAGTTCAACTGATCTTTACATATTCCGCCTGTACTCCCCACCCACGTCATACAGCGCATGGCTGATCTGCCCCAGGCTGTGGGTCTTGACGGCTTCGATCAGGGATTCAAACACATTCCGGCGCTCGCGGGCGGTGGCTTGCAGGAACTTCAGGCCGTCGTCGGCCAGGCCATTGCGGTTGCTCTGGTAGCCCGCGACGTTGTCGATCTGCTGGCCCTTCTCCCCTTCGGTCGAGCGGATCAGTTCGATCTCGGTGACGATGTCGCCGCCGTGGTCCTTGGGCAGGAAGGTGTTGACGCCGACCAGGGGCAGGCTGCCGTCGTGCTTCTTGTGCTCGTAGTAGAGGCTTTCTTCCTGGATCTTGCCGCGCTGGTACATGGTGTCCATGGCGCCGAGGACGCCGCCGCGCTCGCTGATGGCCTCGAACTCCTTGTAGACGGCCTCTTCGACGATGTCGGTGAGCTTGTCGACGATGAAGCTGCCCTGCCAGGGGTTCTCGCAGAAGTTCAGCCCCAGCTCCTTGTTGATGATCATCTGGATGGCCACGGCGCGGCGCACGGATTCCTCGGTGGGCGTGGTGATGGCCTCGTCGTAGGCGTTGGTGTGCAGGCTGTTGCAGTTGTCGAACAGCGCGTACAGGGCCTGCAGGGTGGTGCGGATGTCGTTGAACTGGATCTCCTGCGCGTGCAGGGAGCGGCCGCTGGTCTGGATGTGGTACTTCATCATCTGGCTGCGGGCGCTGGCGCCGTAGCGCTCGCGCATGGCGCGGGCCCAGATGCGGCGGGCGACGCGGCCGATGACGGTGTACTCCGGGTCCATGCCGTTGGAGAAGAAGAACGACAGGTTGGGCGCGAAGTCGTCGATCTTCATCCCGCGCGCGAGGTAGTACTCGACGATGGTGAAGCCGTTGCTCAGGGTGAAGGCGAGCTGGCTGATCGGGTTCGCCCCGGCCTCGGCGATGTGGTAGCCGGAGATCGACACCGAGTAGAAGTTGCGCACGCCCTTGTCGACGAAGTACTGCTGGATGTCGCCCATCATGCGCAGGGCGAACTCGGTGCTGAAGATGCAGGTGTTCTGGGCCTGGTCTTCCTTGAGGATGTCGGCCTGGACGGTGCCGCGCACGGTCTTGAGGGTCTCGGCCTTGATGCGGGCGTAGGTCTCGGCATCGACGACCTGGTCGCCGGTGACGCCGAGCAGGCCCAGGCCGAGGCCGTCGTTGGTGTCGGGCAGGCTGCCGGAGTACTCGGGGCGCTTCTTGCCTTCGAACAGCTTCTCGATGGTGTCGTGGGCGGCGTCCCAGCGCGCCTGGTCCTCGCGCAGGTACTTCTCGACCTGCTGGTCGATGGCGGTGTTCATGAACATCGCCAGGATCATCGGCGCGGGGCCGTTGATGGTCATCGACACGCTGGTGGTCGGCGCGCACAGGTCGAAGCCGGAGTACAGCTTCTTCATGTCGTCGAGCGTGGCGATGTTGACGCCGGAGTTGCCGATCTTGCCGTAGATGTCCGGGCGCGGGGCCGGGTCCTCGCCGTAGAGGGTGACCGAGTCGAACGCGGTGGACAGGCGCGCGGCCGGCTGGCCGACGCTGAGGTAGTGGAAGCGGCGGTTGGTGCGCTCGGGGGTGCCCTCGCCCGCGAACATGCGAATGGGGTCCTCGCCGGTGCGGCGGTAGGGGTAGACGCCGCCGGTGTACGGATAGGCGCCCGGCAGGTTTTCCTTCTGCAGGAAGGTCAGCAGCTCGCCCCAGGCCTTGTAGGTCGGCGCGGCGATCTTGGGCACCATCTGGTGGCTGAGCGACTCGCGGTAGTTCTCGACGCGGATGGTCTTGTCGCGGACCTTGTACTCGTTGACCTCGTCGGTGATCGACTTCAGGCGCGCCGGCCACTCGCGCAGCAGCTTCAACGCCTCGGACGACAGCGACTGCACGGCGTCGTTGTAGCGCTGGCGCAGGGTCAAAAGGGTGGCGTCGCCGCCCTCGGTGAGGTCTTCGGCATCGAACAGGTCCAGCGCCTTCGGCAGCTTGGCGTCTTCCAGCGCTTCCAGCGCCTGCCAGCAGGCCTGGGCGCGGTCGGCGATTTCGGCGGCGGTCTCGATCTGGCGGTTGATGGCGCGGCCCTGCTCGGCGATCTCGGCCAGGTAGCGCACGCGGCTACCCGGGATCAGCACGGTGGCCCGCGGCTCCTTGAGCGAGGTGTCGATGTCCGGGGTGAAGTCGCAGTGGGGGGAGAAAATGGGGTCAGAGTCATTTTTCGAACCCGTACCTCCACCCTGGCGCTCGGCCTCGTCCGAAAAATGACTCTGACCCCATTTTTCCTTCATCAATCGACACAGGCTGGCGAACATCCAGCTGACGCCGGGGTCGTTGAACTGGCTGGCGATGGTCGGGTAGACCGGTACGTCCTCGTCCTTCATGTCGAAGGCGACGCGGTTGCGCTTCCACTGCTTGCGGACGTCGCGCAGGGCGTCCTCGGCGCCGCGCTTGTCGAACTTGTTGAGCACGACCAGCTCGGCGAAATCGAGCATGTCGATCTTCTCCAACTGGCTGGGCGCGCCGAAGTCGCTGGTCATGACGTACATGGGGAAGTCGACCAGGTCGACGATCTCCGAGTCGCTCTGGCCGATGCCGGCGGTCTCGACGATCACCAGGTCGTAGCCCAGGCCCTTGAGGAAGGCGATGGAGTCCTTGAGCACGACGTTGGTCGCCGCGTGCTGGCGGCGCGTGGCCATGGAGCGCATGTACACGCGCGGGGAACGCAGCGAGTTCATGCGGATGCGGTCGCCCAGCAGCGCGCCACCGGTGCGGCGGCGGGTCGGGTCGACCGAGATCACCGCGATGCGCATCTCCGGGAAGCTGGCCAGGAAGCGGTTGAGCAGCTCGTCGGTCACCGAGGACTTGCCGGCGCCGCCGGTGCCGGTGATGCCGATCACGGGCGTGGCGCCCGTGCGTGATGGGTGATTCGTGATTTGTGTTTCGGAGCGATGGGGATTCGCCCAGGCCTTGCGCATCATCGCAAGCTCGGACTCGCTGAAAGCGCCATCCTCGATGGCACTCAGCATCCGGCCAATGCCGATTTCGTCGTCGATGGCGGGCATCTCCCGCTCTTTCGAATCACCCATAACCCATGACGAATCCCGGCCCTCACTCGCCCTGCGCACCACGTCCTCGATCATCGCCAGCAGGCCCATGTGCATGCCGTCGTTGGGGTGGTAGATGCGTTCGACGCCGTAGGCCTGCAGCTCCTTGATCTCCTCGGGGGTGATGGTGCCGCCACCGCCGCCGAAGACCTTGATGTGGCCGGCGCCGCGTTCCTTCAGCATGTCGACCATGTACTTGAAGTACTCGACGTGGCCGCCCTGGTAGGACGACAGCGCGATGCCGTCGGCGTCTTCCTGCAGCGCGGCGCGGACCACGTCCTCGACCGAGCGGTTGTGGCCGAGGTGGATGACCTCGGCGCCCTGCCCCTGGATCAGCCGGCGCATGATGTTGATCGCGGCGTCGTGGCCGTCGAACAGGCTGGCGGCGGTGACGAAGCGCAGCGGCGTGGTGCTCGGGTCGATGTCCGGGCTGTCGGCCTGGGGGAGTTGGCTGGCGGGCGTGCTCATGGGGCGACTCAATGCGTTCGGGTCAATTGCACGATTGTAGCGTGTCGCCCCATGCCCCTCCCCGTCCGAAGGCGTATGGCGCTCGCCGCCACGGACGCGCCCGGGCTGCGCGGCGCGCGGCATCGCGGGTAGGCTGTGGGCCATGGACACGCCCCCGGCCAACGACACCCGCGCCCGCGCCGACGCGCTTCACCGCGAGGCCACCGCCTGCGTGGCG
>NZ_VICE01000065.1 GCF_006546775.1 Marilutibacter aestuarii
CCAGCGTTCGCTGGGGTGAGGCAAGGCCGTTTGCGCGGCGCCGCCGCGCGGTATTGCCGAACGCCCGGCGCGCTGCGCCGGGCCGGGGCGCCAAGGAGGGAGCCATGAAGCACCCTTGTGTGTACATGCTGGCCAGCGACCACCACGGCACGCTTTACGTGGGGGTGACTTCAAACCTTCTCACTCGTGTCTGGCATCACCGGAACGACGTGACGGAGGGTTTCACGCGCAAGTACGGTGTCCATGACCTCGTGTGGTTCGAATCTCACGAGAGCATGGCGCCCGCCATCCAACGGGAGAAAGCCATCAAGGCGTGGCGGCGCGAATGGAAGATCCAGCTGATCGAGGAACGCAATCCGCGGTGGCTGGACCTGTACCCCACACTTCTCCAGCAGGCACGCAAGCATTGCATCGCGGTCTTGCCGAACGCCCGGCGCGCCGAGCCGGGCCGGGGCGCCAAGTCCAATGCGAAGGCTGGATCCCAGCGTTCGCTGGCATGACGTTCAAAGGCAAACGCGAAAGCCCATGGTCCGGTCGTGCGGGATTCGCCCCAGCCACACGGCTGATAAAGTGGACCCGAACGCCAACGACGCGCGCGCCCGTCCCGACCCATTCCATGGACCGACTGCAGCGCCTCGCCTTTCCAGGATCCTGAGCATGAGCCTCCCTACGACATTCAACGCCTTCCGCATCCACGACGACGACCAGGGCTACCGCAGTGGCATCGAGCGCGTGTCGCTCGACGACCTGTCGCCGGGCGAGGTCGTGGTCAAGGCCGCTTACTCGTCGGTCAACTTCAAGGACGCGCTGGCCGGCACCGGCAAGGGCAAGATCCTGCGGCGCTTCCCCCTGGTCGGGGGCATCGACGTGGCAGGACATGTCGTGGCGTCGACCGATCCGCGCTTCCGCGAGGGCGACGCCGTGCTGACCACCGGTTGTGGGCTCAGCGAGACGCGCGACGGCGGATACTCCGAGTACGTCCGCCTGGAGGGCCAGTGGGTCATCGCGCTGCCCGACGGCCTGGACCTGCGCGAGAGCATGGTCCTGGGCACCGCCGGCTTCACCGCCGCGCTGGCCCTGCTGCGGATGACCGAGAACCGGCAGACGCCCGACCTCGGCCCGCTCGCGGTCACCGGGGCCACCGGTGGCGTGGGCTCGCTGGCGCTGGACATCTTCAGCCGCGCCGGCTTCGAGGTCCATGCCGTGAGCGGCAAGACCGACCAGGCCGACTACCTCAAGGCGATCGGGGCCACCGAGGTGGTCGGCCGCGACGCGCTGGCGACCACCCGGCCGATGGAATCCACCCGCTTCGGCGGCGGCCTCGACAACGTCGGCGGGCCCATGCTCGCCAGCCTGCTGGCGCAGACCGCGCCCTACGGCAACGTCGCCAGCGCCGGTCTGGCCGCCTCCCACGCGCTGGACACCACCGTGATGCCCTTCATCATCCGCGGCGTGTCGTTGCTGGGCGTGGCATCGGCCGGGACCGCCCGCGACATCCGCGAGACGGTCTGGCAACGCCTGGCCAGCGACTGGAAGCCACGCCACCTGGACCGCATCTGCACCCGCGTGGTGGGCCTGGCCGGCCTGCCCGGGGTGTTCGACACCATGCTCGAAGGGGGCTCGTTCGGCCGTACCCTGGTGGACTTCCAGGCGGCCTGAGCCGCCACCGGTCGATTTTGGCGCGAATCAACTTGCGGAGTGCCCCGCCCCGGATACAATCGTCTTCAGGTTATTGGGGGAACACCATGGCGCGTATCCTGATCGTCGACGACTCTCCGTCCCAGCTGATGGGCATTCGTCGCATTGTCGAAAAGCTGGGCCACGATGCGGTCACCGCCGAAGACGGCGCTGCCGGCGTGGAGGCAGCCAAGCGCGAGCTGCCCGACCTGGTCCTGATGGACGTGGTGATGCCCAACCTGAACGGGTTCCAGGCGACCCGCTCGATCTGCAGGGACGCGACGACCAAGCACATCCCCGTCGTGCTGGTGACGACCAAGGACCAGGATACCGACCGCGTCTGGGGCATGCGCCAGGGCGCCAAGGCGTACATCACCAAGCCCTTCAGCGAGAACGACCTGGCGGAAGTCATCGGCCAGTTGATCCCCAACTGAGCGTCGCCTTCCTCCGACATGGAAAAGCCCCGGCCTGGCCGGGGCTTTTTCGTTGCCGGCAACCGGCTCAGGCGCGGCGCCAGTCCTCGCCGAAGGCGTCGCGCAGGGTGGCGTAGGCCTCGCGCTGTTCGTCGGTGGCGGGCCGCGGCGCAAGCACCTCCAGTTCGACGATCTGGTCGCCGTCGGGGCTGCCGGGCAGGCCGCGTCCGCGCAGGCGAAGCTTGCGCCCGGCTTCGGAATCGGGCGGGATCTTCAGCTCCACCGCGCCGCCCAGGGTGGGCACGCTGAGCGTCGCGCCCAGCGCGGCCTCCCAGGGCGCCAGCGGCAGGACGTGGATGACATTGCGGCCGTCGACCTCGAACTGCGGGTGCGCGGCGTATTCGATTTCCAGCAGCAGGTCGCCCGCGCCGCCCTGTCCTGCGAGGCGGATCACCTGGCCCTCGCGGATGCCCTTGGGCACGCGAACGTCGAGGGTCCTGTCGTTGACCGATATTCGAACGCTGTTGCCGGTGTAGACCGTTTCCAGCGATACGGCGAGCTTGGCGCGGGTATCGCGCGGCGGTGCGGGACCGCGCCCCATGCCGGGGCCGGGACCCGGGCCACCGGGGCGGCGGCCGCGACCGAACAGGCCTTCGAAGAAATCGCTGAAGCCGCCGCCGGCGCCACCGCCGGCGAAGATCTCCTCGAAGTCGACGCCGCCGTAACCGCCCCCGCCGCCGAAGCCGCCGGGCGGCGGCTGCACTTCGTCGCCCGGACGGTAGCCGCGCGCGCGCAACTGGTCGTAGGCCTTGCGCTTCTCGGGATCGCGCAGGGCCTCGTAGGCTTCATTGACCGCCTTGAACCGCTCCTCGGCATCGGCTTCCTTGCTGACGTCGGGGTGGTACTTGCGGGCAAGGCGACGGTACGCGGTCTTGATCTCCGCGTCGCCCGCGCCCGGCTCGACGCCGAGAATCTGGTAGTAATCCTTGAACTGCATCCGGGTCTCCCATGCCGGCCGGCCGCGAGCGGCGGCGACCGGGCTTCCAAAATCCGTCGATGCGCGGCATCGGCCGGGCGCATCCCGAGGCGCCCATCCTACCGACCCGTCGCGAAAACGAGGTCATCACACAGGTAGGCCCGCGGACGCCCGCTTTCAAGTCGGGCATGACCAACGGACGATGGGCCTTCACGTCCCAGCGCCTACACTGCCAGGCTCCCGCCTCCCCCAGCAGGTACCTTGCATGAGCATCCAGATCGGCGACACCCTTCCCGACGTCGTGGTCCAGCGCGTCGGCGCGGAAATCGAACCCGTCCAGTCGCGCGCGGTCCTCGGCGGCGCCCGTGCGGTGCTGTTCGCGGTGCCGGGGGCGTTCACCCCGACGTGTTCGGAAAAGCACCTGCCCGGCTTCGTCGAGCATTTCGGCTCGTACCGCGACAAGGGCATCGACGTCGCCTGCCTCTCGGTCAACGACCCGTTCGTGATGCAGGCCTGGGCGCAGGACCAGAACGTCCCGGAGGGGCTGTCCATGCTCGCCGACGGCAACGCCGACCTCACCCGGGCGCTTGGCCTGGAACTCGACGCCACCGGCTATGGCATGGGCATGCGCGCCAAGCGCTTCGCCCTGTACGCCGAGGACGGCGTGGTCAAGCAGCTGTTCGTCGAAGCCCCGGGCGAATTCCGGGTGTCCTCGGCCGAACACGTACTGGCGGAGATCGACTGAGCGATGGCCGGGGACGCCCCGGACGCCGGGTCGCTGCGCATCAGCACCGACCCGGCCAAGCTCGACGTCGACCTGATCCACCACTTCCTCGCCACGCAGAGCACCTGGGCGCGCGGCATTCCCCGCGCGCTCGTGGAAACCTCGATCCGCCACTCCCTGTGCTTCGGCGGATTCCTCGGCGAGGGCCAGGTCGCGTTCGCCCGCGTGATCACCGATCGCGCGACCTTCGCCAACCTCGTCGACGTCTTCGTGCTGCCCGCCTTCCGCGGGCGCGCCTACGCGACCGCGCTGATGCAGGCCGTGGATGCCCATCCCGACCTGCAGGGCCTGCGCCGCTTCACCCTGGCGACCTTCGATGCCCATGCGCTGTACCGGCGCCACGGCTTCACCTCCCCGGCGGCACCGGCGACGCTGATGGAACGCTACGTGCCCGACATCTACGCGCGTATCGCCGGCACCGACGCCGCCGAAGCAGGGCCCGGGCACGCCATCGCCTGAGCGCCCCGCGCGCTCAGCGGCCGGTCGGGGGCAACACCCGGAACTCGACGCGGGCCCAGGCCCCGGTCTCCGCCAGTGCCGTGAGTGTGTGCGTGCCCGGCTCGCCGAAGTCGTGCTCGAAACGCCCGCCGCCCACCGACTCGCCGACGAGGCGACCGTCGAGCAGCCAACGGATGCGCGCGTCGCTGCCGACCGCACGCAGCGACAGCCGGAGCCCACGCGTCGCTCCGGGCGCAGCCGCCAGGGTCGCGCGGTCGTCCAGCCCTTCGATGGCCAGGTGCTCGTGGCCGCTACGCCCGTCGTCCACGCAATCGGCGGCCAGCGGCGGCAAGGCGGCCGCGCGTCGCTCGGCGCTCGTC
>NZ_VICE01000006.1 GCF_006546775.1 Marilutibacter aestuarii
CGCCCCCGAGCCCGCGACCGCGACCGCGACCGCCGACAGCCTGGCGGTATGGCTGGTCGACAACCGGGTCCAGGGCCGCGTCCGCCTGGAACGCGGCGGTCAGAGCGTGCTGATCGACGCGCCGGCCGGCCAGTACCATGCCGGCACGGCGCTCAAGCCACTGGCGCCGTTGTTCGAGGGCCCGGTGTCGGCCAGCGACTTCCAGGCGCTGGACGATGCCGCCTGGCGCGACGCGGTCGCAGACGCCGGCGAAGCCCAGCCGCTCACGCGGCTCGCCTGGCTTGGCGGCCTGCTCGCCGGACAAGGCCGCGTCGTCGGTGGATACGGCATCGACAGCCGCTTCCACATGGTCAAGTGGCCGCAGACCGAGCGCGAGTACCCCAAGCATTTCCGCATCTCGACGGTGATGATGAAGGGCCCGGCCACCCTGGGCGAGATCGCCGCCGCCAGCGGCGTGCCGGAGGCCGACGTGGCCGACTTCATCAATGCCAACCTGGCCACCGGCTTCGCCGAGGAATACCGCGAACCGGAACCCGAAGCCGAGCAGGCCAAGTCGGGCCTTTTCGGCCGGCTTCGCGGGCGCTGAGCGCCTCCGGGGCAGGTCCCGTGCCCGCCCCGCCCCGCGGGCACCCATGGCGCGTTCACGCTCGCGCTTGCCCCTCCCGTATGACCGCAGGACAATGACGGACGCGCTGCATGCCGCAGCGAGGAAGCCGTCGTCGTAATGATCGATCCGCAACGCTACCCGCGCCTGTCCCGCATCCAGGTCCCCGCCGACCTGCGCCAGTTCCCGGAAGAGGAACTGCCCGCCATCGCCGACGAGTTGCGCGCCTACCTCATCGAGCAGGTCGCGCGCGTCGGCGGCCATTTCGGCGCCGGCCTCGGCGTGATCGAACTGACCGTCGCCCTGCACTGGCTGTACGACACCCCGGTCGACCGCCTGGTCTGGGACGTCGGCCACCAGACCTACCCGCACAAGATCCTGACCGGCCGCCGCGACAGCATTCACACGGTCAAGCAGAAGGACGGCGTCGCGCCGTTCCCCAAGCGCGAGGAGAGCGAGTACGACACCTTCGGCGTCGGCCACAGCTCGACCAGCATATCGGCGGCGCTGGGGATGGCGATCGCGCTGCAGCGCCAGGGCGACGACCGCAAGGTGGTGGCCGTGATCGGCGACGGTGCGATGACCGCGGGCATGGCGTTCGAGGCGCTCGCGCACGCCGGCGGCATGGGCGACGACGGCAGTACCCCCGAACCCAACCTGCTGGTGGTGCTCAACGACAACCAGATGTCGATCTCGGAGAACGTCGGCGGCGTCACGCGCATGCTGGGCCGCCTCACCGGCAGCCGCACGCTCAATGCCCTGCGCGAAGGCGGCAAGAAACTGCTGGGCGACAAGCACGGCGCGCCGGCACGCTTCGTACGGCGCTGGGAAGAGCACTGGAAGGGCATGTTCGTGCCCTCCACCTTCTTCGAAGAGCTGGGCTTCCACTACACCGGGCCGATCGACGGCAATGACGTGCCCTCGCTGCTGGCGGCGATGAAGACGCTCAAGACCCTCAAGGGCCCGCAGCTGCTGCACATCATCACCACCAAGGGCAAGGGCTACGAGCTGGCCGAGGGCGACAAGATCGGCTACCACGCGGTCAGCCCCTTCGATCCCGCCCAGGGCATGGTGAAGAAGGCCGGGGCGAAGAAGCCCACCTACACCGACGTCTTCAGCGACTGGCTGTGCGACATGGCCGATGCCGACCCCCGGCTCATGGGCATCACCCCCGCCATGCGCGAGGGCTCGGGCCTCGTGCGCTTCAGCAAGGCCCATCCACAGCGCTACTTCGACGTCGCCATCGCCGAGCAGCATGCGGTCACCCTGGCCGCCGGCATGGCCTGCGAAGGGGCCAAGCCGGTCTGCGCGATCTATTCGACCTTCCTGCAGCGCGGCTACGACCAGCTGGTGCACGACGTCGCCATCCAGGAGCTCGACGTGCTGTTCGCGATCGACCGCGGCGGCGTGGTCGGACCCGACGGCGCCACCCACGCCGGCAACCTCGACCTGAGTTACCTGCGCTGCGTGCCCAACATGGTGGTGATGGCGCCCGCCGACGAGGACGAGTGCCGCCTGATGCTCTCCACCGGCCACCACCATGACGGCCCCGCGGCCGTCCGCTACCCACGCGGCACCGGGCCGGGCGTCGCCGTCCGCGACACCCTCGACACCCTGCCGATCGGCAAGGCCGAGCTGCGCCAGCGCGGCGGCCCAGTGGCCCTGCTGGCGTTCGGTGCGGTGGTGGCGGCAGCCGCCGAGGTCGCGGCGGCGCTTGGCCTGACGCTGGTCAACATGCGCTTCGTGAAACCGCTCGACCGTGAGCTGGTGCTGGAGCTGGCGCGCGACCACCAGGGCTTCGTCACCATCGAAGACAACGTGGTCGCCGGCGGCGCCGGCTCGGGCGTCGCCGAGCTGCTCGCGGCCGAGGGCGTGAGCCTGCCGATCGTCCACCTCGGCCTGCCCGACGCCTTCCAGCACCATGCCAGCCGCGAGGAACTGCTGGCCGAATCGGGCCTGGATGCGGCGGGCATCCGCGCCGCGGTGCTGGCACGCTGGCCGGAGCTGGGCACGCCGCCGCTGCAGAGCGCGTCGCGTTGAGTCCAGGCATCTGAGTCAGCGCCGCTCCCGCACCCGCGGGGGCGGCCACGCCGGTGCGGTCCGGCATCCATCGGGGCAGGAGCGGTCAATGGGGACATGGTTCGTCGCGCAGGATGCCTGGGTCGTGATGGCCGTCGGCGTGGCCTGGTTCAGCCTGCTCTACCTCGGGACCGGCGCCCTCTCCATCCTGCTCGCGGCCGTAATGCAACGCTTCGGCTACGGCCGCCGCCTCGACCCGCGACCGGTGACCGGCGCCCAGTTACGGCGCGAACTGGGCGCGTCCGGCAGCTCGATCCTGGTGTTCGGCCTCGGCCTGGTCGTGCCCTGGGGCATGCTGCGCCTGGGCTGGGCCGGGCTCGCGGTGGCGCCCAGCGGCTGGCAGGTGGCGCTGGAGATCGTGCTGCTGTTCTTCTGGAACGAACTGCACTTCTACGCCTGCCACCGGCTGCTGCACACGCGCGCGTTGCGCCGCTTCCACGTCATGCACCACCGCTCGCACGTGGCGACGCCCTGGTCGACCTATGCCTTCCACCCGGTGGAAGCGGCGATGCTCGGCAGCGTGCCCTTGCTGCCGATGCTGGTCCACGATTTCAGTTTCGCCGCATTGATGACGCTGCCGGTGTTGAGCATCGTGCTCAACAACCTCGGCCACGCGAACTACGAAGCCAGCGCGCGCGCACCGGCACGTGGCTGGCGCGCCGCCAGCCGGCGCCACCATCTCCATCACGCGTGCTACCACGGCAACTACGGCTTCCTGCTCGAGGTCTTCGACCGAATGTTCGGCAGCGTCCTGCCGCTCGACGCCGCCGACGCCGTGATCGCGCGCCAGCGGGCAAGCGACACCGGGGCACGTCGCCCATGAGCCTGCAACCGATCGGGCCACTACGCGACCGGCACGACCTGCGCAGCCTGGCCTATCTCGCGATGCAGGCGCTGGCGATGGCCTGGCAATGGCGCCACGGCTTCCATCCGGTGGTCTTCGCCGCCAGCCTGTTCCTGGCGGTCGGCATCACCGTCATCCACCACAACCACGCGCACCTGCCGATGTGGACGCGGCGCGGACTCAATCGCGCGACCGACCTTGCGATCACCCTGCTGCAGGGCCACCCGACCTGCGCAATGCACCCCGCGCACCGGCTCAACCACCATCGCCACCACCATGGCCCGCGCGACGTCGCCCGCACCTGGCGGTTCGGCGACCACAACCATCTGGGCGGCTGGATGCTGCACCCGTTCCAGGCACTGACGCCGGTCTACCCCCTGGTGCTGGCATGGCTGCGCCGCCTGCACGGACGCCATCCCGGCGCGTGGCGCTGGTATGCCCTGCAATACCTTGCCTGGATCGGCAGTTGGGCCGCCCTGCTCCTGCTCGACCCGGGCAAGGCCTTGCTGCTGGTGATCGTCCCGCAACTGTTCGGCCTGCACTGGCTGCTCGCGGCCAACTACCTGCAGCACGCGCACGCCGACGATCGCGAACCGCTGGCCCGCGCGCGCAACTTCGAGGGCGTGCTGAACCCGCTGCTGTTCAACATCGGCCTGCACACCGCCCACCACGCTCATGCGCGCGCGCACTGGTCGCAGCTCCCCGGACTGCACCGCCAGTACCGCGCGCGCATCGATCCGCGGCTGCTCGAGCCCTCGTTCCCCGCCTACGTCGCCCGCGTGTTCCTGCTGGCGCCATTCATGCCGCGCTATCGTTCGCGCTCGTTGCGCCTCGCCACGACGACGGCGCCCCGACCCCACAAGGATTGTTGATGCCCACCGTCTTCCATCGCACCTGGCTCCAGGGCACCGGACGCTTCCTCCCCGGCGCTGCCGTCGACAACACGGCCATGGATGCCTACATCGCGCCGCTCAACCGGATTTCCGGGCGCATCAAGCGCCGCATCCTCGCCGAGAACGGCATCCAGTCGCGCCATTACGCGATCGACGCGGACGGGCGCACGGTGCATTCCTGCGCGGGGATGGCGGTCCGCGCCATCCACGACTGCCTGGCCGACGCCGGCAGTCGCCTGCCCGACATCGGCCTGCTGGCCTGCGGCAGCTCGGGCGGCGATGCGCTGATGCCCGGCTTCGCCAGCATGGTCCACGGCGAACTGGCTGCCCCGCCGATGCAGGTGCACTCCAGCCATGGCATCTGCGCCTCGGGCGTGGCGGCCTGGGAAAGCGCGGCGGCGGCGGTCGAACTGGGCGCGCACGAACGCGCACTGGTCGCCGCGGCGGAAATGCCTTCGCGGCTGTTCAAGCGTTCGCGTTACGCCGGGCGCGACTACGACGCGGACTTCGATGCCCACTTCCTTCGCTGGATGCTGTCCGACGGTGCCGGCGCCCTGCAGCTGACCTCGACCGCGCCGCGCCATGACGGCGTCCGCCTGCGCCTGCGCTTCATGCACCAGCGCTCCTTCGCCGGCGACTATCCGGTGTGCATGCAACTGGGGCTCACCCCCGACCGCGCGCGCTCGCACCTGGACTATGCCGCGTGGCGCGACGCCGAGGCCGACGGCGCGCTGTTCCTGCGCCAGGACATCCGCCTGCTGCCGCACCTGTTCGACGTCGGCGTTCACGAGTACGCCTCGCTCTGCCACGCGGGCTGGATCCAGCCCGATCGCGTCGACCACTTCCTGTGCCACTACTCGTCCGAACGCTTCGCCCCGGTGGTGGAGGAACTGATGGCCAAGGCCGGCCTGGCCATCCCGCGCGAGCGCTGGTACAGCAACCTCACGCAACGCGGCAACACGGGCGCGGCCTCGATCTTCGTCATGCTCGACGAGTTCCGCCGCACCCACGCGCTGACGCCGGGCGAGCGCATCCTGTGCTTCATCCCGGAGTCCGGCCGATTCACCGTTGCCTTCGTGATGCTCGAGGTCGAGGCTGCCGACGAGGCACCGGCCGAACGCAGTCCCCCGTCCAGCACCTCGCGTCCGGCCCCGGACGGGATCGCGCCGCCGCACGACCCCGCCGACGCCCCGGCGGCCCTGCGCCACCTGTTGGGCGAACTCGCCACGATCTGGCACGACTACCGCTCGCGCGCGTGGCGCACGCCGATGATCCGCAAGCTGCGCGAACGCCGTTTCGGCATCGAGGACTACCGGCAGTGGATGCAGCACTGGATCCCGCAGGTCCGCGAGGGCAGCAAGTGGATGCGCGAGGGCGCGGCTTCGGTGCGGGCACCGTACGACGCGCTGGCCGGCCTGATCGAGACCCACGCCGGCGACGAGCAGGACGACTACATGATCCTGTTCGAGGACTACCGCAAGGCGGGCGGCGAGGTGGCCGAACTCGACGCGCTGCGCCGCAACCCCGGCGGCGAGGCCCTCAACAGCTACCTGCATGCACTCGCCGCGACGCCCAACCCGCTGGGCCTGCTCGGCGCGATCTACATCATCGAGGGCACCGGGCAACGCATCATCCCCGCCCTGCTGCCGCTGATGAAGGCCAGCCTCGCGCTACCGGCCGACGCCTTCCGCTTCCTCGAGTACCACGGCGAGAACGATGCGCACCACCTGGCGCGCTGGCTGCGCGCGGTCGAGATCGTGTTCGAGCACGACGCCGACGGCCGCGGCGCGCGTGCGATCATCGACACCGCCCGCCGCACCGCCGAGCTGTACCTGATGCAGTTCGACCACCTCGCCATCGACCCGGAGTAGCGCACGCGCATGAAGCACGCCCCCGACTTCCTCGACCTGGCACACGACCCGCGCGACCCCAACCCCTGGCTGGCGATGTACCTGGACCGCAGCACGCCGATCGACGAGGCGGTCAAGCGTGCCTGGCTGGCCGACTCGAGTTCGGCCTCGCGCCAGTACATCCTGCCCTTCGTGCGCCCGCTGGCGCGCACCCTGATCGTGCTGATCCAGGTGCTGAAGGTGTTCACCCCGCGCAAGCTGGCGTTCTCGCGCTTCCTGCACCGGCTGCTGGCCTGGGGCATGGAGAACTTCATCCGCCCGGAGGCCAACTGGCTGATCCTGCGCCACTTCCACCTGGGCTCGCAGGTCCTGGGCTTCATCGCGAAGAACGCGCCGGTCGAGGTACCGACGAACCCGCTCACGCCGGCGCGGATCAGCGACGTGCGCGAGGAGATGTTCCTCGTCCACGACCTGAACCTGTACAACTTCATCATCCGGCTCAACCAGGGCCTGCGCGACGCCGGCCAGCACCTGGGCCGCGTCGACGACCCCGACCTGTCGATGATCGAACAGCCGGCGCTGTCGCTGGAAGACATGCCGCGACGGCGGCGCAACTTCCTCGACCTGCAGAGCTCGATCGAGCTGTTCACCCCGATCTACCAGCTGCTGCTCACCGACAGCGACTTCTGGCGCGCGACCAACTCGCTGCAACTGGACGAGACGATCGGCCTGTACGCGGCGACCCTGCTGGATGCCCGCGACCACCTGGTGCTGCTCAACAATCGCCACCCGCTGGTCCCCATGTCGACCCTGCGCGCAGGCTTCCGCCTGACCCTGCACGGTCTGTCCACCGAGATGCTGCACGGCCTGCTGGTGCAGTTGCGCGCGCAGCGCGAGGCCCTCGCTCAGTCGGCCGTGGCGGCCGCCTCCGCCGCCTCCACCGGCTCCGCCGACACCTCCACGGCCTCCTGAGCAGCCGCCGCAGCGGCGATCTCGTCGGGCGACTCGATGCGATAGCCGCGTTCGCGCAGGGCCGCGACCAGGCCGTCGTCGGACAGCAGTTCGCGCATCGGCAGCAGGGCCAGGGTGGTCGTATTGGCCGACAAGGCCCGCTCGGCCTCGCGCAGCCACTCCGCCCGCAGGCGGCCGCCGATGTCGCCGGCGCGGCTGCGCAGGGCTTCGATGCTGCGGGCAGCGTCGCGGCAAGCCTCGAACTGGTCGGTATAGGGCAAGGCGCGCAGGCCCTCGATGTCGCCCACCGCCCAGGCATTGGCGCGCTCGCGCATCATGCCCAGGTCGGTTTCCAGCCGGTCCAGGGTGCGGGTGAAGCAGGCCAGGTCGTCGATGCGGCCCTGCTTGAACTCCTCGATCGCGGCCTTGGGGTCGTCGATGCGCACCTCCACCCCGGGCTTGCTCAGGGTGACGCCATGCGTCCGGGCCATGCGCTCGACGCGGTCGGCGACGTCCGGCTCGCTTTCCAGGCCCACGTCCTCGACCGCCTCGACGTACAGCTTGAGCGCGGCGAACATGGGGCGCCAGCGCTCGATGCCGCCATCGCGACCGATGTAACGCGCCTTCAGGGCTTGCCAGCGCGCGTAATCGGCGGGCGGGACCAGGTCCTCCAGGCGTTTGTCGCCGGGGTTCCTGCGCGCACCGATCAGCCGCGGCGCGAGCGCCAGTCCGCTGAAGAAGCCGACGTCGGCCTCGACGTCCACGTTCGGCGCCAGCATGACCTCGCTGGCACGGGCCACCACCGCCTCGACGTCGCGCCCTTCCCACTCCATCCGCCGGGGCAGCGGCGACAGCACGCCCAGCACCCACATCTCGCGGCCGTCGCGGCTGACGCGCCACAGGCCCGGACCCGGCACCACCCCGCTGACGACCACCGCATCGATGTCGCGGATCGCCTCGGCCGGCGCGGCGGCGGGCACGGTCCGCGAGGCCGCGTCCTGCGCGCTGGCCGCCATGGGCAGCAAGGCCGCCAACACGAGGGCGGTGGGAAACGGGGAACGGATGCGCATGCCGACGTCCTTGCAGGGGGGATGCGGCGCAGTACAGCAAAGCGCCCCGCAAACAAGAACAGCCGGAAGTCCCGGCTGTTGGTCGCTCATTCAGATTTGGTCGGGGTGGCCGGATTCGAACCGACGACCACCTGTCCCCCAGACAGGTGCGCTACCAGGCTGCGCTACACCCCGAATGCTGCTTCGGCCGCCGACGCTTGGGTCGAGCGGGCGGCAAGTATAACCAGTGTCGGGACTTCCGGCCATGCCCGGAACGATCCCTTCGATGTTTTTTTGCGGGCCGGCGCGGCCGGCGGCGCGCTCAGCGGCGCAGCAGCTGGACGATTTCCTCCAGTTCCATGCGCACCTGCTTGATGATCTGGCCGCTCAGGGCGGACTCTTCCTTCGCCGAGTCCCCTTCCAGCCGCAGCCGGGCGCCACCGATGGTGTAACCCTGCTCGTAGAGCAGCGCGCGGATCTGGCGGACCATCAGCACCTCGTGGCGCTGGTAGTAGCGACGGTTGCCGCGGCGCTTGACGGGGTTGAGGCTCGGGAACTCGGTCTCCCAGTAACGCAGCACGTGCGGCTTCACGTCGCACAGCTCACTGACCTCACCGATGGTGAAGTAGCGCTTGGCCGGGATCGGCGGTAGCTCGCGATTACTGCCCGGATCCAGCATAGGCCTCCACACGCTCCTTGAGCTTCTGGCCCGGGCGGAAGGTCACCACCGTGCGGGCCGAAATCGGAATTTCCTCGCCGGTCTTGGGGTTGCGTCCCGGCCGCTGGTTCTTGCGGCGCAGGTCGAAGTTCCCGAAACCCGACAGCTTCACCTGGCGTCCCTGCTCGAGCGCTTCGCGCAGCGCGTCGAAGAATGCATCGACGAACTCCTTCGCCTCGCGCTTGTTGAGGCCGACTTCGTCGAACAGTCGCTCGGCCATTTCCGCCTTGGTCAATGCCATCTCTATCCCCTGCCTCTGCCTCAGCCGCGGATGACCGCGCCGTGTTCGCGCTGGAGCGAAGCCGTCACCGCGGCCACGATCCCGTCAACGTCACGGTCTGTGAGAGTGCGGGATTCATCCTGCAGAATCAAGCCCATAGCGAGACTCTTGAATCCTGATTCCACCCCCTTGCCCTGGTACTGGTCGAACAGCACCAGATCCCGCAGCACCGGGCCCGCGGCGGCTTCCACGCAGGCCGAAACCGTCGCCCAGGCCAGTCCTTCGGCGACGACGAACGCAAGATCCCGGCGGACGGACGGATACTTGGAGATGCGTCCCGCGCGCGGGATCGCCCGTTCAGTCAGGGGCACGAGGTCGACCTCGAAGGCCAGCACCGGCACGTCCACTTCCAGGGCATCGCGCAGGCGCGGGTGCAACTCGCCCAGCCAGCCGATCCGCACGCCATCGCGCAGGACGTCGGCGCAACGGCCCGGGTGGGCCCAGGCCGGCTGCGCAGCGACGAAGGACAGTCGCGCGCCCGACAGGGCCGCCAGGCTCTCCAGGTCGCCCTTCAGGTCGTGGAAGCCGACCGGACGCTCGGGCTGGCCCCACTGCTCGGCACCGGCGCTGCCGCAGACCGCGGCCGCCACGCGCAGGGTCTCAAGGGCACCGCCCGCCGGGTCGGCGGCGAATACATTGCCGACCTCGAACAGGCGCACGCGCGACTGCTGGCGCGCGGCATTGCGCCCCAGCGCGGCGACGAGGCCGGGGACCAGGGCGGTGCGCATCACGCCCAGCTCGGCGCTCAGCGGGTTGGCCAGCGGCACGGCGCCCGCGTCCATCGACCAGGCCTCAAGCAGGCCGCGATCGACGAAGGCGTAGTTGATCGCCTCCAGCATGTCGCGGGACACCAGGTGGCGGCGCAGCGTGGGCAGGTCGACCCGGCCCTCGCCCGGTGCCGCCAGGCGCGACGCACCCGCCGGCAAGGTCGTCGGCACGGCGTCGTAGCCGTGGATGCGCACGACCTCCTCGATCAGGTCTTCCTCGATGGCGATGTCGAAGCGCCGGCTCGGCGCGACCACGCGCCAACCGGTGTCCACTGTCTCAACTGCCAGGCCGAGCGCGCGCAGGATGCGCTCGACTTCGTCGTCGGGCACGCGCACGCCGAGCACGCGGGCCAGGCGCTCGCGGCGCAGGACGACGGCCTCGGGCCGGGCGATGTCGCCTTCGCGCGCGACTTCGACCACCGGGCCGGGCGTGCCGCCGGCGATGTCGAGGATCAGTCGGGTGGCGTATTCCACGGCGATCCGCGGCAGCTCGGGGTCGACGCCGCGCTCGAAGCGGTGGCCGGCGTCGGTGTGCAGGCCCAGGCGCCGGCTGCGGCCGATGATGGCCGAGGGCACCCAGTGCGCCGCCTCCAGGAAGACCCGGCGCGTGCTGTCGGTAACGCGGGTGTCGTGGCCGCCCATGATGCCGCCCAGGGCCACCGCGCGGGCGCCCTCGCCGCCCTGGCTGTCGGCGACCACGAGGAAGTCGCCGTCCAGGTCCACCGTGCGCCCGTCAAGCAGCTTCAGGGCTTCGCCCGCGTTCGCGGGGCGGACCACGACCGGCTCGACCAGGCGGTCACGGTCGAAGGCATGCATCGGCTGGCCCAGCTCCAGCATGACGTACTGGGTGACGTCGACCAGGAAGCTGATCGGCCGCACGCCGCTGCGACGCAGGCGCTCGGCCATCCAAAGCGGCGTGGCGACGCCGGCGTCGACGTCGTCGATCGCGCGTCCGACGAAGCGCGGCACCTTCTCGCCAGCCTCCAGGCGTACCTGGGGCGCGACCGCGCTGGCCGCCGGCACTGGCGCGGCCTCGAGCGGTTCGACCTGGCCGCCGAGGGCGGCGGCGACGTCATAGGCGATCCCGCGCACGCTGAAGCAGTCGGCGCGGTTGGGGGTCAGCTTGATCTCGATGCTGGCATCGGGCAGGCCCAGGCACTCGGCGATCGGCTGGCCGACCCGTGCGTCGGCCGGCAGTTCGAGCAGGCCGGAGGCATCGACGTCGGTACCCAGCTCCTTGGCCGAGCACAGCATGCCAATCGACTCCACCCCACGCAGCTTGGCCGGCTTGATCGCCATGCCGCCCGGCAGCACCGCGCCGACCTTCGCCAGCGGCGCCTTCAGGCCGGGCCGCGCGTTGGGCGCCCCGCACACGATCTGCACCCGACCGTCGCCGGTGTCGACCTGGCAGACCTGCAGGCGATCGGCCTCGGGATGCTTCTCGGCGCTGACGATGCAGGCCACCACCACGCCGTCGAGCGAATCGCCCATCGACACCACGTCTTCGACCTCCAGGCCGATCGCGGTCAGGGTGGCCACCAGCCTGTCGTGGTCGGCGGGGGTGGGAACGTGCTGGCGCAGCCAGTTCTCGCTGAATTTCATGTATCGAAGCCGTTATGCGTGATTCGCGATGAGTGATTCGAGGGGCGCAACGGGGAGAAGCGGACTGGCATTCAACTCGTGAAACCACGAGTCACCAATCACCCATCACCCATCACGGCCGTCAAGCGAACTGCCTGAGGAAGCGGACGTCGTTTTCGAAGAACGCACGCAGGTCGTCGACGCCGTAGCGGGTCATCGCCAGGCGCTCGACGCCCATGCCGAAGGCGTAGCCGGTGTACTTCTCCGGGTCGATGCCGACGTTGCGCAGTACGTTCGGGTGCACCATGCCGCAGCCGAGCACCTCCAGCCAGCGCGTCGTGCCGTCGGCCTGCTGCCAGGCGATATCGAGCTCGGCCGAGGGCTCGGTGAAGGGGAAGTAGCTGGGGCGGAAGCGCATCTCGAAGTCGCGCTCGAAGAAGGCGCGGACGAACTCGGTGAGCGTGCCCTTGAGGTCGGCGAAGCTGGCGTGCTCGTCGACCAGCAGGCCCTCGCACTGGTGGAACATCGGCGTGTGGGTCTGGTCGCTGTCGCTGCGGTAGACCTTGCCCAGCGCGATCATGCGCAGCGGCGGCGCGTGCTCCTTCATGTAGCGCACCTGCACGCCGGAGGTGTGCGTGCGCAGCAGGCGCGGGATGCCCGTGCCGTCGGGGGCCATGTAGAAGGTGTCGTGCATCGCCCGCGCAGGGTGGTGCGGGGGGAAGTTGAGCGCTTCGAAGTTGTGCCAGTCGTCTTCGATCTCGGGTCCGTCGGACAGCTCGAAGCCGAGCCGGCCGAAGATCTCGGCCATCCGCTCCAGGGTGCGGCTGACCGGGTGCAGGCCGCCGCGGCCGGCATCGATGCCCGGCAGGGTGACGTCCACGGTCTCGGTCGCCAGGCGCGCCTCCAGTGCGGCGGCGTCGAGCTCGGCCTTGCGCGCGGCCAGGGCGGTCGCCAGGCCGTCGCGGGCACGGTTGATCGCCTCGCCCGCGGCCTTGCGCTCGTCGGCCGGCAGGGCGCCCAGCTGCTTGAGCTGCGCGGTCACGCTGCCGGATTTGCCCAGCAGGCCCACGCGAAGGGCCTCGAGCGCGGCCGAAGTGTCGGCGGCGGCGATCTCGGCCAGCGCCTGCTCTGTCAGTGATTCGATTCCAGTCATCTATCCACCCGCGCCAAAAACGAACATGGGGAAGGACTTGCGCCCTTCCCCATGCGTGTACTGCATTGTCCGGCCAGGCGGCCGCGCGGTGCGCGGGCGCCCTTCGGTGACAATTACGCTGCGAGCGCGCCCTTCGCCTTCTCGGCCAGCGCGGCAAAACCCGCCGCGTCGTGCACGGCGATGTCCGCCAGCACCTTGCGGTCGAGGGTGATGCCGGCCTTGGACAGGCCGTTCATGAAGCGGCTGTAGCTCAGGCCGTTGATGCGGGCCGCGGCGTTGATGCGGGTGATCCACAGCGAGCGGAAGTTGCGCTTCTTCTGCTTGCGGCCGATGTAGGCGTACTGCAGGGCCTTGGTGACGGCCTGCTTGGCGACGCGGAACACCTTGCGGCGCGCGTGGTAGTAGCCCTTGGCCTGCTTGAGGATCTTCTTGTGACGGCGTCGTGCAGTGACGCCACGCTTGACTCGTGCCATTTTTCAGTCCTCCTCAGAGATACGGCAACATGCGGTCCAGACGGCCTGCGTCCTCGGCACGAACGTGGTTCGTCTGCCGGAGGTTGCGCTTCCGCTTGGTCGCCTTCTTGGTGAGGATGTGGCTACGGTTGGCGTGGCCAGCCTTGTACTTGCCGGAAGCGGTCTTGCGAAAACGCTTGGCCGCTCCCCGGTGGGTCTTGATCTTGGGCATAACGGGGTCCTTTCGGAATGTTTGTCACTGGCCTGGGCGGTGGCTGCGCCACGCTTTCCGTCCTGCCCTTGCCGGCTTGTAAGTCATTGATCCAAAACGGATCAGTGACAGGTCCTGAACGTCGTCAACCGGCGGCACGGGGCCACCGGAAACAACAAACCCGGCGAACCGGGCCGCCTAGTATGACGGGTGCTCGCCGGGCTTGCAATGTTTTCCTTGCGAATCAGTGGCTTTGGCGGCGCCAGGCGGTTCAGCCAGGCGCCGGCCGGGCGCTACTGCTTCTTCTTCGGCGCGATCATCATCACCATCTGGCGGCCTTCCAGGCGCGGGCGCGACTCGATGACGATGTCCTCGCCCAGGTCGGCCTCGATCCGGGCCGCCATCTCGCGTCCGAGCTCCTGGTGGCTCATCTCGCGGCCACGGAAGCGGATGTTGACCTTGATCTTGTCGCCTTCCTCCAGGAAACCGCGCATCTTGCGCAGCTTGATCTGGTAGTCGCCCTCGTCGGTGACGGGGCGGAACTTGACTTCCTTGATCTCGACCTGCTTCTGCTTCTTCTTGGCCGCGTTGGCCTTTTTCTGCAACTCGAACTTGTACTTGCCGAAGTCCATGATGCGGCAGACCGGCGGATCGGCGTTGGGCTGGATCTCCACGAGGTCCATGCCTTCGTCCTCGGCGCGGCCGAGGGCCTCGTCGCGCGTGAGCACGCCGATCATTTCGCCATCGCTACCGATCACGCGCACGCGGGGCACGCGGATTTCATGGTTTCTGCGGTTCGGTTTGTCGGGGGTACTGATTGTGCGATCTCCAATGAGGGTTGGGCCGGCCCCGGCGTTCATGCCGGGAGCGGTGCCGTGAATCTACTGCGGGGTCAGCCTTCGCCAGCGGCGCCGACCTGCTCACTGCGCAAACGTGAGGCGAACTCGGCGACGGTCATCGTGCCCAGGTCCTCCCCTCCTCGCGTCCGCACTGCGACCATGCCATTCTCGCGCTCGCGGTCGCCGACCACCAGCAGATAAGGCACCCGTTGCAGCGTGTGCTCGCGAATCTTATAGCCGATCTTCTCGTTCCGCAAATCGGACTGGACCCGGAAGCCTTGATTTGAAAGGGTTTTCCGAACGCCATCCACATAGTCTGCCTGGGCGTCCGTGATGTTCATGGCCACGGCCTGGACCGGGGCCAGCCAGGCCGGGAACTGGCCGGCGTGGTGCTCGATCAGGATGCCGATGAAACGCTCCATCGAGCCGACGATGGCCCGGTGCAGCATGACCGGATGGCGGCGCTGGCTGTGCTCGTCGACATATTCCGCCCCGAGCCGGCCCGGCATCATGAAATCGACCTGCATCGTGCCCAGCTGCCAGGTCCGGCCGATGGCGTCGCGCAGGTGGTATTCGATCTTCGGGCCGTAGAAGGCGCCCTCGCCCGGCAGTTCCTCCCACTCCACCCCGGCCGCGCGCAGGGCCGCCCGGAGGGCGTCCTCGGCCTTGTCCCAGGTGTCGTCGTCGCCCAGGCGGGATTCCGGCCGCAGGGCCAGCTTCACCTGGATGTCGCTGA
The DNA here is from genome assembly GCF_006546775.1 of Marilutibacter aestuarii. GTDB lineage: Bacteria > Pseudomonadota > Gammaproteobacteria > Xanthomonadales > Xanthomonadaceae > Marilutibacter > Marilutibacter aestuarii. Next base: position 15,008 of record NZ_VICE01000006.1, read on the forward strand.
AGCCGAAGTCGGCGTAGACCTGCATGGCCTGGGCATGGAAGGCGGTGACCTCGGCCTCGACCTGGCCCTCGGTGCAGAACACGTGGCCGTCGTCCTGGGTGAAGCCGCGCACGCGCAGGATGCCGTGCAGCGCCCCGGAGGGCTCGTTGCGGTGGCAGGCGCCGAATTCACCATAGCGGATCGGCAGGTCGCGGTAGCTGTGCAGGCCGTGGTTGAAGACCTGGACGTGGCCGGGGCAGTTCATCGGCTTGAGCGCGTAGGTACGCTTCTCCGACTCGGTGAAGAACATGTTCTCCTGGTAGTTGTCCCAGTGGCCGGACTTCTTCCAAAGCGAGACATCCAGGATCTGCGGGCAACGCACCTCCTGGTAGCCGCTGTCGCGGTAGACCCGGCGCATGTACTGCTCCACCACCTGCCAGATCGACCAGCCCTTGGGGTGCCAGAAGATCAGGCCGGGAGCCTCTTCCTGCAGGTGGAACAGGTCCTGCTGGCGGGCGATCTTGCGATGGTCGCGCTTCTCGGCTTCCTCGATCCGCTCGATGTAGGCGTTGAGCTGCTTCTTGTCGGCCCACGCGGTGCCGTAGATGCGCTGCAACTGCTCGTTCTTGGAGTCGCCGCGCCAGTACGCACCGGAGATGCGCGTGAGCTTGAACACCTTCAGGAAGCGCGTGTTGGGCACGTGCGGGCCGCGGCACATGTCGACGTATTCCTGGTGGTAATACAGGCCCATCTGCGCCTCGTCGGGCATGTCCTCGACCAGGCGCAGCTTGTAGTCCTCGCCGCGCTCGCCGAACACGCGGATGACCTCGTCGCGCGGGGTCATCTTCTTGATGACGTCATAGTCCTGGTCGATCAGCTCCTTCATCCGCTGCTCGATCGCGGCCATGTCCTCGGGGGTGAAGGGGCGCTCGCTGTAGATGTCGTAGTAGAAGCCCTCGTCGATGACCGGGCCGATCACCATCTTGGCGTCCGGGTACAGCTGCTTCACCGCGTGGCCGACCAGGTGGGCGCAGGAGTGGCGGATGATCTCCACGCCCTCCTCGTCCTTGGCGGTGATGATGCGCAACGCGGCGTCGTGGTCGATGACGTCGCTGGCGTCGACCAGCTTGCCGTCCACCGCGCCGGCGATGGTGGCCTTGGCCAGCCCCGGGCCGATGGACTGGGCGACGTCCATGACGGACACGGGATTGACGAACTCGCGGCGGCTGCCGTCGGGGAGCGTGATGGTGATCATTACGGGGACCGTTATTGGTGACTGGATATTCGTGATTGGCAAGCGCGATCAAGCGTCTGGAATCACGGATCACATATGTGGCGGCGAAAAGGACAGGCACAAAAAAAGCGCCACGAGGGCGCCGGCGCGTGCAGGGGCCTCGGGCGGTTCAGCGATGGGCAGTGGTAGTGCTCATGTCGCACGCTCGGCCGGCGGGTTGCCGCGGGCCACCTGTTCTGCTCGTGGGGACCGTCAAATTAGTGGCCCGGGGGCCGCAAGTCAATGAAACGGGCATGCCCGCGCCTGCCGGGGTGGTGTTCCACGGGGCCGGGCGCGGGGGCGGGACTGCATCCGGGCGCGCGGACCGCTACATTGGGGACCACCCGCCGGGGGCCCGGCATCCCTTCACACTGGAGAACCACCCGTATGCGTACAGGCTTGAGCATTCCACTGGGACTGGCGATCGGCTGGCTGGCGATCTCGAACGCCGCCGCGGCCGAGGCCACGCCGGCCGCGGAGAAGCTGGCGCGCGACGCGGTCATCGTCGACACCCACATCGATGCCCCCGGGCAACTGATGTCGAAGTGGGCCGACCTGGACGAAGAGGCGCCCGATCGCGAGTTCGACTACCCGCGCGCGCGCGCCGGTGGCCTGGACGTGGCCTTCATGTCGATCTACACCTCGGCCGGCCAGGACGAGGCCGGCACCGCGTGGGGCGTGGCCAACCAGATGATCGACGCGGTCGAGGCACTGGTGCAGCGCCATCCCGACAAGTTCGCGCTGCTGCGCTCGCCCGGCGACGTGGCGCGCCTGGGCAAGGGCGGCAAGGTGCTGCTGCCGCTGGGCATGGAGAACGGCGCGCCGATCGGCAAGGACCTGTCGAACATCGCCTTCTTCTTCGACCGTGGCATCCGTTACATCACCCTCGCCCACAGCGCCAACAACGCCCTGGCCGACTCGTCCTACCAGCGCGACAAGAAGTGGAACGGCCTCAGTCCGCTCGGGCGCCAGGCGGTGGCCGAAATGAACCGCCTGGGCATCATGGTCGACGTGTCCCACCTCTCCGACGATGCCGCCGCGCAGGCCATCGAGCTGAGCGCCGTGCCGGTGATCGCCTCGCACTCGGCCTTCCGCCACTTCACCCCGGGCTTCGAGCGCAACATCAGCGACGCGCTGGCCAGGCAGCTCGCCGCGAAGGGCGGCGTCGTCCAGCTGGCCTTCGGCAACGGCTTCGTCGATCCGGCCTCGGCGCAGGACCTGCAGGACTACTTCGTCGCCGCCGAAGCCTGGGAACAGGCCAACGCCGCGCGCGCGGCCGCCGGCCAGCCGGTGCAGACCGAGGCCGAGTTCGACGCCGAATGGGAGGCGTCCCACCCCAACCGCACCGTGCCCATCGACGCCGTCCTCGACCAGGTCGACCATGGCGTGGCCCTGGTCGGCATCGACCACCTGGGCATCGGTTCGGACTTCGACGGCGTGGGCGGCAACCTGCCCACCGGGCTGAAGACCGTGGCCGACTATCCCCGCCTGGTCGCCGGCCTGCAGGCGCGCGGGTACTCCGATGCCGACATCCGCAAGCTGCTGGGCGGCAACCTGCTGCGCGCGTGGCAGGCGGTGGAAGACGGCGCCCGCCGATAAGCCCCGCCATCGACCGGACCCGAGGCACGCCGCATGGCCCACAGCATCCATGAGTTCCACGACGACCCGCGCAACGCCGACATCCGCATCTGGATCAACGGCCAGCTCAAGCCCCGGGCGCAAGCGACGGTGTCGGTGTTCGACAGCGGCTTCGTCCTCGGCGACGGGGTCTGGGAGGGCCTGCGCATCGTCGGCGGCCATCCGGTCTTCCTCGACGCCCACCTGGACCGGCTCTACGAGGGCGCCCGCGCCATCGCCATGGACATCGGCCTGGACCGGCGGGCGCTGACCGCCGCGCTCTACGAGACCCTGGCGGCCAACGGCATGCACGATGGCGTGCATGTCCGCCTGATGGTGACCCGCGGCGTGAAGCGGACGCCCTACCAGGACCCGCGGGTGACCGTCGGGCCGGCGACGGTGGTCATCATCCCCGAGCACAAGGTCGCCAAGCCCGAGACGCTGGCGACGGGCCTGCGCCTGTTCACCGTGCACGTGCGGCGCGGCTTCCCCGACGTGCAGGACCCGAAGCTCAACAGCCACAGCAAGCTCAACTGCATCACCGCCTGCATCCAGGCCACCGAGGCAGGCGCGGACGAAGGCCTGATGCTCGACCCGCACGGCTTCGTCGCCACCTGCAACTCCACCCACTTCTTCATCGTCCGCAAGGGCGAGGTCTGGACCTCGACCGGCGACTACTCCCTGGGCGGGATCACCCGCGAGAACGTCATCGGCGCCTGCCGCGACGCCGGCATCCCGGTGTTCGAGAAGAACTTCAGCCTGACCCAGGTCTATGGCGCCGACGAGGCCTTCGTCACCGGGACCTTCGCCGGCGTCGTGCCGGTGCGCCAGGTCGACGGACGGGTGATGGGCGACGGCCGCCCCGGACCGATGGTCGAGCGCCTGCAGGCGCTTTACCGCGAGCGCGTGGCCCGCGACATCGCCTTCCGCGCGGGCGAGCGGCTCGCATGACCAGGCTGCGGATCGCGATGTGGAGCGGCCCGCGCAACATTTCCACGGCAATGATGCGTGCCTGGGAGAACCGCGAGGACTGCGTGGTCAGCGACGAGCCCCTGTACGCGGCCTACCTGGCGCGCACCGGGCTGGACCACCCGGGGGCCGCGGCGGTGATCGCGGCCGGCGAAACCGACTGGCGACAGGTCAGCCGGGCGCTGGTCGGGCCGATCCCCGGCGGCGCGCCCCTGTGGTACCAGAAGCACATGAGCCACCACCTGCTGCCGGAGATGGACCATGCCTGGATCCACGACCTGGCGAACGTCTTCCTGGTGCGCGACCCCGCCGAAGTGGTGGCGTCCTACCTGAAGTCGCGGGCGACGGTGACCCCCGAAGACATCGGCCTGCTGCAGCAGGATCGCCTGCATGCCGAGCTCACCGCCGCGGGTGCCGCGCCGCCTGTGATCGATGCCACCGACTTCCTGCAGGCCCCCGAGGCCCACCTCAGGGCCCTGTGCGACCGCTTGGGGATCGCCTTCAGCGCGCGCATGCTGGCCTGGCCCGCCGGCCCGCGCGACAGCGACGGCATCTGGGCGCCCTACTGGTACGACAGTGTCTGGAGATCGACGGGGTTCGAGCGCCCCCGGCCCCGCGACATCGAACTGGCTCCTGCGGCGCGCGCGGTCGCCGAGGCCTGCCGGCCCGCCTACGAACGCCTGCATGCCCTGCGCCTGCGGCCTTGAGGCCCGCGCTCGCGCCCGCGGGCGCCATAAACAGAAAGCCCCCGGAGACCGGGGGCTTTCTTCACCAAATCTGGTGGGCGGTACAGGGTTCGAACCTGTGACCCCTACCATGTCAAGGTAGTGCTCTACCGCTGAGCTAACCGCCCATTCGTCGTCGAACCACCCGACGAGGGGCGCGCAGTGTATCCCAGCCCGCGTCGTCCGACAATAGGTTTCGTCGCATTCGGGCCGACTCCCGGGCTCAGCCGGCGAACCCGCGCTCCTTGAGCTGGCGCAGCTGGTCGCGCACCGACGCGGCCTGTTCGAACTCCAGGTCGCGGGCATGCTGGTACATCTGCTGCTCCAGCGCCTTGATCCGGGCGGCCACCTGGCGCGGCTCCATCGCCTCGTAGTCGGGCGTGTCGTCGGCCACCTTGCGGCCGCGGCCGCGGCTTCGCGCTGCGTCGGGCTCGGTGCGCGCGCCCTCCATGATGTCCATCACCGCCCGGTTGACCGAGGTCGGGGTGATGCCGTGCTCGGCGTTGTGCTCGACCTGCTTATGGCGGCGGCGGTCGGTCTCGTCGATCGCCTTCTGCATGGAATTGGTGATCCGGTCGGCATACAGGATCGCCTTGCCGCGCACGTTGCGGGCCGCGCGCCCGATCGTCTGGATCAGCGAACCGGCCGAGCGCAGGAAGCCTTCCTTGTCGGCGTCCAGGATGGCCACCAGCGAGACCTCGGGCATGTCCAGGCCCTCGCGCAGCAGGTTGATGCCCACCAGCACGTCGAACTTGCCCAGGCGCAGGTCGCGGATGATCTCGACGCGCTCGACGGTGTCGATGTCCGAGTGCAGGTAGCGCACCTTGACCCCGTGCTCGGCCAGGTACTCGGTGAGGTTCTCGGCCATGCGCTTGGTCAGCGTCGTGATCAGCACGCGGTCGCCGAGCTTCACGCGCTCGTGGATCTCGCCCAGCACATCGTCGACCTGGGTCCCGACCGGGCGGATCTCCACCTCCGGGTCGATCAGGCCGGTGGGCCGCACCACCAGCTCCACCACCTCGTCGCCGGAGTGCTTGAGTTCGTAGGGCCCCGGTGTGGCGGAGACGAAGATCGCGCGCGGGGACCGGCCCTCCCACTCCTCGAACTTCAGCGGGCGGTTGTCCAGCGCCGAAGGCAACCGGAAGCCGAACTCGACCAGCGTCTCCTTGCGAGAGCGGTCGCCCTTGTACATCGCACCCACCTGGGGAACGGTGACGTGGGACTCGTCGATCACCAGCAGCGCATCGGGCGGCAGGTAGTCGAACAGGCAGGGCGGCGGCTCGCCCGGCATGTGCCCGGTCAGGTGGCGGGAATAGTTCTCCACGCCGTTGCAGTAGCCCACCTCGGCCAGCATCTCCAGGTCGAACTGGGTGCGCTGGGCCAGGCGCTGGGCCTCCACCAGCTTGTTGTCGGCGTACAACTGCTCCAGGCGGACGCGCAACTCCTCCTTGATCGTCTCGATGGCGTCGAGCACGGTCCGGCGGGTCGTCACGTAGTGAGAGCCGGGGTAGATCGTGTAGCGCTGGACCTTGTCAAGGGTTTCGCCCGTCAGCGGGTCGAACAGGGTCAGCTGCTCGATCTCGCCGTCGAACAGCTCGATGCGCAGCGCCTCGGCATCGCTTTCGGCCGGATGCACGTCGATGACCTCGCCGCGCACGCGGTAGGTACCGCGCCGCAGCTCGGTGTCGTTGCGGGTGTACTGCATCTCGGTCAGGCGCCGGATCAACTCGCGCTGGTCGATCCGCTCGCCCCGCACCATGTGCAGCACCATCCGGAAGTATTCGTTCGGGTCGCCCAGTCCATAGATCGCCGAGACCGTGCAGACGATCAGGGCGTCGCGGCGCTCCAGCAGGGCCTTGGTCGCCGACAGCCGCATCTGCTCGATGTGTTCGTTCACCGAGCTGTCCTTCTCGATGAACGTGTCCGACGAGGGCACGTAGGCCTCGGGCTGGTAATAGTCGTAGTAGCTGACGAAGTACTCGACCGCGTTGTCGGGGAAAAAGGCCTTGAACTCGCCGTACAGCTGGGCGGCCAGGGTCTTGTTGGGCGCCATCACCAGGGTCGGCTTCTGCACCTGCTGGACCACGTTGGCGATGGTGTAGGTCTTGCCGGACCCGGTCACGCCCAGCAGGGTCTGGTGGGCCAGGCCGCCCTCGAAGCCGGCCACCAGGCGCTCGATGGCCTGGGGCTGGTCGCCGGCCGGTGTATAGGGCGCGACCAGGCGGAAGCCGCGGGACTCGAGCCCGGCGGCGGCATCGGCGACACGGTTGTCGGGGGAGGCGTCAGTCATGGCGATCGCGGTGTCGGCTCCATTGTAGTCAGACAAAGGAATGGGGACGCCGCGGACTTTTCCTACCCCCGGGCCCGGGATCTGCTGACAGACGCACCCCGCGCGCGCACCTAGTCTGCCTCCAGCGAAGGCCCGGGAGGCAAGCATGGACAGGAACTCACTGAACCGCGGATTCACCCTCATGGAGCTGCTGGCGATCATGGCGGTGCTGGGCACCCTGCTGGCAGTGGCCTCGCCGCCGCTCGGCCGCTTGCTGGAGTCATTCAAGGCCTCAGGGACGAGCCATCGGCTCACCACCTCGTTGGCCCTCGCCCGCATTGCCGCCATCAAACGCGGGCATCCGGTCACGGTCTGCCCCAGCCGGGACGGAACGCAATGCACGCAGGATGGCATTTGGGACGAGGGCTGGATCGTCTATGCCGACCCGGGAAAGCAGGCCAACCCCGTGGCCGCGTCGGACGTCCTGGAGGCCTCGGAGGGCGCCGGAAACGGCATCTCTGTGCTGAGCTCCAATCATCGCACCCACGTACGCTTCAACCCGAGGGGCTGGTCCGCGGGCCACAATCTGACCGTCGAACTATGCGGCCGACGGCACGGCGCGCGCCGCCGCCTCGTGCTCAACAATGCCGGGCGGCCGCGTATAGAGCACCTGTCCCGGCATACGCCCTGCCCCGGGTGAATGAGTCGGCGGCGAAGGGCTTGACCCCGGCTCTGGAGGCCTTACAATTCACGTCCCCGCCCGAATAGCTCAGCTGGTTAGAGCACTTGACTGTTAATCAGGGGGTCGTTGGTTCGAGTCCAACTTCGGGCGCCAGATTCAAGAAGATCGAAACAGAAAAGGGTCCGCATGCGCGGACCCTTTTTTGTTGCCGCCCGACAGCGGGCCGGTGCTACCAGCATTCCGCCACGGGCGTACCCGAAACGCTGACGGTCTTCTGGCCCGTGTGGTCGATCGTCAAGGTGCCGCACTTGGTGTCCTTGGTCGCCTGCCGACCTTGCGGCACCGCTCGGATGCTGTAGGTCGACGCGGTCGAGGCGGCCAGCTGGATCGCGTACTGCCCGCCCATGTCGGTCATGCACTGCAACGCGGGCAGGGCGACGGCAGTTCCCCCCTGGTCCTGGTCGTAGCGCAGGTTCGTCGTGTAGAAGCGCTCCATGAACTGGGACGCCTCAAGCGCACAGGCACCGGCCGTGGCCCGACGGGTCTTGATCGTGTGGTTCTGGTACGCCGGATAGGCGATGGCCGCCAGCACCGCGATCACCAGGACCGCGATCATCAGTTCGATCAGGGTAAAACCCGCCGCCCCGACGCGTCGCCCCAGGGCGACGTGTTTGCGGTTGCGGACGGTGGAACGAGAAATCTTCGCCATGGATCAGTCCCTCAGAATTTCGCGCCAGGAGATACGGCCGAAACCCGGCCCCCATTCGAATGGTACGCAACCCGGCGCACCGGTGGAGCCGTTGGCGCAGAAGACCGCCTCGCCCCCCGACCCGATCAGGGCGCCCGGATCAGTCGGCATGCCAAGGCCCAGGTCGATCGAGCCCACCGGCGTGGTGGCGTCGTTCGTGCCATCGCCATCGGTGTCGGAGCCGAGGGTATCGTTCTCGTCGATGACGCCATCGCCGTTGGCGTCAATGAAGGGACTGCCGACCGCGCCACCGGTGAAGGCATCGATGAAGTTCAGATAGCCCCGGCCCGTGGTATCGCAGCCGTCACTGACCGGGATGATGCTCGACGCCACCAGGACGTTGCCCGAGACCACGAACTGGTCGCCGATCATCCTTTCGCCTTCCGCGGTATCCGAGGGCGGTGTCAACAGGTCCACGTACCAGCCCTTGAGCGTGTTCATGTCTCCTGCCACCGACTCGCCGAACGCGCGCACCGGGTTGCCTCCCAGCACACCGGCGAGCTCGATGGAGCGCTCCTTGAGCGCCGAGCGCCCGGTGACCGCCGTACCGCTGTCCTCGATGCCATACCAGGTCTGGACGCTCACGTCCGACGGGTCGGTTTCCAGAATGTAACGCCCCGTGCCGAAGAACACCCAGGGGTTGTACGTGGCAGGGTTGTAGGCAACGGTGATGCCACCGGTGATGGGCTGCCGCCGGGTGGGGTCCGCACTGTACGTGGCCGTGAACAGCCTCGACGCGCTCCAGGTCGAGCTGGTGGTCGCCGACAGGTCGAAGCGCCAGACGTTGCCTTGCAGGTCGCCCGCATAGACCGTGTCGATCCTGCCGTCGCCATTGGCGTCGACGCCGGAAGGCATCGACAGGCCATTGTCGACCTCGGTGTTCGTGGCGATCTTCTGGACCAGGGCGCCCGTCTCGAGGTTGATGACGAACAATGCGGAACGTCCGTTCGGGCTATTGATGCCATTGCCGACGATCGCCACCATCGTGTCGGTCCCGCTCAGGTTGACCTTGGCGATCAAGGGCTTGCCCAGGACCATTCCCATGTCGTTGTCGCCGGCGTACTCCCACGACCTGCCAGTGCTGGCGAAGGTGGTCGGATTGGTGACATCAAGACCATAGACGCCCCGGCCACCCCGGCCCAGCGTGCCCACCAGCAGGTTCTTGCCAGGGGTCTGCGTGCGGGTCGACACGACCACCGGGCCATCGACGAAGTACTGGTGAACGAAGTCGACGCGGCGGCTGAGTTCCTTGAGGCGCGACATGTCGAGCAGCCTGGGCACGTACGTGAAGCGCTCGGTGCCATCCACCGCATTGATCGCGTGCAGCATGCCGTCGTTGGCACCCACGTAGATCGTCTTGTCGGTGCCGCTTTCGACGTAGACCGGGGAAGAATTCACGATGTCGCCGAAGAGGCTGCTGCGCGCCCGGTAGGTCGTACCCTCGCCCGCCCGGTTGCCCTTGATGTAGTTGGCAATCGGCGTGGTCAGCACCGTTTCCTGGGCGGTGGTCGGGAAGGCCGTCGTCCCGGTGCGCGTACCCGTGGTGCCGCCGTAGGTGAGGATGTTGCGCGAACCGGTGGGAATCCCCGTCGAGGCCTTCCAAAGAGGAGGCGTCACGACGCCGCTGCTGGCGGTCGAGTACGCAATGACGTCACCCGTCCACTGTCCGGCGACGAAATTGGACGAATACGACACGGTGCCATTGGTCAGCGTCGAGCTGTTGAACGCGATGTTCGAACCCGAACTGGTGCGCTCGTCAATCGTGGCCAGTGCCGAGCGCAGCGCATTCGCGAACTCTACCGGATTGCTGGCTGCGGCGAACGCACCGTGACCGTTGACCGCGGCATGCAACAGGTCGTCGATTCGGTGGTCGTCTTCGTTGTCGGTCGGATCCGGCCAGTTGAAACCCGACGCACCGTCGCGCAGCACGTCGGCAACCGAGGTCTGCGGAAGCGTACCCTTGAGGCCGAGCGAAACGCCGAACGTGACCATGTGCTGCCAGAAAGCCGGATTCAACGTGGATGCCGGGACGATATTGTCCATGTTGGGCATCAGGTCCGTCTTCCAGTAATGCATGGCGACGTCCGCCAGGGTCCTGCTCCTGCCGTCGGTATAGGGCGCCGAGGCGGTGTAGCCGTAACTGTTGCCGTCCTCGTCCACGTAAGTTGGTCCGTCCTGGCCGTCGGAATTGCCCTTGTCGACTTCTCCGCTGTTCCAATAGCCATCCGTCGTCAGGATTGAAAAGTTCTGCCGACAGGCAAGTGGGGTGGATTCAGGGCCGTAGGGGCCTGTCGCGCCCGAGTAGCCCGACAGATCGTCACTGTAGTAGCTGCCCATCCGATTGAGAGCACTCTGCAAAGGGGTGCCGTTGGTCGCCCTTGCTTCATAAAGACGATTGAACCAAGTGGACCGATTGACAGAGCCGTTCCTGTTCTCAAACAGTCCATTGTTGGAGCCGACATTGATCAGGAATTCCTCATTTTGCGAGGCGGCATTGGGGCCCCAGATCGTGGTGAAACCTACCCGATAGTTGCCGCCATTGAGGTCCCCAAATGCCGCGCCGGCGCCTGCCTTGGCGGACTTCATTCGGGTTCGGTAGTAGGAGTACCACGTCGCATAATTGGTAATTTCCGCGGCTTCGGTACGGCCATTTGGCGTGGTGAAATTGTTGCCACTCAGGACGTTGACCTGGATGTCTACGCCCCGGACGGATCGATCACCGCCACCGGATGGAGCCGTCACCCGGACCGTGTACTGCCCGGACTGAGGGGAGGAAATCGAGCAGTACTCGTTATTGCTTCCCGCATCGCTGGCACAGTAGGTCGTATTGTTGCGCCGAATACTGACGGATACTTCGTATCCGTTGTTGTTGTAGCCATTCCGGGTGATCACCTCGAAGCCCTGTGCTCCATTCGGCACGGTGATCGTATAGTCGTTATCGCCCTCGTAGATCGTTCGATTCGACCAGGAGGCGAGCGACGTCACGCCGCCCTTTATGACACGTTGGGCCCCACTCACCGTCGCGATCGTATACCTGTCGTAATTGGCGGAGTTGGCCTTGTCCAGCGTGGGCGACCTGAGGACGTAATAAGGATGCAAATAGCCCCTCAGGTCCGTAGAACTAGTCAGTCTTTCCACGTCCGTATACACCGCGTTCAAAGAACGTCCACCGGTGTAGCGCGTGCCGTCGTCCTTCAGCCAGGGCTCGTAGTCGATGGACGGATCGTAGTAGAGCGTGTTCTGGCTCGACGTCCTCAGACCGAACGCAACTGGACTCGTAGCGATCTCGAGCGCGTTCGCACTGGTCGCGAAAGGTCCCGGCATGAAATCCCACTCCATGGACCCCGAGTCATCCAGGATCAACATGATGTTGGGCGGCAACGGCGTGCCGACCTGCAGAGGCACCGCAGGCACGTTGAGCGCCGCCGCGCTGGGGAAGCTCAGCATGGTGGTGGCGAATGCGCACATGAGCGCCGTCAATCGCTGACCGACGGAACGCTTGCGGGCGCTACCGGACCTGGAAGTGTTCATCTTTTCGTCCCTGCTCATGGTGACGGCCTACGTACGATGGATTGCAGGATCACGCTGGAGCGCCCCTGGGCCACGTAACGCGAGCTGACGCGATACATGTAGGCCTTGCAGAGCGGATCCTTCGGGCGCCCGTTGGGGCCGGTGATCAGGTCGCACTTTGGCGTGGTGTTGTACTCGCCGAGGTATTCGACGATGTACTGGAGGTCGGCGGCGTTGGGGACCGCGAGCGTGTTGTCGTCGAGCTCGGTCGCATTGACCCAGTCGGCGTTGCCCAGCGCCCGGTTCAGGCCGTTCAGCGGCGGCCCGCAAACGCCCGCGGCACAGGCATTGCCGGCGGGCGGCGAGGCCAGGCCCATCGCGACCACCTCCCCCTGGCGGAGCGCCGCTTCGGCTGCCTGGAAGCCCAGGCTCCGGTCGAAAAGATTGGCGGCCATCCTTTCCTCGAGCAGGGTACCCCTCAGGCTGGCAAGCCCGAGAAGGGTCATGATCAGCAGGAGGATGAGGACGACGATCAGCGCCACGCCGGACTGGCCACGACGGCGCCGGGTGGCGATGCGGGAAGAAGTGGGTGTACTGATCATATGCTGCGGTTCCGCAGGGTGACGACATGGGTGATCTGGCGGCGGAGACCCTGCCCGTCCGTGCCGACCTTGATGCGATCTTCCTGATTGCCCTGTTGGCCCTCAAGCTCAAGCGCGATGCGCACCGCGGTGACGTCCTTCCAGCGGGTGCCGACACCGGTTGCGTTCACATAGGAAGCCGCGCCCGGCAACAGGTAGGTCAATTCAAGATCACGTACCCCGTCGATGATTTCCGTGGGCGCCGCTGCCATGTCCTGCAACCAGAGCGAGTTACCGCCCCGGGCATTCTGGGCCACGTACCAGCGCACGGCGTGGACGCGGGCAATGCTGGCCTGTCCGTTCGTGGCGGTCGCATAGGCATAAGGAACCGAACCGCATGTGCCACCGAGCCCCAGATTGGTCCCGCAGTTGCCGGCGCTGGCGACGGGGACGGTGGTCCCGGCGACCGTTCCGGCCTGGAAGATCGATCCCTGGTTGCCGTCACAGGCCAGCACCACGTCGTTGCTGCCGATATCGTGCAAGGCACTGCTCAGGACGAAGTTGCCACCGGCGAACGATTGCACCGTCACCGCGCTGGTATTGGCCGAGTGCAGTTCGATGGCATCGGTACCGGCGAGGCTGCCCGCCAGGGCGCCGTTCTCGTACCCCTGCACGCCACTCCCCCAGTTCGCCCACCAGGCGCCGGAGGTCAGGACATTGGCGATCGGGAGCATCTTGCCGTACTGCGGCAGCGCGGGCTGCGTCTGGGGTTGGCGGCAGGGCGTGCCATCGGCTTCGCGGATATCGCGCGCCATCAACTCGAAGCCGATGCGGCCATTTTCCTGGATACGCCCAAGGCTCTCGGTGGCCTTGTAGACCCGGCCATTGGCCATGAACATGCTGATCGCACCGCCGACCACGAGCAGCCCCAGCAACATCGCAACCATCATTTCAATCAGGGTCACGCCCGCCTGGCGACGGGCCAGTGCCACTTTCAAGACGTGCGCGCTCATAGCTGGCTCACCGTGCTGATGGAGAAGTTCTGCTCACCGCCCGTCGTCCGCGACTCGTCCCACTCGACCGTCACGGTGCAGACCGTGTCCTCGCAATCGATGGTCCCGCATGACCCCTGCCCCAGCGTCGAGTGCATGGTCTGGATCCATTCACGGCGATCGTTCTCCGCGAGGCTCGCCCCGGCCGCCGGCACAACGCAGGTACGTGCCATTTCGTACAGCGCGATCGCGTTGGCCTTGGCAACGGGATCGTTGATGGCCGCCACCGGGATCGACGCCCGGATGGAATCCATCATGGCGTAGCTGTCCATGATGGCTTGGCTGCGAGCAAGGGAGCCCTGGCTGTTCTTCAGGGCGGTGGCCTGCAAGGCAGCCACGCCCAGCAGCCCGATGGCCAGGATCAGGACCGCGATCATGACTTCGAGCAGGCTCATTCCGGCCGCGTGTCTTGGAGATGTCTTCATGATGGTCTGGATGGATCGCGCGCGTCCCGCGTTCTTGGTTGGGTACTTCATCAGGGGTCGGCCGGTTGGGCGCAGGCGCCGTTACCGCTGGTGCGCTCGATGAACGCCCGGCTGCCGGCACCAAGGGTGACGTTGCGGACGTTGTCCGTCGGTATGGTCGCCGCGACGCACACGCCGATGGCCGCGGTGACGGGATCGCCGGCGGAATCACGCGCGAAACCATCGGAGCGGAAGGTGAGCACGCCGTCGGCCAGGGCCGGGCTCGCCTCCACCACCACCGGCGCCTCCACGACATGGCGGCGGAGGATTTCCTCGCCCGCCGTCACCGCGCCATTGCGGTCGGCGTCCGCGAAGACGATCCAGCCATTCCATGCGCCGCCGGCGGCGCAGGTGGCACCATCGGACGAGCTGCACAGGGCCATGCGCCCGTTCCGCCGGATCGCCTCGGCGCGCGCCAGCTGGACGCTGGCGACGAGCTCGTTGGCAGGCGCGCTGATCCGGGCCGAGTTCTGGACATAACGGAAGCTCGGCACGCCGATCGCCAGCAGTACGCCCATCACCACCACCGTGATCATGAGCTCGACGAGCGTGAAGCCCCGTGCCGGGCCTGCCAGCCCGCCCCGTCGTCGATCATTCGCGTGCCGCATCCCGTATCCCCATGAGAATCCACATGCTCCACCTTAACGGGCCGCCTTTGCGGCCTCCAGCGGGATCCGACCAGCGGAGCCCACGCCGGGCCCAGCGGCAGACGGACAGACAGGCTGGACTGCTGTCATGATGACGCCCGCCCCGAAACCGCCCACCAATCGCGTGAGATGAACGGACCCAAAGAGACCCAGGCCCTGCTCGACACCCTCTGGCAGCCCAGGACCCTGGTCTGGGTCCTGATCGCCGGTGAAGGCCTGGCCGTCGTGCTGGCACTCGCGCCTGGCGGCAGCGGGGACCGATGGGTGTACTTCGGCCTGACCTCGATCCTGCTGCAGTGGATATCCCTGCTGACGATGTCGACGCTGTACTGGGCGCGCCGCAGACTGGCCCGCCTGACGCCGGTGCAGCTTGCATACGCCGCGCTGGTCGCGCTGATGGCCAGCACCTGGGTGGTCAGCGGAGGCGCGTGGTTCCTGCTGCAGGACCTGTGGCTGATGGCGCACGGCGGTTGGCGATCGCTGATCCTGCGCCTGAGCGGCCTGGCGTTGACAGTGGGCATGCTCGGGCTTGCCGCGTTCCAGAACTACTGGCGCGCGCGCCAATGGGCGTTGCGCACCAAGCAGGCCGAACTCGAGGCGCTGCAGGCGCGCATCCGGCCGCACTTCCTGTTCAACACGCTCAACACCGGCGCAGCCCTGGTACACCAGCGCCCCGAGGCGGTGGAGCAGCTGCTGCTGGACTTGGCGGACCTGTTCCGGGCCGCGCTCGCCGGTCCGCACCAGATTCCCCTGCAGGACGAGTTGGACCTGGCTCGACGCTATCTGGAAATCGAGGGCCTGCGGTTCCGCGAGCGCCTGCAGGTAACCTGGAAGCTGCCCCGTGCGCTGCCGGACGTCACCGTGCCGGCACTCACCATCCAGCCCCTGGTCGAGAATGCGATCCGCCACGGCATCGAGCGCCTGCCCAAGGGCGGTACGATCGAGGTGGCGGTCACGACGTCGGACGAGCGCGTGATCGTGCGCATCAGCAACCCCTTGCCCGGCAGCAGCCGTGAAGCCCGGCCCGGGCATAACGTCGGCCTCAATGCCGCGCAGGAACGCGTGGAGGCGCTCACCCAGGGCAAGGGCAGCGTCACCACCTCACGGGAAGGCGACCTCTACGTCGCCACCGTGCGCCTCCCGGTCAGCGAGCGCTGAGTCTTCGCCCGGTCCCGGGTGTCGAGCGGTTGGCGGGAGGCCTCAGGCCACGACGCGGTAACAGGGGTGGTAGTCGCCGTCGATCTTCATGCGCCTCTGCTCCACGAACGCACGCAGCAATGCGTCGAGCGACTGCATCATCTCCGGGTCGCCATGGATCTCGAACGGCCCGTGCGCATCGATGCGGCGCATGCCGTCCTCCTTGACGTTGCCGGCGACGATGCCCGAGAACGCCCGGCGGAGGTCGGCCGCCAGGTCGTGCGGCTTGCGGCCCTTGTGCAGGTCCAGCGCCGCCATCGCCTCGTGGGTGGGCCGGAACGGCTGCTGGAACTCCAGCGGGATGTCGATCGACCAGTTGAAGAAGAACGAGTCCTTCTGGGCGATGCGCTGCTCGCGCACCTTGCGGATGCCCGCGGTCATCCGCCGGGCCACCGCGGCCGGATCGGCGATGATGATCTCGTAGCGCGAAGTGGCCGCCTCGCCCAGCGTCAGGCGCAGGAAGCGGTCGATCTGCTCGAAGTACGCCGCCGACGCGGTGGGGCCGGTGAAGATCAGCGGGAACTGCAGGCCGGCGTTCTCCTCGCGCAGCAGGATACCCAGCAGGTACAGGATCTCCTCTGCGGTGCCGACGCCGCCGGGGAACACGATGATGCCGTGGCCGATGCGGACGAAGGCTTCCAGGCGCTTTTCGATGTCGGGCAGGATCACCAGGTGGTTGACGATCGGGTTGGGCGACTCGGCGGCGATGATGCCCGGCTCGGTCACGCCGATGTAGCGGGGGTGCTCGCGCCGCTGCTTGGCGTGCGCGATGTTGGCGCCCTTCATCGGTCCCTTCATCGCGCCCGGGCCGCAACCGGTGCAGATGTCCAGCCCGCGCAGGCCCAGCTCGTAGCCGACCTGCTTGGTGTAGATGTACTCGTCGCGCGAGATCGAGTGTCCGCCCCAGCACACCACCAGGCGGGGATCGGTGGGCTGCAGGATGCGTGCGTTGCGGAGCAGGTCGAAGACGCCGTCGGTGATGCCCGCGCTGGTGTTGAGGTCGCGGCCGCAGGCCTCGCCCAGCTCGATCGCGGTGAAAGCCAGGTCGCGCACGACCGCGAACAGCAGTTCGGCCACGCCGCGGATGATCTCGCCATCGACGAACGCCATCGCGGGCGCGTTCGCCAGGTCGATGCGCAGGCCGCGGTCCTGCTGGTGCACCTGGATGTCGAAGTCCGCGTACTGCGCCTGGGCGGCGCGCGGATCGTCGGACACGCTGCCGGTGGTCAGCACGGCCAGGGCGCAGCGGCGCAGCAGGTCGTGCATGCCGGTGGAAGCGTCGCGCAGGCGGGCGACCTCGTCGCGGGACAGGATGTCGAGGGCACCGCTGGGGTGGATGCGCGCGTTGACGGTGGGGAGTGCATCCTGCGGGGGCTTGCTCATCGGTGTGTTCTCTTCGTTGTTCTTGTCTGGTCCGTCCCACCGACTCTAGCGCAGGAGGGCGCACAAAAAAAACGGCCGGGGATTCACCCCGGCCGTCGCTCTGGATCCGGTTGTCACCGGGATCAGAACTTGTAGCGGAAACCCACCTGCAGCGACCAGCGCGAGATGCCGCGGTCGTCGTAGACGCTCAGCTCGTCCGGGTTGTTGAAGCGATAGACGTACTTGCCCGTCGCCGCATCGATGCCGCCGTACTCGACGACGCCGCGACCGAACGGGAAGCCGACTTCCTCGATCTGTCCCCAGTCCTTGTTGAGCAGGTTCCCGACGTTGAGGACGTCGAGCCAGATCTCGGACTTGTGGCCGCTCCAGAAGCCGGGGAGTTCCTGGGAGATGCGCAGGTCGAACTGGTTGACCCAGGGCGACGTGGCGCCATTGCGCTCGGCGAGCTGGCCGCGATGCGAGCTCAGGTACTCGTCGCCGGCGACGAAGTCCCAGAACGCCGCTTCCTCGGCGGGGCTGCCGAAGATGACGTCGCCGGGGCCCGACGGGATGTAGAGCAGGTCGTTGCCGAAACGGTTGTCGCCGTTGGCGTCGTTGTCGAAGACGTAGCTGTACGGGCGACCGCTGCGGCCTTCGTAGAACATCGACACGTTGGTGTTGTAGTCACCGAAGAAGGCGTGCTTCCAGGTCACTGCGGCCGTGATGCGGTCGCGGATCTCGTAGCTGGAACGCCCGGTCACTTCCGCGTTCGGATCGAGGGACACGTTGTTGCCCCACTGCGAGCCGGAGGTGGAGCTGGTCAACGGGCTGACGTCGTTGGCGTTGGTGTAGGTATACGCCAGCTGCCACATCCAGTCGCTGTCGTTGAACGGCTTGTTCAACGACAGGGTCAGCTGTTGCGACTCGCCTTTGCTGGTGGGTCGGGCGATGATGGCGTCGCCGAAAGCGCGATCGCGATTGGCGCGAGCGCTCGCGCCGTTGGAGCTGTTGCCCGACTGGTTCCAGTTGTTCGGGTCCAGGCCCGCGGCGTTCCAGAAGATCGGGCGACCGTCCGGACCATACGTGGTGGGCGCGCCGAGGTTCAGGTGCTGGTAGTAGATCGCTTCCTTGACCTGGGTGAGGACCAGCTCGGCCGCACCGACGATGCCCTGCCACGGCAGTTCGGCGTCGAATGCCAGGTTCGCCTTCCACACCGCGGGCTGGCCCAGCTCGGGATCGACGAAATCGATCGACTGGGTGCCCTGCGACGCATTCGCGGGGACCAGGACCAGCTGACCGTCCGGGTCGGCGACGAAGCAACGGCCGTCGGGCGTGTTGCAGTCGATCGCCGGCGACACCGGCAGGCCCGTGAAGAAGGTGTAGTCGGTGTAGCCGAAGCCCGTGTTGGTGAAGGGATTGGACAGCCACACGTTGGCGGCGGCGCCCTGGAACAGGCCGAAGCCACCACGCAGCTGGCTCGGGCGCTCGCTGTCGAAGGTGTAGTTGAAGCCGAAGCGCGGCTGGATCAGCCCGTTGCCATCGATCGTGGCCGAGTTGTCGTAGCCGAAGGCGGCTTCGGCAGCGGCGTTGTACAGCGGCTCGTCGTCGACGACCGGCACGTCGTACCGCAGGCCGAAGTTCAGCGTGAGGTTGTAGTTGACGGCCCAGGTGTCCTGCACGAACAGGCCCCAGTTCTCCAGGCCCCACGCGGCGGCGGCGTTGTCGCGATTGCCGTTGCGGGGATGGTAGTAGCGATAGAAGCTCGGGGTGCCGGCCTCGAAGTCGTCGATGCTGTCGAACGAGTAGACGCCGTTGCTGCGACGACCGAACAGGTTGTAGATGTCGTTCTTCTCGTACTCGGCACCGAACTTCAGGGTGTGGTCGCCGATGAACAGGTTGCCCGCGAAGAAGGCGTTCCAGGTCTCGGTCTCCAGCACGTTGGCGTGCGTGTTCTCTTCCGTGCCGAAGTTGAGCGTGGCGTCGCCGATGTCGATGGCGATCGCGGGCAGCGCGCTGGGCGGGGTACGGACGGCCGAATAGTCGCGGTACGACACCTTGGCTTCGGTGGAGAACACGTCGGTCCAGTCGCTGAACAGCTGGGCCGTATAGGTGTCGAGCTCGAAGTCACGCTGGTACGAATAGGTGTTGAGCGCGATCTGGTTGCTGCCGAAGCCCGGGAAGTTGGCGATGCTCTGGTCGGTGGTGCCGTACCGGAAGTTGGCGCGATGGTTGTCGCTGATGTTCCAGTCGATCTTCAGGCCGTACTCCTCGGCCGTCGTGTCGGCACCGCCGACGCCGTACTCGCCGGCCTCGAACCCGTAACCCTGGGCGATCTGGCGGACGCGCTGGATATCGGTGTCGGAAATGTCCTCGACGATGTTGGACGCGCCGGAGCCCACGGGGCCGAAGGTCGGACCGGGGGCGCCGGTCTCCTGCTTCTCGTAGTTGAAGAAGAAGAACAGCTTGTCCTTGACGATCGGACCGCCGACGGTCACGCCGTAGAGGAAGTCGTCCTCGAAGCCGGAGAAATCACTGCCGTCCTCGTTCTCGCGCACCATGCTGTTGTCGCGGTAGGTGCCGTAGACGGAGCCGTGGAACTCGTTGGTGCCGGACTTGGTGACGGCGTTGATGACGCCGCCCACGCCGCCATTGATGGTGACGTCGTAGTTGGCGACGTCGACCGAGATCTCCTGGATGGTATCCATCGAGAAGGGCTGCTTCGGCGTCGGCAGTCCGTTCGACTCCAGGCCGAAGGCGTCGTTGGTGCTGATGCCGTCCACGCGGATCGCGTTGTAACGCGGATTCTGGCCGCCGATGGAGATTTCGTTGCGCGACTTGTCGGTCTGCGCGACGCGCGGGTCGAGGCGCGCGTAGTCCTGCAGGTTGCGCTCGATCGAGGGGAACGCGTCGATCTGCTCGCGGGTGACGTTCGAGCCTGCGCCCATCTTGGTCGCACTGAAGACTTCCGAACCGTAGACACCGGCGACCGCTTCCACCGACTCAAGCGTAGTAACCGAATCGCCCGCCAGGGTCACGTCGACCTGGTTGACCTTGTCCAGGTTCAGGTAGATCCCTTCCTGGCCACCCACGCCCTCGCCGGCCGCGTTGATGGACACGGAATACGGACCGCCCACGCGGAGGCCGCGGGCGTTGTAGCGACCGTCGGGGCCGGTCACGGCACGGCTCACGGTGCCGGATTCTTCATGGGTGATGGTGACTTGCGCGCCCGCGACGGGCTGGCCGTCGGCCGCCACGACACGACCGGCAACGCCGGCGGAGGTGGCCTGCGCGAAGACAGGGGCGGTGGCGAGTACGGCGAGCAGGCCAAGCGTAAGCCTGGACAGCCGGACACGGTTCGGATGGGTCATGGCGGGGCCTCGAGTAACGTGGAGTTCTGGCAGACGAACGCTTCCTTGCAGCGGAAAGCCTCGCCCGCATCGATCAGCAAAGTGCATCCGCTAGAGCCCGGCTGGCGCAGTGCGCCCCTCCGGGTTAACGGCACTTTAACACGCTACGATCCCTACGTTACAGTATCGTGAACAAAGTCATCGAATTGGCCCATGCCCCGCGACATGGGCGCCACGCGCGACCAACTTCGGTCAAGGTGCAGCGATCTGCAGGTAAGTTCCCAGACCGTCGAGGAACATCTGGACGGAGATCGCCACCAGCAGCATGCCCATCAGGCGTTCGATGGCCGACAGCGCCCGTCCGCCCAGCAACTTGTAGAGCAGCGTCGCCGAGAACAGGATCGCCGCGGTGGCGCCCCAGGCGATCAGCAGGGCGATGCTCCAGTCGCCCAGCCGGGTGGGGTCGTCGCTGCCCATCAGCATGACCGCCGCCATCCCCGAGGGTCCCGCCACCAGGGGGATGGCCATGGGCACGATGAACGGCTCGCCGTCGGGCAGTTCGCCCATCAGGCCTTCCGGGCGCGGGAAGATCATGCGTATGCCGATCAGGAACAGCACGATGCCACCGGCGATGGACACCGATTCCTGGCGCAGGTGCATCAGCTCCAGCGCGTACTTGCCGCCCCACAGGAACATCATCAGCACCGCCAGCGCGATCAGCAGCTCCCGGGCCAGGACGATGCGCTGCCGTTTGGGTGGCAGGCTGCGCAGCAGGCTCAGGAAGATCGGGATGTTGCCGAGCGGGTCGAGGATCAGGAACAGCAACAGCGCCGCCGATGCGATGGTCATGCCGGGGGACTCCAGACGTGGCCGCGGTGCACGCTGCCCCGCGTCGACAGAAGGGTCACGCAGGCCGGCGCGTAGACCGCCGGATCGCGCGTGCGCGGGTCGCTGTCGTCGGCATAGGCACGCGAGCGCAGCGGCGTGCGCATCGGGCCGGGGCGCAGGCCGCTGACGCGGACGTTCGAACCGATCAGCTCGTGGTGGAGCATGCCCACCGCGGCCGCGAGTCCGTGCTGGGCCAGGCCGTAGCCGCCCCAGTAGGCCCCGCCGACGCGCTCGGGCGCGTCGAGCGTGAACACAACCGCCGCGTCGGCAGCCTTCGACAACACCGGCAGGCAAGCCTGGGTGAGCCACAAGGGCGCGGTGAGGTTGACGTGGATCGCGCGGGCGAGCTGCGCCGGGTCGGTCTGCGGCAAGGGGGTGAGGCCGCGGAACTCGGCGACGCAGTGCAACAGCCCGTCGAGCCGGCCGAGTTCGGATTCGATCCGCGCCGCCAATTCGGCGTGGTCGTCCGGCACCGCGCCCTCCAGGTCGAAGGGATACAGGAGCGGCTCGGGCCCGACGGCGGCCACGGCGTCGTACACGCGGTTGAGCTTGGGCAGCTTGCGACCCAGCAGCACGACCGTCGCACCGGCCTCGGCGCAGGCCCGGGCGGCGGCGCTGCCCAGGCCGCCATGGGCGCCGGTGACCAGCACGACACGGCCATCAAGGCGCGCGGCCGCGTCGGGCGCCTGCGGCGATGCGTCGCTCACGATGCCTGCGTCTCGCTGATCATGCGTGCCAGTTCCCCCGACTCGAACAGCTCGACGGTGATGTCGCAGCCACCGATCAGCTCACCATGGATGAACAGCTGCGGGAAGGTCGGCCAGTTGGAGAAACGCGGCAGGTTGGCGCGGACCTCGGGGTCTTCGAGCACGTTGACGGTGTGCAACTGCGTCGCGCCGGCCTCGGTCAGCGCCTGTATCGCGCGACTTGAGAACCCGCACATGGGGAACTGCGGCGTCCCCTTCATGAACAACACGACCGGGTGGCCTTCGACCTCGGCCTGGATCCGTTCGAGCACGGACATCGGATACTCCTGGAATGGGCTGTTGCGCGGCTTGACGGTGCGCCAACACGTGGTGGGGATAGAATGGGGCGTCAGTCGAGAGGCTCGCGGCCGATCCCGCCGGCGCCGACTGCCCCTATTGTAATCCCTCAAGAAGTCCTGGACGTGGCCGCCGCCGGCACGTCAGGGTTCGCCTTCAGCCAACCAAATCGAGCCACAAGGAGTCCCCCATGGCGATTGAACTGCCTGCCCTGCCCTACGACCGCACCGCGCTGGAACCGCACATCTCCGGCGAGACGATCGACTTCCACTACGGCAAGCACCACCAGACCTACGTCACCAACCTCAACAAGATGATCGAGGGCACGGAGTTCGCCGACCTGTCGCTGGAGGAGATCGTCCGCAAGTCGCAAGGCGGCATGTTCAACAACGCGGCGCAGGTCTGGAACCACACCTTCTACTGGAACTGCCTGTCCCCCGCCGGTGGCGGCGAGCCCACGGGCAAGCTGGCCGAGGCGATCAACAAGGCCTTCGGCGACTTCGCGACGTTCAAGGACGAGTTCACCAAGACCGCCGTCGGCACCTTCGGTTCCGGCTGGGCCTGGCTGGTGCAGCGCGCCGACGGTTCCGTCGCCCTGGTCAGCACCTCCAATGCGGCCACGCCGCTCACCGGCGAGGACACCCCGCTGATGACCTGCGACGTGTGGGAGCACGCCTACTACATCGACTACCGCAACGCGCGCCCGAAGTACATGGACGCGTTCTGGAACCTGGTCAACTGGGAGTTCATCGCCTCGCAGATGAAGTAAGCGGGCGGCGAACACGCACCACCAGGACGGCCGGGGCAACCCGGCCGTCCTGCGTTTTGGCGGGCGGCAACGCGGCTGCCGGACTCAGCCCAGTCGGGCGATGACCGGCGCGACCTGCGGCTCGCGACCCAGGGCGCGGCCGACGCGTTCCAGGGCATGGCCCAGCTCGGCCACGCCGTCGGCACGCAAGGTCGCGTGGCCGACCTTGCGACCCTCGCGCGGCGACTTGCCGTAGTCGTGCCAGTGGCCGCCCGGCTCGGCCAGCACGGGGCCGGCATCGGGCATCGCGCCGATCCAGTTGAGCATGCACGCATGGCCGACCATGCGCGTGTCGCCCAAAGGCAGGCCGAGCACGGCGCGCAGGTGGTTCTGGAACTGGCTGGTCTCGCTCCCCTCGATGCTCCAGTGGCCGGAATTGTGGACGCGCGGCGCCAGCTCGTTGGCCAGCAACTCCCCGTCGCGACTGAACAGCTCGAGGGCGAAGACGCCGACATAGTCGAGCGCGTCGGCCAGCGCGCGGGCGTAGTCGACCGCGGTCGCGGTGAGGACGTCGTCGGCCAGGGCGGGCGCCAGGCTGGCCGACAGCACGCCATCGACATGCCAGTTCTCGGTCAGCGGCCAGGTGCGGAACTCGCCGTCGCGGCCGCGCACGGCCACCACCGAGAGTTCACGGTCGAAGGCCACGAAGCCCTCCAGGATCAGGCCGACGGTGGCGGCCTGCTCGCCAAGCGCGGCCCAGGCGGCATCGGCGTCGGCCAGCGACCGGATGCGGAACTGCCCCTTGCCGTCGTAGCCCAGGCGGCGCGTTTTCAGGATGCACGGCGCGCCGACGCGCGCCAGCGCCGCGTCGAGGTCCTCGCGATTGTCGATCGGCGCGAAGTCCGGCACCGGGATCCCGAGCTCGCGGAAGAGGGTCTTCTCGGCGAGCCGGTCCTGGGCCACCGCCAGCGCACGAGGGCTGGGGAACACCGGGATGCGTTCGGCCAGCCATTGCGCCGATTCGGCGGGCACGTTCTCGAAGTCGAAGGTGGCCACGTCGACGCTGGAAGCGAACTCGGCCAACGCGGCGTCGTCGCGGTAGTCGCCCACGACCATCGGCGCGAACTGCCCGGCACAGGCATCGGCCGAGGTATCCATGACCTTGAAGCGCAGCCCCAGCGGGGCACCGGCCAGGGCCAGCATGCGCGCCAGCTGGCCGCCACCGAGGATGCCCACGGTCGTCATCGCGTCGCCGCTCATTGGCGGGGATCGTCGTTGCCGGCGACGTCGTCGGTCTGCTTGCGGCGGAAGGCATCGAGCGCCTCGCCGATGGGCGGGTGCGTCGGCGCCAGCATCGCGGCGGCGAACAGCGCGGCATTGGCGGCACCGGCATTGCCGATCGCGAAGGTCGCCACCGGGATCCCGGCCGGCATCTGCACGATCGACAGCAGCGAGTCCATGCCGTTGAGTGCCTTGCTCTGCACCGGCACGCCCAGCACGGGCACCGGCGTCTTGGCGGCCAGCATGCCCGGCAGGTGGGCGGCGCCGCCGGCCCCGGCGATGATCGCGCGCAGCCCGCGGGACCGTGCGGTCGCGGCATAGTCGAACAGCACGTCCGGCGTGCGGTGCGCCGACACCACGCGTACTTCGTGCGGCACGCCCAGCGCCTCGAGCTTCGCGGCGGCGTGCTGCATGGTCTCCCAGTCCGAACGCGACCCCATCACGATGCCCACCAGCGGCTGGGCGTCGGTCGCGGCCTTGCTATCAGTCATGGCTTGGCCCAACGTCAAAACGGTATTCTAGGCCGGTTGGCACGGCCAGAGTAGTTCAGCGCCGCCCTGCCGCCCCATTCCCTCCCGAACCGACGTGAAGCCATGGACCGCAAGCTGCTCGACCTCCTGGTCTGCCCGACCACACGCCAGCCCCTCGCCCTCCTCGACGACGCGGGCCTGAAGGCCGTGAACGCCGCCGTCGAGGCCGGCACGGCCCTGCGCGGCGACGGCAGCGCCCAGGCCGCGCCGCTGGCGCAGGCGCTGGTCACCCGCGACCGCCGCACGGTGTACCGGGTGGACGACGGCATCCCGGTGTTGCTTGCCGAGGACGCCATCGCCACCGACGGCATTCCCGGCTTCGCCGCGGCATGAACGCAACGGAAGTCGCGCCGCCGCCCATCGAAGCCGTCCAGGCCGACGTGGCGGCGGCCCTGGCCGAGGACATCGGCAGCGGCGACGTCACCGCCGCCCTGCTCCCCGACGCGGGGGACGTCGCCTACCTGCTGTGCAAGGAAGAGGCCGTCGTCTGCGGGCGACCGTGGTTCGACGCCTGCCACCAGGCACTGGATCCGCTCGTGCGCATCGACTGGCGTGTGGCGGAGGGCCAACGGGTGGGCGCCGGCACGGTACTGGCGACCCTGGAGGGGCGGAACCGCGCCCTGGTCAGCGCCGAGCGCGCATCGCTCAACTTCATGCAGACCCTGAGCGGCACGGCGACGGTCACTGCCGCCCATGTCGAGGCGGTGCGCGGCACCGGCACCCGCATCCTCGACACCCGCAAGACCCTGCCGGGCCTGCGCCAGGCGCAGAAATACGCCGTGCGCACCGGCGGCGGGGCCAACCACCGCATGGGCCTGTACGACCAGGTGATGCTCAAGGAGAACCACGTGCGCGCCGCCGGCTCGATCACGGCCGCGATCCACGGCGCGCGCGCCATGCACCCTGCCCTGCCGCTGATCGTCGAAGTCGAATCGATCGACCAGCTGCGCGAGGCGCTCGAGGCAGGTTGCGACCGCATCCTGATCGATGATTTCACGGCGACGATGCGCCGCGAAGCGGTGGCGATCGCGCGCGCCGCGCCGTTCGCCGGCCGCATCCCCCTGGAGGTCTCCGGCGGCGTCGACCTCGCGGGCCTGCGGGCCATCGCCGAGGACGGCGTCGACTACATTTCCATCGGCGGACTGACCAAGCACGTCCGCGCGATCGACCTGTCCCTCAAGCTCGGCCCCGCGCCGCATTGACCTGGAACCCGCATGCCGACCGCGATCGTTTTGATGCTGCTGGGTGCCATCGGTTATGCGTGGTGGAATGCCGCGCGCGCCGCGGCCGAGCAGGCCGAGCACCTGGGACGCGAGGCCTGCCGGAAGGCCGGCGTGCAGTGGCTGGACCAGACCGTGCACGCGCACGGGCTGCGCCTGTGCCGGCATGAGAACGGGCACCTCGGCCTGGAGCGGAGTTTCCGCTTCGACTACTCGGTGGACGGCGAAGACCGCCGTACTGGCCGGATGGTGCTGCGAGGCGACCGGCTCGTCGTGTTCAGCGGTCCACCGCTGCCCGACGGGCGCACCACGCACTGAGGCGCGCCGCCGCCCTACTTGACCACGCGCAGGTGGCCGGTGCGACGCGGTCCGGATGGCGGGCCATCGTCGTCGCCGTCGCCATCACCTTCCGGTGCCCGCTCGCTGGGGACCGCGCTCAGGGCGGGTGACGGTGGGCCTCCGGCAGCGTCGCCGCTGGCGTCGTCCGGGCCGGCGTCGCCACCGCTACCCGCCATCGCCGAATCGTCGGGCAGGGCCATGCCCTGGCCGGTTTCCCGCGAATAGATCGCCAGCACCGCGCTCACCGGCACCGACACGGCCTGGCTGACGCCGCCAAAGCGCGCACTGAAATCGATCGAGTGGTTGCCCATTTCCAGGTGCGACACCGCGCGATGGGCGATATTCAGGACGATCTTGCCCTCGCTGACTGCGTGGGACGGCACCCGCACGCCCTGCCGGGTGGCGTCCACCAGCAGGTGCGGGGTCATGTCGTTGTCGGCGATCCACTCGTACAGCGCCCTCAGCAGGTAGGGGCGGTGGCTGGTCATGCCGGGTGAGTCATCAGTCATTGCGCATCTACTGCCGGGTCCAGAGAAAAAACGTTGCCGCGCGCCCGCTCGCGGGCCCTGCTACTTTGAAGGGCCGGGGGGCGCTTGTCGATGCCAGGGACGGGGCGGGCCGGTGCGCGGGCATCGGCCCGGAACCTCAGTCGTCGCGATCGCCCCGGTCGTGGACGGCGTCGTCGAGCGTGTCGTGGGCGTCGTCCGCCTTGTCGCGGACATCCTCGAGCGTGTCCTTCGCGTCGTCCGCATCCAGGTCGAGGTCAATGGCGTCGTCGGCGGTGTCCTTGAGGGTTTCCTTGGCATCGCAACGACCGCCCACGCCCACCGTCGCCTTGGCCGCGGCGCTCTTGGCGGCCTTGGCGGGCGTGCAATGCGAGTCGAGCACGCCCGCATGGGCCGGCACGAACGCCAGTACGACGGCCAACGACAGGCCGGTCAGCCACATCTGCGTATTCATGATCCTTACCCCTTCGTCAGCACGGGGAGCGCGGCAGGCAGGCCTGCCGGGGACGTCGATGCGACGCCCCGTCGGATCATCGCAGGGCCGGTGTGATCAGACCGGCAATTCGTTCAGCTTGCGCTCGTCCTCGGTCAGGCTGCGCGAGAAGCCGGGGCTGCGGAAGATGCGGTTGCCGTAGTCCTCGATCGCCTTCGCGTCCTTGGGCAAGGCAACGCCCAGGGCCGGCAGGCGCCAGACGATGGGCGCCATCGCGCAGTCGGCGAGGCTCATTTCCGGGTTCAGGAAGAACTTGCTGGCCTTGAACAGCGGGACCGAGGCGGTGAGCAGGTCCTTCAGGCGCTTGCGCCCTGCATCGGCCTGGGCCTTGTTGCCCAGCTGGATGGCCTGCACCTGCGGCACCCAGTCGTGTTCCAGCCGCAGCATCGCCAGTCGCAGCCGCGCGCGCGACAGCGGGTCGACCGGCATCAGCGGCGGGTGCGGGTAGCGCTCGTCGAGGTACTCGCTGACCACGCTGGCGGCGTACAGGACCAGTTCGCGCTCGACCAGGGTCGGCACCGAGTGGTAGGGGTTGAGGTCGATCAGGTCTTCCGGCGGGTTCTGCGGGTCCACCGGGATCAGATCGTAGGTGACACCCTTGGCGGCCAGCACCAGACGGACCCGATGGCACAGGACGCAGTCGGTCGAGGAAAACAGTGTCAGGGCATTTCGCATACGGGGACTTGCCGCCATCATCGACCTCTCCTGGGACCGGCGGGCACTGCCGCGCCCACCCGTCATCAAGACGCCGCCCACCCCTTGTGGTCGGTCGCCACGGTCTCGAGACTGCCTGCCCGCCGCCTGTCAGTAAAGCCCCCGACGGCTGCGATGCGCCCGGCCGGGGCCAGGGCGCACCGGCGGTTCCCCCGGGTCAGTGCACGTCGCGCCAGTATTCCTTCTTCAGCACCCAGGCCAGCAGCGTGAACACCGTCAGGAACAGGATCACCCAGACGCCAAGGCTGTGGCGCTTGAGGGCGGCCGGCTCGCCGGCGTACTCGAGAAATGCAGTGATGTCGCGCGCCGCCTGGTTGAAGCCGGCGGTGTCCAGCGTGCCGGCCTCGGTGACCTTCAGGCCGGTGACGTGGCGCTCGCCGTTCTCGTCGGGCTCGCCGTACTCGGCGTGCTGCAGGCCCTGCAGCTCCCACAGCGGGTTCGGCATGGAGGCGTTGGGGAACAGCTTGTTGTTCCAGCCCAGCGGACGCGACTCGTCGAGGTAGAACGACTTCAGGTAGGTGTAGACCCAGTCACTGCCGCGCGAACGGGCGATCAGGCTCAGGTCCGGCGGCATCTTGCCGAACCAGGCGTTCGCGTGTTCGGCCGTCATCGCCACCTGGATCTGCTCGCCGAACTTGGCGCCGGTGAAGTTGAGGTTCTCCATCACCTCTTCCTCGGTGAGCCCCAGGTCCTCGGCCATGCGCGAGTAGCGCAGGTACTTGAGCGAGTGGCAGCCCGAGCAGTAGTTCATGTACAGGTGGGCGCCGCGCTGCAGGGACGCACGGTCGCCCAGGTCGGTGCCGGCCTGTTCGACGGCGCCGCCCGAAGCGGCGGCGGCGCTGGCGGAAACCAGCAGCGCGCCAACGAGGACGCCAGCAAGAGACAGGGTGAACTTCTTCACGATGGTCATGGTCCGGTCGGTTCGGTCGGTTCGGTGCTTGGCGTTGGTGTCAGTCATGCATCGTCACCCGTTCCGGCACCGGCTTGGTCCGGTCGAGCTTGGTCCAAAGCGGCATGGAGATGAAGAAAGCGAAGTAGAAGAAGGTCAGGACGCGGCCGACGATGGTCTCGACCGGATCGGTGCCCGGGCCGGCGCCGATCTTGCCCAGCCACACGAAGGCGAAGGCGAAGGCCAGCAGCATCACCCAGGAGAAGACGCCCCGGTAGCGGTACGACCGGACCTTGGCCTTGTCCAGCCACGGCACCAGGAACAGGATCGCGATCGCCGAGAACATCACGACCACGCCGCCCAGCTTGTCCGGCACGACGCGCAACATGGCGTAGTACGGGGTGTAGTACCAGACCGGCTTGATGTGCTCCGGGGTCACCAGGCGGTTGGCCTCGACGAAGTTGTCGTGCTCGAGGAACCAGCCGCCGAACGCCGGCGCGAAGAAGATGATGAAGGCGGCGATGATCAGGAAGAAGCCGACGCCGAACAGGTCCTTGACCGTGTAGTACGGGTGGAACGGGATGCCGTCCTTCGGCTTGTTCGCGTCCCAGCGGTTGCCCTTCGGGCCCTTCTTGATGTCGACGCCGTCCGGGTTGTTCGAACCCACCTCGTGCAGGGCGCCCAGGTGCAGCACGACCAGCAGCAGCAGGACCAGCGGCAGCGCGATGACGTGCAGCGCGAAGAAGCGGTTGAGGGTGGCGTCGCCGGGCAGGTAGTCGCCCATGATCCACTCGACCAGTCCGCCGCCGATCACCGGGATCGCGCCGAACAGCGAGATGATCACCTTGGCGCCCCAGAACGACATCTGGCCCCACGGCAGCACGTAGCCCAGGAAGGCCTCGGCCATCAGCACCAGGTAGATCAGCATGCCCAGGATCCACACCAGCTCGCGCGGCTTCTGGTACGAGCCGTACATCAGGCCGCGGAACATGTGCAGGTAGACCACGATGAAGAACAGCGAGGCACCGGTGGAGTGCATGTAGCGGATCAGCCAGCCCCACTCCACGTCGCGCATGATGTACTCGACCGACGAGAACGCCTCGGCCGCGGACGGCTTGAAGTGCATCGTCAGGAAGATGCCGGTCAGGATCTGGTTGACCAGCACCACGATCGCGAGCGAGCCGAAGTAGTACCAGAGGTTGAAGTTCTTCGGCGCGTAGTACTCGGTCATGTGCTTGCGGTAGGCCGGCATCATGCCGGGCGCGCGTGCGGTGACCCAGTCGAAGACGTTGTTGGCGGTACGGGTGATGATGTTGGACATGGCTTACGCGGCCCCCTGCGGATCGACGCCGATGACGATGGTGGTGTCGTTCTCGTAGTAGTGCGGCGGCACCACCAGGTTGGTCGGGGCGGGGACGCCCTCGAACACGCGGCCGGCCATGTCGAAGCGCGACTTGTGGCAGGGGCAGAAGTAACCGCCCTTCCATTCCGGATCGAACGGCTCGGGCCGGATCTCGGCCTTCATCTCGGGCGAACAGCCCAGGTGGGTGCACAGGCCGACGAGCACCGAGACCTCGGGCTTGATCGAGCGCAGCTCGGGATCCTGCTCGAGCACGTAGGCCGGCTGCTGCTCGGGGTTCTCCGACATCGGGTCGCGCAGGTGGCTGTCCAGGGTCGGCAGCGCCTCGAGGATCGCCTTGGACCGCTTGACGATCCAGATCGGCTGCCCGCGCCATTCCAGCACCAGGCGCTCGCCTTCCTGCAGCGCCGTGATGTCCGCGGTCACCGGTGCGCCGGCCAGCTTGGCGCGCGCACTGGGGTTCCAGGACTTGATGAACGGCACAGCCGCAACACCCGCGCCTACGGCGCCGACCACGGCGGTGGTCGCCGTCAGGAACCGGCGGCGGCCGGTGTTGACGGGTTCATGGATAGGATCGTTGACCCCTTGGTTGGCCATCCGGCACTCCGCAAATCTTGATATCGAAGTTCACCGCGGGCGCGCCACTGGCGACGGCTCGCGGCTTATAAAGACGGGAAAGTGTAACGGAAGCCTTAACGAGCCGACAATCCTTGGATGCATCCGCGATGCCCGTCACGCTCCCGCCGCGCGCCCGGACGGGCGCAAAGGCCGCTGCGACGGCCTTCCCGCGACGACAAGGGGGTTTCAGCGCTGCAGGGTGGCCGCGCGGTAGCGCTCGGCCAGCACGCCCACGCGCTGCACGTAGCGCTGGGTTTCGCTGTAGGGCGGGACGCCGTTGTACTTGTCCACCGCGCCCTCGCCGGCGTTGTAGCCGGCCGCGGCGAGGGTCAGGTCGCCGTTGAAGCGCTTGAGCAGCCACGCCAGGTACTGCACGCCGCCTTCGATGTTCTGGCTGGCGTCGAAGGGATTGCTGACCCCGAAACGCCGGGCGGTGGCGGGGATCAGCTGCATCAACCCCTGGGCACCGGCATGCGAGAGTGCATTGGGGTTGAACGCCGACTCGGCGTGGATCACCGCCCGCACGATTGCCTCGTCGACGCCATGGCGGCGGGCCGCCGCCGCGATCTCGTTGCTGTAGGCCGCGGTGTTGAGTCGGATCGAGCCGAAGTTGACGCCGCTGCTCGCCGAGCAGGCGTAGCAGGTCTCGATGAAGCTGTACTTGATGGTCCGCACCGCGCTGGCATTGGCCACGCCGGCCGGCTTGCGGCTGGTGTAGTGGCGGACGCCGTCCTTGATGTACGAGTACACCTGGCCGGACACGACGCGGGAGCCGGACGAGCCCCGGTTGACGGTCTGGATGGGGGCCGCGTTGGTCATCGCCGGACTGTCGCTGGCCTGGACCGTCCCCGATGCGGGGGAACCGGCGACCGGGTTGGCGGGCGTCGCACTGCCCACCGTGGCCGGGCGCGAGGGCTGGGAGAGGCTGGAAGTCGTCACCGGCACCGAGGGCGCGCTGCGGCCCGGCCGGTAGCTGGTGACCGCCGAGCAGCGGGCGCCGGCGACCTTCTTGCTGACATAGCTCGGGACGCCGTCGGCGCCTTCGCAACGGTAAATCGTGCCCGCGACGGCCGGCGTGGCCGCGAGCAGGCAGATCATCCCCAGTAGTGTGAAGCCCCCCTTCATGGGCGCGAGTGTCACTCCAAATCGCCTGAATTGCCAATACCTGTCCGACAAAACGCGACTTCCGGCCCGTTCCGGCCGCTACAATCAGCGCCCCTGCAGTGCTGTCCGGCACGGAATAACCACCGAACCCCCGGGATCCCCCATGTCCGACCTCCATACCCTGCCGACCGCCTCGGCCCCCTCCGTGCCCGTGCGCGCGGCGCCCGACCGGCCCTCCGGCAAGCTCTTCATCCAGACCCACGGCTGCCAGATGAACGAGTACGACTCGGCCAAGATGGCCGACGTGCTGGCCGCCTCCGACGGCCTGGAACTGACCCGGAACGTCGAAGAAGCCGACGTGATCCTGGTCAATACCTGCTCGATCCGCGAAAAAGCGCAGGAGAAGGTGTTCAGCCAGCTCGGCCGCTGGAAGGCCCTCAAGCAGGGCGGTCGCGACGTCCTGATCGGCGTCGGCGGCTGCGTCGCCAGCCAGGAGGGCGAGGCGATCATCAAGCGCGCGCCCTACGTGGACCTCGTGTTCGGTCCGCAGACCCTGCACCGCCTGCCGGAACTGATCCGCGCCCGGCGTGAGCAGCGGCAGCCGCAGGTCGACATCAGCTTCCCGGAGATCGAGAAGTTCGACCGCCTGCCCGAGCCGCGCGCCGAAGGTCCCAGCGCGTTCGTGTCGATCATGGAGGGCTGCTCCAAGTACTGCTCGTTCTGCGTGGTGCCCTACACCCGCGGCACCGAGATCAGCCGCCCCTTCGAGGACGTCCTGGTCGAGGTCGCCGACCTCGCCGCGCAGGGCGTGCGCGAGATCAACCTGCTCGGCCAGAACGTCAACGCGTACCGGGGCCCGTACGGCGAAGGCGACGAGGCCGACGTGGCCGACCTGGGCCTGCTGATCCGCACGATCGCCGAGATCGACGGCGTCGACCGCATCCGCTTCACCACCTCGCACCCGCTTGAATTCAGCGACTCGCTGGTGGAGGCCTACCGCGACGTGCCGGAGCTGGCCAACTACCTGCACCTGCCGGTGCAGTCAGGCTCCGATCGCGTCCTGTCGGCGATGAAGCGCGGCTACACGGCACTGGAGTTCAAGCAGAAGATCCGCAAGCTGCGCGCGGTGCGCCCGGACATCTCGATCAGTTCCGACTTCATCGTCGGCTTCCCGGGCGAGACCGAGGCGGAGTTCGAGAAGACCATGAAGCTGATCGAGGACGTGGGCTTCGACCAGTCATTCTCCTTCATCTACTCGCGCCGCCCGGGCACGCCGGCCTCCGACCTCGAGGACCACGTGTCGAGCGAGGAGAAGCATGCCCGACTGTCGCGCCTGCAGGCCGCGATCAACGCCAATGCCAAGCGCATCTCCGAGGCGATGGTCGGCAGCGTGCAGAAGGTGCTGGTGGTTGGCGCATCGAAGAAGGATGCCAACGAGCTGACCGGCAAGACCGAGAACATGCGCTCGGTGAACTTCCCCGGCGACCCGCGCCTGCTGGGCCGCTTCGTCGACGTGGCCATCACCGGGGCATTGAGCAACTCCCTGCGCGGCCGGGTCGTCGCCGTCGACGAAGACGCGACCGCCTGAGGCCACGCGTCGATGACGGACGACGCGAGCGCAGCGGAGGCGGAACTGGCCGTACGCCACCGCCTGCTGGCGGTCGTCGCGGTGGTCTGCCTGAACACCGCGCTCTACCTGCTGATCAATGCCCATCCCACGCGGCCGCCCACGCTGCTGCCGGTCACCGCGCTCGACCAGGCGGTGGGTTGGCATGCGTGGACGATCTGGCCGTACTGGCTGTTGCTGTGCGTCAACCCCTTCCTCGCCCTGGGCCTGCGCTCGAAGGCGGTGTTGTGGGCCGCGTTCAAGGCCTATGCACTGGCGATGGGCCTGAACATGCTGGTCTGGCTGGCCTGGCCAACCCGCATCGTGCGCCATGCCCTTCCCGACGGACTGGACGGCGCGACGCGCTGGGCATGGGAGCTCCTGTACGCGCTGGACGAGCCCTACACCTGCTTCCCGTCGGGGCACATCACGATCCCGGTCGTGGTGATGATCGCCTTCGCGGCCCAGCACCCGGCATCGCGACGCTGGATCTGGCTGCCGGCACTGCTGTTCCCCACGATCATGACTACCGGCCAGCACTACGCCATCGACATGCTCGGCGGCGCGGCCACCGCGCTGGCCGGGACGTGGTGGGCCGGGCTCTGGGGGGCGCGGCGCGCGGATGCGCCGGGCGCCGTCGCGACCGGCGTGTCGCGCCCCTGAGCCGGAGGGCGCGGACCGGCTCGGCCTACTCGGGCCGGCGGTATACCGCCTGCCCGTCGACATAGGTCGCCAGCACCGTCAACTCGCGCAGGTCCGCAGGCGCGATCGCCAGCGGGTCCTCGGCGAGCACCACGAAGTCGGCGCGCTTGCCCGCGGCCAGGCTGCCGACCTCGTTCTCGGCGAAGCCGGCGAACGCGGCGTCCAAGGTGAAGCCACGCAAGGCCTCGAAGGCGGTGAGCTTTTCCTCCGGACGCCAACCGCCCACGGGCAGGCCTTGCGCGTCGCTGCGGGTGGTGGCGGCATGCAGGCCCAGGCGCGGATCGACCGACTCGACCGGGAAGTCCGAACCCAGGGCCAGGCGCGTGCCGCTGTCGCGCAACTGGCGCCAGGAATAGGCCCCCACGATGCGCGCAGGACCCAGCCGGTCCTCCGCCCACGGCATGTCGCTGGTGGCATGGGTCGGCTGCATCGAGGCGATCACGTGCATGCGGGCCAGTCGCGGCAGGTCTTCGGCGGCAAGCACCTGCGCGTGTTCGATGCGCCAGCGATGCTCACCGTCGCGGCGATCCCCAAGCACGTCGGCATAGGCCTCGAGCACTTCGTGGTTGCCGCGGTCGCCGATCGCGTGGGTGGCGACCTGCACGCCGCAATCCATCGCCTTGCGGGCGACCTCATGCAGCCCTTCGGGCGAGGTCACCATCAGGCCGCGATTGCCGGCGTCGTCGCTGTAGTCGGCCAGCAGGGCCGCCCCGCGGCTGCCAAGGGCGCCGTCGGCGTAGACCTTCACCGTGCGCATCTGCAGGCGCCCGGAGGGATGCCGGTAGAGCCCGTCGCGGCAGAGCGCCGCGAGCGCGTCGCCATCACCCGCGGCCATCGCGGTGATGCGCATCGGCAACGCGCCGCGGTCGGCCAGGCGCCGGTAGCGCTCCAGCCCGGCCAGGTCGACGCCGGCATCGTGCGCCCCGGTCAGGCCGTGCGCCACGGCGTCCTGCATGCCGAGCACCAGCGCGCGTTCGGCGAGTGCTTCGTCCAGCGGCGGCCGCGCGGCGTCGACCAGTGCCGAGGCGGCGTCGACGAAGATGCCCGTCGGCTGGCCGTTGGCGTCCCG
The DNA here is from genome assembly GCF_006546775.1 of Marilutibacter aestuarii. Classification (GTDB taxonomy): domain Bacteria; phylum Pseudomonadota; class Gammaproteobacteria; order Xanthomonadales; family Xanthomonadaceae; genus Marilutibacter; species Marilutibacter aestuarii. Next base: position 50,540 of record NZ_VICE01000006.1, read on the forward strand.
GACGATGCGCCCGCCTTCGGGTTGCCAGTCGCCCGCCAGGTCGCGCGTCACGGCCCGCATGGCGACGCTGTTCGCCCAGCCGGCGTGGCCGTCGATCCGCTCCAGCCAGACCGCGCGGTCCGGGAATGCCGCGTCGAGGTCGGCGGCGGTCGGGAAATCCCGCTCGGGCCAGTCGTTCTGGTCCCAGCCGCGACCGATGAGCCAGGTACCGGCAGGCAGGTCGCGGGCGAACGCGCGCAACCGCGCCAGCACCTCGCTCTTGTCGCGCGTGCCCACGAGGTCGGCGGTCAGCTTCGTCATCCCCAGGCCAGCGACATGCCCGTGCGCATCGATCAGCCCCGGCACCACGGTCGCCTCGCCCAGGTCCAGCGGTTCGGCATCCGGATAGCGGGCCGCGAGCGCCTCGGCCGGACCGGTCCCGAGGATACGGCCGCTCCCGTCGAAGGCGATGGCCTGCACGCGGGGTGCATCCGCTTCCATGGTGTGGATGGTGCGTGCACGCAGCACGGTCACGTCCGCGGCGTGGACGGTGCTGGTCGACAGCGCCAGGGCGGCCGCCAGGGCCAGGCAACGAATGCGCATCCTCGATCTCCCTCCGGACAGGCCTGCGACTGTGCGCGAGCGGCGGGCGCCGGATCAAGCCCCCGCCCGGAGCCCGCCGGTCGGGGCTCAGTCGACGAGGTGCGTCACGATCACCGGAGCGCTGGCCAGGGTCCGGTGGACCGGGCAACGATCGGCGATCCGCAGCAGGTCCTCGCGTTGCGCCGCGTCGAGATCGCCGACCAGGCGCACGCGACGGGTGATGCGCTCGACGTGGCCGTCGCGCTCGGCGCACTCGGCGCAGTCGCGGGCGTGTACCCGCTCGTGGACGAGTTCGATGTCGACGTCCTCCAGCGGGATGCGCTTGCGATCGGCGTACATCCGCAGGGTCATCGAGGTGCAGGCGCCCAGGCTCATCAGCAGCAGGTCGTAGGGCGTGGGGCCGCGGTTGCCCCCGCCCATCCCCAGCGGTTCGTCCGCCAGCAGTGCGTGCGAGGCGCTGTAGAGGCCGCGCAGGAAATGCTTGTCGAGCTCGGTGACCAGCACCTCGCCCTCCTCCACCGTCCCGGCAGGCCGCGTGGGTGGCGCCATCAGGCCCAGGTAGCGTCCGGCCCACGCGGCCAGGGTGGCGCTGACGTACTCGGCGTCCTCCTGCCGCGACAGCAGGTGGTCGGCGCGATCGAGCGAGATGAAGCTCTTGGGATGCAGGGCCGCTTCGTAGATGCGCGCCGCCTGTTCGATGGGCACCACCTCGTCGAGCGGGGAATGGAACACGAGCAGGGGGCGCCCCAGCCTGCGGATGTGGCCGGCGGACGCGTGCGCGTCGAGGTCGTCGAGCAGCTGCCGGCGGATGTTGAAGCGGCGCGGCCCCAGGGTGACGCTCGCCTCGCCGTCGCGATGCAGGCGCTCTTCCACGTCGGCGAACAGGTGCTTGACGTGGTCGGCGGTGGCCGGGGCTCCGATCGTCGCCACGGCCTTCACGCCGGGCAGGGACTGCGCGGCCACCAGCACCGCCGCCCCGCCCAGGCTGTGGCCCACCAGGAGGCTGGGGGCCGAATGATGCGCCTCGAGCGCCTGCGCGGCGGCCAGCAGGTCCGCCACGTTGGACGAAAAATCGGTGTTGGCGAAGTCGCCGTCGCTGCCGCCCAGGCCCGTGAAGTCGAAGCGCAGCACGGCGATCCCGCGCGCGGCCAGTCCACGGCTGATGCGGGTGGCCGCGGCGATGTCCTTGCCGCAGGTGAAGCAGTGGGCGAACACCGCGTAGCGCCAGTCTTCCGGGCGCCCCGACAGGGGGGTCTCCAGCAGCCCGGCCAGGGTCTGGCCCTCTGCGTTGGCGAACTCGAACTTCTGGCGCGGCATCGGCGGGCCCCGGGTGACGGCGGTGCATGCACGGTAACCGGGACGCTGTGACAAAGTAGTGGGGAGCCCTTCACCGGACAGGAACCCCCATGCTCAAGTGGCAGGACGTGATCGCATTCGCCCGCGACGGCAACCCCAGGCCCGCGCGCCGGGTCGAGAAGAGCGAGGCCGAATGGCGCGCGCAACTGAGCCCCGAACAGTACCGCGTTACCCGCCAGGCCGGTACCGAGCGGGCCTTCAGCAATCCGATGTGCGGCCTGCTGGAGCCCGGTCGTTACCACTGCATCGGCTGCGACAGCCTGCTGTTCGACGCCGGCGAGAAGTTCGACTCCGGCACCGGCTGGCCGTCCTTCACGCAGCCGGCGACGGTGGAGGCGATCGCCTACCGGCTGGACGAGAGCCACGGCATGCAGCGGGTGGAAACGATGTGCAACACCTGCGACGCCCACCTCGGCCACGTGTTCCCCGACGGCCCGCCGCCCAGTGGCCTGCGCTACTGCATGAACGCGGTCGCCCTGCGCAAGGCGGCCGACTGAAGCACGGCCTCAGTCGAGCCGCTTGCGGAAGCGCTGGATCGCCAGCGTCATCATCACGGCGGTGAAAGCCAGCAGCGCAAGCACGTCGGGCCACAGTTCCCACAGGCTCGCGCCGCGCAACATGACCCCGCGTATCAGCCGCAGGAAATGGGTCAGCGGCAGCACCTCCGCCAGCCACTGCACCGGCCGCGGCATGCCCGCGAACGGGAACATGAAGCCCGACAGCAGGATCGACGGCAGGAACACGAAGAACGTCATCTGCATGGCCTGGAACTGCGACCGCGCGCGCGTCGAGATCAGCAGGCCCAGGGTGAGGTTGGCCAGGATCAGCAGGATCGAGGCGACGTAGACGTCGAGCACGCTGCCCAGCACGGGCACCTTGAACAGCCAGACGCCGAGCAGCAGCACGACGCTGGTCTGGACCAGGCCGATCACCGCGTACGGCAGCACCTTGCCGATCATCAGTTCGGCCCGGCTGATCGGCGTGGCGATCAGCAGCTCCATGTTGCCGCGCTCGCGCTCGCGGACGATCGCCACGCCGGTGAACAGCACCATGGTCATGGTCAGGATCACCCCGATCAGGCCCGGCACGATGTTCACCGCCGAACGTCGCTCGGGATTGTAGAAGGCCACCACCCCGATCGGCGCCACGCGCCCGGGTGCGGCGGCGGCGCCGGCCGTCGGCGACGCGATCGGCATCTGCGCCAGCTGCACCGCGGCGCTCTGGACCACGGTATCGCTGCCGTCGACCATCACCTGCACCAGTTCGCGCCCCTCGATGCGGCGGCGCTCGAAGTCGCGCGGGACCGCCACGCCCACGCTGATCTCGCCCCGACGCAGCATGTCGACCAGTTCCGCCGGCGTGTCGGCGCGGGCGACCGGTTCGATCACGCCGGTCGCCAGCATGTCCATGACGAGCTCGCGCGAGGCGCGCGTGCCCGATTCGTCGACGATGGCGGCGTCCAGCCCGCGCAGGTTGAGGTTGATGGCGTAGCCGAACAGCACCAGCTGCATGACCGGGATGCCGATGATCATCGCCAGCGTGACGCGGTCGCGGCCCATCTGCCGCAGTTCCTTCAGCACGATCGCCCACAGGCGGCGCCCGTTCATGCCCCGCCTCCCGCATCCGGCCCCGGATGCAGCTCGCGGTGGGTCGGGCTGCCGCGCGTGGCGTCGACGAACACGTCCTCCAGGTTGGGCTCGACCCGATCGACCGCGGCGTCGCCGTCCTGTTCGCGCAAGGCATCGCGAACGCGCGCCTGCGCATCCTCGCCATCGCCCGCCAGCACCCGCAATGCGTTGCCGATCTGGGCGACGCTCAGGATGCCCGGCAGGTCGACCAGCAGGCGCTTGGCCCGGCGCGGTCGCGACGATTGCACTTCGAGCGTGCGGCCGGCCAGCCGCGCGGTGAGCTCGGCCGGGGTGCCGTCGGCGACCAGCACGCCGCGGTCGAGGATGGCCAGGCGATGGCAGCGCTCGGCTTCGTCCATGTAGTGGGTCGAGACCAGGAGGGTGGTGCCGGCGTCGGCCAGCTCGAACAACTTCTCCCAGAAGTCGCGGCGCGACTCGGGATCCACCGCGCTGGTGGGTTCGTCGAGGAACAGCAGTTCGGGTGCGTGGATCACCGCCGCGGCCAGCGCCAGGCGCTGCTTCTGCCCGCCGCTCATGGTGCCGGCCAGCTGAGCCTGCCGGTCGCCGAAGTGGTACTGCTCGACGAGTTCGTCGATCCGTGCGCGCGTGCGCCGTCGCGGCACGCCCTGCGCGGCAGCCATGAACTCCAGGTTTTCGCGGACCGACAGGTCCTCGAACAGGGAGAAGCGCTGAGTCATGTAACCGATCCGCTGCCGCAGCGCCTCGGCCTGCGCGGGGATGTCCAGGCCCAGAACGCGAATGTCGCCGCGGGTCGGGATCAGCAGGCCGCACAGCATGCGGATGGTGGTGGATTTGCCCGATCCGTTCGGCCCCAGGAAGCCGTACACCTGCGCCCGGGGCACGCTCAGATCGACCGCGTCGACGGCGACCAGGTCGCCGAAGGACCTGGTCAGCCCGCGGGCGCGGATCGCGATCGCGGCATCGTCGTCGGCATTGGAATTCGACATGTCAGCAGGCGTCGCCCGGGCGCAGGACGGGGGGCAGCGCCCTCGCCTCCTCGCGACGCCGGCGCCCCTCACGCTCGCGGCCCCGCTCCAGCACGATACGGCGCCCGACGCGGGCGGCCCGGCGGGTGGAGGTCGCGCGCAGCATCGCAGGCAGGCACTCGCGCCTCATTCCGCCGCCTCCTCGCCTGCCGCCGGGAAGGTCGCGGTGACGGGTACGCCCACCGGCAGGTCCTGCACGCCCTCGCCGTGGAGGCTGATCTCGGCGACATAGCTCAGGCGCGCCGCGTCCTCGCCGGTCAACGCGTAGTACGGCGTGAAGTTCGGTTCGCCCCGGATCATCCGCACTTCGCCATCGAAGGCATCGTCGCGGCCCTCGATGCGAACCCGCGCCTTCTGCCCCACGCGGATCAAGGCGCGGATCGGCTCGGGCACGTAGACGCGCGCGAAGGGGGCGTCGCCGACCAGCAGCACCGCCAATGGCGCACCCACCGGGGCCTGGTCGCCGAGTTCGTAAGGGAGTTGCTCGACGAGGCCGTTGCGCGGCGCGACGACATCGAGCTTGGCCAGGTCGACGGCCTGGGCCCGGGCCTCGGCCCTGCGCGCCGCCTCGGCGGCAGCGCCCTGGGCGATGGCTTCGCTGCGGCTGCCGCGTTCGAGTTCGAGCAGCGCCGCCTCGGCCTGGCGGACCACGGCGCTGGCATTGGCGGCAGCGGCACGTGCACGGTCGACGTCGGCCGCGGCGACGAGTTGGCGTCGACCCAGTGGCTGGAGCCGCGCATGGTACGCCCGTGCGTCCGCGGCCTGCGCTCGTGCCGCGGCAAGCTGTGCGCGGGCCTGCTCGATCGACTCGCTGCGCGGTCCGGCCTCCAGTTCGGCAAGCGCCTCGCCGGCCTGGCGCGCCTGGGCACGCGCGGCCTCCAGGCGCGAGCGGGTGCGCGTGGTCTCCAGTTGCAAGATGCGTTCGCCGGCGCGGACGACCTGCCCTTCGCGCACGTCGATCGCGACGATGCGCTCGGCCGCGGGCGCCGGCAGCGTGATGCGGTCGCGCTCGAGCGTGCCCAGCGCATGCGGGGCGTCCCCATCGCAGGCCGCCAGCGTCGCGCTCGCCAGCAGGCAGGCCAGCAGGGTGCGGGGGTTCATCGTGATGCCTCCACCGTAGCGGCGGGCAACTCGAGCCCGCGGTCGAGCAAGGCCAGCGTGTGCCGGCGCAAGGCGTCGAAATCGAGGTCGTCGGCACCGAACAACTGCCGCCATACCGGCGCGCCGGCGATCGGGAACATGGTCAAGCCGACCAGCGAGACCATCAGCAGGCGGGGGTCGAGATCGGCGTTGAGCTCGCCGCGCTCGCGGGCCTCGGCGAAGCGCCCGGCCATCATCAGCGGCAGTCGTGGCCCGAGCCGCTCGAACAGGACGTCGCGCAGGCCACCCCCTTCGCACAGGACCTCGCGCACCCACAGTGCCGGCAGCCACGGATGGGCGGCGACCAAGGCGCCGATGCCCTGCACGAAACCGGCGACCAGACCGGCGACGTCGTTGCCCTCGCCGGCGACGCGCGCGCGCAGGCCCTCGAAGGCCGGCAGGATGCGTGCCTCGATCACCGCCTCGCGCAGCCGCGCCTTGTCGCCGAAGTAATAGTGCAGCAACGCGGGATTGACCTCGGCCTGGTCGGCGATCCGGCGCAGCGTGGTGGCCGCGATGCCGTGTTCGACCCAGCAGGCGATGGCGGCGTCGAGCACGCGCTCACGCTGGTCGGGTGCGTCCGCGCCCGGACGCCCGGGCGGCCGCCTGCGCGACTTCGCGCCCCCGCCCGATGCGGGACGGGGGCGGCCGCGCGGGCCCGGCGGGTTGGCTGGCTGGCTCATGCGGTTATTTAATTGAATGATTAATTTAATTGCAAGTGCCGGGTATTCCCGCGCCCTGCCCGCATGGCTCCGGTGCGGGTCACGCGGGCCGAACGCATGCGGGGCTATCCTTCTTTTCCTGATCTTCCGCTTTCGCCACGATGCCCAAGGACGACACGAGACCCCCGCCCCGCCTTCGCGACCAGGCCCTGGCCCTCTGGCTGCTCTCGCTGGGCCTGCTTGGCATGCTCCGTTTCGCGATGCGCGCGGTCCGCGATGGCACTGGCGGCGCCGATGCAGTGGCCTGGGCCTACCTGGTCGGCGGCGCACTGGTCGCGCTGTGCGGGGCCAAGGCATGGCGCCGCCGGCCACCGCCGGGCTGACACGCCCCTTGCCTTCCCGTGTTTCGCCCTGATCTTCCCGGATCGACCCGCCCGACCCTTTTCCCAGCCGAGCACGCATTGAACGACTCCGCCTCCCGCGCCACCACGTCCGAATTCGCCCTCGATCCCGCCGACGCCGAGCGCCTGGCCAACCTGGCCGGCCCGTTCGACGCCCACCTGCGCCTGCTCGAACTGCGCCTGGGCGTGGAGATCGCCAACCGCGGCAACATCTTCAAGGTCACCGGCGCCAAGGGCGCGGTCAAGCGCACCGAGAAGCTGCTGCACGCGCTGTGGCAGGACGCCGGTACCGAGACCCTGGACGAGCCGGCGATCCACCTGCGCCTGGCCGAAGCCGGCGCCGATCGCATGGCGCAGGACTACGCGCCACAGGACGTCGCCATCCGGGTCAAGCGCGGCACCGTGCGCGGTCGCGGCGCCAACCAGGCCAAGTACCTCCACGCGATCGCCACCCACGACATCAACTTCGGCATCGGGCCCGCCGGTACCGGCAAGACCTTCCTCGCGGTCGCCAGCGCGGTCGAGGCCCTGAATGAGGGCCGCGTGCACCGCCTGATCCTGGTGCGTCCGGCGGTCGAGGCCGGCGAGAAGCTGGGTTTCCTGCCCGGCGATCTCACCCAGAAGGTCGACCCGTACCTGCGCCCGCTCTACGACGCGCTGTACGAAATGCTCGGGGTCGAGAAGGTGGTCAAGCTGCTGGAGAAGAACGTCATCGAGATCGCGCCGCTGGCGTACATGCGCGGCCGCACCCTGAACGATGCCTTCGTCATCCTCGACGAAGCCCAGAACACCTCCATCGAGCAGATGAAGATGTTCCTGACCCGCATCGGCTACGGCAGCACCGCGGTCGTCACCGGCGACATGACCCAGATCGACCTGCCGCGCCACCAGAAGTCGGGGCTCAAGGACGCCATCGAAGTGCTGCACGAGGTCGACGGCATCTCGTTCACCTTCTTCGAGTCGCGCGACGTGGTGCGCCACCCGCTGGTCGCGCGCATCGTCAACGCTTACGATGCACGTGATGCGACGGACGTCCAGTCCGGCGCCAAGGGCTGAACACAGGCCATGACCCAAGGTCCCGTGCGACTCGATGTCAGCGTCACCTACGGGCTCCCGCGCACCGGGATCCCGGCCGCGGTGAGCTTCCGCAAGTGGGTGGCCGCCGCCCTCGACGGGCGCATCCGCGAGGCGGACCTGGCCGTGCGCATCGTCGACGTCCGCGAAGGGCGCGCGATGAACCGCCATTTCCGTGGCAAGGATTACGCCACCAACGTGCTCAGCTTCCCGGCCGAACTGCCCGAAGGCCTGCCCAGCGACGTCAGGTTCCCGCTGCTGGGGGACCTGGTGATCTGCGCGCCCGTGGTCGCCCGCGAGGCGCGGGACCAGAAGAAGCCGCTCGCCGCGCACTATGCCCACATGACCGTCCACGGCGCCCTGCACCTGCTGGGCTGGAACCACGAGGACGAACGCGAGGCCGAATGCATGGAGCAGCTCGAGCGCGAGATCCTCGCCTCCCTGGGCATCGCCGACCCGTACCGGGTGGACTGAGCCGGCCGACCCGCCGGGAGAAGCGCAAGCCCCCGTTTCCGCGTTAGACTCGCCCCGACGCCCAACCCCCGCGGGCGTTTGAACAGATGCAATGTCCGAGGACGACAGTAGTACCTACCCCAGCGACGCCGGCGACAAGCCGCAAGAGAAGCGGCGCTCCTGGCTCGACCGGATCAGCTCGGCGCTGTCGGGCGAACCCACCACCCGCGAGGACCTGGTCGAACTGCTGCGCGACGCGCAGGCCGACGGCCTGATCGCGGCCGACACGCTGGCGATGATGGAAGGCGCGATCGGCGTGTCCGACCTCAGCGTCGGCGACGTGATGATCCCCCGCTCGCAGATGGTGGTGCTGCCGGCCGACGAGCCGCTGCCGGAGCTGATGAAGCAGGTGGTCGAGTCGGGCCATTCCCGGTTCCCGGTCCACGGCGAGGACAAGGATGAGATCCTCGGCATCCTGCTGGCCAAGGACATGCTGCGCGCGGTGGTGGCCGGTGACGACGAGGGGCCGATCGGCATCCACGAACTCCTGCGCCCGGCGGTCCTGATCCCCGAATCCAAGCGCCTGGACGTGTTGTTGCGCGAGTTCCGGCTCAGCCGCAACCACATGGCCATCGTCATCGACGAATACGGCGGCGTCGCCGGCCTGTTGACCATCGAGGACGTGCTCGAGCAGATCGTCGGCGAGATCGACGACGAGCACGACGACGCCGAGGATCCCAACGCGCTGATCGCGGCGCAGGCCGACGGCCAGTACGTGGTCGACGCCCTGACCCCGATCGACGACTTCAACGAGCGCTTCGGCGCCGACTTCGACGACGACGAGTACGACACCATCGGCGGCCTGGTGATCGCCGCGATCGGGCACCTGCCCGAGGCGGGCGAGGAGCTCACGCTCGGTCGCTTCGTGTTCCGCGTCTCCAGTGCCGACGCCCGCCGCGTGCACGCCTTCCACGTGGGCATCCTCGGCGATGCGTGACCGCTGCCGGGCCCGGCTGCCGGCGATGCTGCGCCTGCCCCTGCTCTGGCTGCTCCTGGCCTTGAGCGCCGGCGCCTGGGCGCAGGCAGGCGACGCGCCGCGGATCGGCGTGGTCACCATGCAGCCGGGCGAGGTCTTCTTCGAGAGATTCGGGCACAACGCCATCCTTGTCGAGGATCCCGCCACGGGCGAGGCGACCGCCTACAACTTCGGCTACTTCGACCCGACCGAACCCGATTTCGTCGCCCGTTTCGTCAAGGGCCACATGCGCTACCAGCTGGCCGCACTGCCGATCGCCCAGGACCTGCGCTACTACGAGCAGGTCGGCCGCGGCGTGTCCATCCAGTGGCTGGCCCTGACCGACGCGCAGGCGCGCGCCCTGGCCGCGTCGCTGGCGGAGAACGCCCGTCCCGAGAACGCGCACTACCGCTACGACTACTTCACCGACAACTGCTCCACCCGCGTGCGCGACGCCCTCGACGCCACCCTGGGCGGTGCCCTCGCACGGCAGACGCAGGGGCGCTCGCACGGCACCAGTTTCCGCAGCGAGGCGCTGCGGCTGGCCTCGCCGGCGCCGTGGATGTGGCTGGGTTTCGACATCGGCCTGGGCCCGGCCGCGGACGTCCCGCAGCCGCTCTGGGGCGAATCCTTCGTGCCCATGCGCCTGGCAAGCGCCTTGCGCGAGGTCGCCAATCCCGCGACGGGCAAGCCCCTGGTCGAGTCCGAGCAGGACGTGCTGCCGCACCGCCTGCCGCCCGAGCCGGTCGAACGGGCGCGGGCGTGGTGGCCGTGGGCATTGGCCGGCGTCCTGCTGGGCTACGGCATGGCCTGGCTGGCCCGGCATCGACCGCGCCTGGTCGCCGCCACCGCGCTGCCGATCTGGGCACTGGCGGGCACGCTGGGTGCGCTGATGCTGTTCATCTGGTTCGGGACCGAACACCGTTTCGGCTGGGCCAACCGCAACCTGTTCCTGTTGTCGCCGCTGTGCTGGTTGTTGTTGCCCGGCGGCTGGCGGATCGCGCGAGGCCGCGCGGGCGGCCGCCTGTTCGGCCTCGTGCTCGCCGCGGTCGCGGTCCTGCCGGTGGTCGGCCTGTTCTCCTACTGGCTGCCGGTGAGTCCGCAGCAGAACCTGCACTGGATTGTCGTGCTCGGGCCGGTCCATGCAGGGCTGTGGGTGGCACTGCGATCGAAGGCAGCGCCGCGGGCGGCGTGAGCCGGTTGCCGCCCCCGGCGCCAGCGGGCAGGATGGCCGCATGAACCTGGGCACCCCGAGCAGCCTCATGAACTGCGTCGCGTACGGACGCGACGGCGCGCGGCGCGAGATCAGCCTCGACGAGATCGAAGGCGTGCTTGCCCGCGACGACGGCAGCTTCGTCTGGGTGGGCCTGTACCAGCCGCCGGAAGCCCTGCTGGAACAGCTGCAGGACGTCTTCGGCCTGCACGACCTCGCCGTCGAGGACGCCCACAACGCCCACCAGCGCTCGAAGATCGAGGGATACGGCAATTCGATGTTCATCGCCGTGCGCACGGCGCAACGCATCGACGACGCGATCCGCTTCGGCGAGACCCAGATGTTCGTCGGCGAACGCTACCTGGTCACCGTGCGCCACGGTGCCTCGATCAGCTATGCACCCGCGCGGGCACGCATGGAGCGCGAGCCGGAACTGCTGCAGCACGGCAGCGGCGCCGCGCTGTACGCGGTGCTGGACATGATCGTGGACAACTACCGGCCGATCGTCGACGAGTTCGACGACGAGCTCAACCGCCTGGAGCGCGACATCCTCGGCGACGGTTTCCACCACGGCACCGTGCGCAAGCTCTACGTCCTCAAGCGCGAACTCACCCGCCTGCGGATGTCGGTCTCCCCGCTGCAGGACGTGCTCGGGCAGCTGACGCGATCGCGCCACGCGCTGATCCACGACGAGTTGCAGCCCTACTTCCGCGACGTGCTGGACCACGTGCTGCGGATGAACGAGATCACCGACATGCTGCGCGAGATGCTCACCGCGGCGGTCAGCATGAACCTGTCGCTGGTGACCGTGCAGCAGGGCGAGACGGTCAAGCGCCTCGGTGCCTGGGCGGCCCTGCTGGCCGCGCCGACCCTGATCACCAGCTGGTACGGCATGAACTTCGTGCACATGCCCGAACTGCAGGGGCGCTACAGCTACGCCATGCTGATCGGCGCGCTCGCCGCCACCAGTTACCTGCTGTACCGCCTGTTCAAACGGGTGGGCTGGCTCTGAGCGAAGGCCCGGGGATGGGCCCGGCGGGGCGATCAGCCCGCCAGCCGGGCGGAGAACGCTTCGAGGGCATCACGACCGACCGGTTCGCCCGGCAGCAGCGGCAGTTCCAGCAGCGGCACCCCCGGTAGCGAACGCGCCAGTTCCTCCAGGTGCCCGGCCTCCAGTGCGGCGCGATGGGCCAGGAACTCACCGGCATCGAGCGGCGAGCGCTTGTTGACCACCAGCCCGCCCACGTGGATGCCCGCGCGCTGCAGCTGCGCGTGCAGCTCCAGCGTCTCCAGCACCGGCAGGCGCTCGGCGGTGAGGACGATGACGAAGGCGGTGCGCTCGCGATCGGCGAGGACCTCGCGCAGGTGCTCGAAGCGGTGGCGACGCCGGTTGAGCAGGCTGCGGATGCGATCGTCGCGCGCATCGGCGGGATCGCCCGCGCCCCGCGCGCGTCCACCCTCCACCGCCCCGATCGCCTGGCGGCCGACGTCGTCGTCGCGGCCGAGGCCGCGCAAGACCTCGCCGAAATGCCGGCTCCGTGACTGGCGGTGGAGCATGCCGTCGACCCATGCCGACATCATCTCCGGCAAGGCCATCAGGCGTGCGGTATGGCCGGAAGGCGCGGTGTCGAACACCAGCAGGTCGTGGTCGCGGTCGCCCTGCTCGACCAGTTCGGCGATGCGTTCGAGCATGGCGGCCTCGTGCATCCCGGGTGTCTCGCGCGAGAGCGCCATGTGCCTGTCGACCTCGGCACCCAGGTGCTCGGGCATCAGCTTGCGCAACGCCGCGCCGACCTCCTCCAGGTGGGCCCGCGCCGTCTGTTCGGGGTCGAGCTCAAGGCCGTCGAGGTTGGGCGCGAGCCGCCGCACGCGCGCGCCGATCTCGCAGCCCCACAGATGCCCCAGGTTGTGCGCCGGATCGGTCGAGACCAGCAGCACGCGACGGCCCTCGCGCGCCGCCGCGAGGGCGGTGGCGGTGGCGACGGTGGTCTTGCCGACGCCGCCCTTGCCGCCGATGAAGAGGACGCGTCGCGCGCGCGCCAGGCTCCGCAGCATGCCCCCGGCCTCAGCAGCAGCCGACGTGGTCGAGCGGGGAACGTTCCAGGCCCATGCGGCGATGCCAGTCGTGGAAGCGCTCGTACATCACCGGCATCAGCTCCATCGTGTAGCAGGCCGCGGGATTGGGCACGCCCAGCGTTTCGGCGAACACCAGCAGCATGAACAAATCGTCCTCGTCGCGACGCGCGCGGGCGAAGGTCCGCCGGTAGGGGGCGGCGTAGAACTCCTGCAGCCCCGCCGCCAGCTTCTGCAGCAGGGAATCGTCGCCGGGCGCGCCGCCCGCCATGTCAGCGCGACTCCGGCACCGCTTCGCCGCCGGCACCGCGCGCCATCGCCATGATGGCCTCGAACGCCACCCAAAGGGCCGCGATCAGGATGACGATGTCCATGCCCAGCAGCAGCCAGTTCTGGTCGGTGTAGAACTTGCCCAGTTGCACCAGCAGCGCGAGCAGCGACATCACCAGCAGGAAGGCCAACGGGATCGCGGTGAACCAGACCGGCCGGCGCTGCTTGATCAGGATCACCGACAGGATGCACAGGGTGAGCCCGGCCAGCAGCTGGTTGGTGGTGCCGAACAACGGCCAGATGACCATGCCGCCGGAGCCGTCGCCGCCGGCACCGAAGGCCAGGGCCAGGCAGGTCGCCAGCGCGACCAGGGTCGCGACCCAGCCCTGCTGCACCGGTCGCGCGCCGACGATCTCCGCGGCTTCCTGGACCACGTAGCGCTGCAGGCGCAGGCCGGTGTCCATGGTGGTCGCGGCGAACAGGATCGCCATCACCGAGAGGATGGTGCTGCCCAGGCCGGGATCGAGGCCCAGGCCGTTGGCGAGGATGTTGCCGCCGCCGTTGACGAAGGCGACCACGCCACCGGAACCGAACTTGTCGTAGACGCCTTCCCACTCGCCGAGCGTCGCGAAGCCCGCGGTGCAGGCGATGATCGCCGCCAGCGCCAGCATGCCCTCGCCCACCGCGCCGAAATAGCCGACGAAGCGCGCATCGGTTTCCTTGTCGAGCTGCTTGGAGCTGGTGCCGGAAGCGACCAGGCCATGGAAGCCGCTGATCGCGCCGCAGGCGATGGTCACGAACAACAAGGGCACGATGCCGGGAGTGCCGTCGGGCACGTTGGCGTTCATCGCCGGGGCGACGATGGTGGGGTGGAAGAACAGCGTGGCCGCGTACATCAGGCCCAGGCCGACGAAGAGCTGCAGGCCGTTGATGTAGTCGCGCGGCTGCAGCAGCACCCAGACCGGCAGCAGCGACGCGATGCCGGCGTAGGCGAACAGCAGGATGATCCACTGCGCCTTCGGGCCGAAACCCATCACCGATTCGGGCAGCGTGATCGGATAGGACTGACCGACGAAGATGAGCGCGTACAGCACCACCACGCCGATGATCGAGGGCCACAGCAGCGGCACCTTGAAACGGTAGATCGCCTGGCCGATGAACAGGGCCACGACGATCGCGCCCCAGGTCGGGATGACCGAGGCCGGGTTGGCGACCAGCAGGTTGGAGATCACCACCGCGAACGCGGCGTTGACCATCAGCAGGAGCAGGAAGATCACCACCAGGAACAGGTTGCGCGCGCGCGTGCCGATCACGGTGCCGGTCAGCGTGCCGATCGACTTGCCCTTGTTGCGGACGCTGGCCCACAGCGCGCCGAAATCATGGATGCCCGCGAAGAACACCGTGCCCAGGGTCACCCACAGGAAGGCCGGCAGCCAGCCCCAGATCACCGCGATGGCCGGGCCCACGATCGGCGCCGCACCGGCGACCGAGGTGAAGTGGTGCCCCCACAGCACGAACTTGTTGGTCGGCACGAAATCGACGTCGTCGCGCAGCTCATGCGCCGGTGTCCGGAAGTTGGGATCGAGCCGGTAGATCTTCTCGGCGATGAACTTCGAGTAGAAGAAGAAGCCCAGCGCCATGGTGGCGAGGCCAACGAGCATCAGGACAACGGCATTCATGGCGGACCCTCCTCTTGGGCACCGGCGGTGGCGGTGCCCGGACGAGGATGGAACCTCGGCGGCGGGATTGGAAGTCGACAGCGCCCCGCTATCCGTGCATTGCGACTAAAGTTGCAGCGCGCGCCCGCGGGTTTTGCGCTGCAACATGAAATTTCCGCTCAAGTCGCCACGATGCGCAACATCTGCCCGGTGATGTACGCGCAGTAGGTTCCCAGCGCGTAGCCGAGCACCGCCAGCAGCACGCCCACCGGGGCCAGCGCCGGATGGAAGGCACTGGCGACGACCGGCGCGGACGCCGCGCCGCCGACATTGGCCTGCGAGCCGACCGCCATGAAGAACAGTGGCGCGCGGATCAGCTTGGCCACCAGCAGCAGCAGGCCAGCGTGCACGCTGATCCAGATCAGCCCGAGGGCGAAGAGACCGGGCTTGTCCAGCAGCGCGCCGATGTCCATGTGCATGCCGATCGTCGCCACCAGCACGTACAGCATCGCCGAGCCCACCTTCGACGCGCCGGCGCCTTCCAGCGTCCGTGCCCGGGTGAAGCTCAGCGCCAGGCCGATGGTGGTCGCGAAGACCACCATCCAGAAGAAGCCGGAGGTCAGGCTGTAGTCGGCCAGCCGCCACTCCGCCGGCAGGGTGCCGATCCAGGCCACCAGCGGATCGGCGAGGAAGTGCGCCAGGCCCGTCGCACCCAATCCCACCGCGAGGATGATCATCAGGTCGGTGAGGCTGGGAATGCGCGAGTGCTCGGCCTGGTAGGCCTCGATGCGCCGCTTCATGTCCTCGATCGCCGAGGTATCCGCGCGCGTCCAGCGGTCGAAGGCCTCCGAACGCGCGGCCAGGAACAGCAGGATCGCCATCCACACGTTGGCCACCAGCACGTCGACCGCGATGAACTGGCCGAACAGGTCGCTGTCCACCTCGAACACTTCCTTCATCGCCGCCTGGTTGGCACCGCCGCCGATCCAGCTGCCGGCCACCGTGGTCATGCCGCGCCAGGTGTCGCCCGCCACGGTCTCCGGGTGCACGACCCCCATGACGACGAACGAGACGATCGCCCCCAGCATGACGCCCACCGTGCCGGTCAGGAACATGATCACCGCCTTGGGTCCCAGCCGCAGGATCGCGCCGAGGTCGATGGCGACGCACAGCAGCACCAGTGCGCTGGGCAGGAGGTAGTCCCGTGCGACGGGATACAGGCCCGAGGCGTTGCCATCGATCAGGCCGATGCTGTTGTAGATCGCCGGGATCAGGTAGCACAGCAAAAGCGCGGGGATGTAGGTGTAGAACTTCTTCCAGAAGCCATCGGGACGCGATGAGGTCCAGAAGATGGCCCCCAGGGTGATGGCCAGCAGGCCCATGACGACGGCGTCGTTGGTGATCAGGGCGGCACTGGTGGTCGGATCTGTGGCGGCGGCCATGGGGGCTCCCGTTATCGGTCAGGATGTCGACAAGGCGAGCGCCCGCGGCGCTCGCCTTGTCACTGCCTCCCCGGGCGGGCGGGAGGCGAATGGGACACGGGCATGGCGTCCGATGCCATGCGTCGACGCCGGTGGCGCGACGCATGCCCGGGGGATGCAGCGTCAGTCGCCGATGTGCTGCTCCAGCCAGGCGTTGACCGTATCGTGCCACTGCACGCTGTTCTGCGGCTTGAGCACCCAATGGTTCTCGTCGGGGAAATAGAGGAACTTCGACTCGATGCCCTGGCGCTGCAGCGCGGTGAACACGCCCAGGCCCTGCTCGACCGGGATGCGGTAGTCCAGCTGGCCGTGGATCACGAGCATCGGCACCTTCCAGTCCTTGACGTGGTTGACCGGGTTGAACTTCTCGTAGCCCTCGGGGTTCTCGTACGGCGTGCCGCCGTTCTCCCATTCGGTGAACCACAGTTCTTCGGTCGCGTAGCCCATCATCCGCTGGTCGAACACGCCGTCGTGCGAAACCAGGCACTTCCAGGGCGAGCGACCGGCTTCATCAAACCAGTTCCCCGCGATCCAGTTGACCATGTAACCGCCGTAACTGGCACCCAGCGCGCAGGCCTTGTCGCCGTCGAGGAAGTCGTACTTGGCGCGTGCCGCGGCCCAGCCCTTCTGCAGGTCTTCCAGCGGACGGTCGCCCCAATGCCCGCTGATGGCGTCGGTGAAGGCCTGGCCGTAGCCGGTCGAGCCGTGGAAATCGATCATCACCACCGCATAGCCCTGGCCCGCGTAGGTCTGCGGGTTCCAGCGGTAGCTCCAGCCGTTGCCGAAGCTGCCCTGCGGGCCGCCATGGATGAGGAAGGCGACCGGATAGGTTCGGCCTTCCTGGTAGTTCCAGGGCTTGACCACGTAGCCATGCACGGTGTCGTTGTTCCAGCCCTTGAAGCTGAACTGCTCGAAGTCGCCGAAGCTGACGTCGCCCAGCATCTCGCCCGCCGACGGCGTGATCGCGCGAAGCGACGTGCCTTCGGGGGTGGCGGTGTAGATGACGTCTCCGGTCTTGAGGCTGTTGCGGGTGAACGCCAGCGTCTGTCCGGCGAGCTGGACCGAGGACACGCTGCCATCGCCGACGAGCTTGCGTGCCTGGCCGCTGGCGAGCTCGACCGCGTAAAGCGGGTGCTCGCCCATGTCCTGCACGGCGGTGTAGATCGTCTGGCCATCGGCCGACAGGGTGATGCCACCGGCGGAACGGTCCCAGTCGGGGGCGATCTCGCGGGTGGCGCCACTCGCCATGTCCATGGCCATCAGGCCGAAGCGGTCGGCCTCGAAGCCCGGGCGCTTCATCGCCATGTAGTAGAGGGTGCCGCCATCGGCGCTGAAGGTCGCCCCGGTGTCCCAGGCCTTGTTCGCCGCGGTCAGGTTCTTCGCACTGCCCGAGCCATCGGCGGCGACCTGGTAGAGGTCGAAGTTGGTCGACCAGGGTTCGCCGGCATTGGCCAGGCGCGCGCTCATCACCAGCGTCTGCCCGTCGGGCGCCCAGGTGTACTCACTGCTGTCGCCGAAGGGCCGCGAGGGCACGTCGGCGACCAGGTCGGCGCCGACCAGGGTGGCGGTCTTCACCAGTCCCTTGCCCAGCGGCGCGACGAAGACGCGGTTGAGGCGGCCGTCGTTCCAGGCGTCCCAGTGGCGCACGAACATGCGGTCGTAGACGACGCCGCTCTGCTTGGACGCCTCGCGAGTCTCCAGCCGGCCGGCAGTGCACGCCAAGTCGCTGGCGCAGTCGGGGAAGGCCTCGACGTTGAGCGCCACGCGGTCGCCGCTGGGCGAGAGCCTGAAGCCGCCGACGTCGACCGGCAGGTCGGTGACCTGCCTCGGGGTGCCGCCGCTGGCATCGATCGCATACAGCTGCGAGGACCCCGACTTCCCGCTGAGGAAATAGACCGTCCGGCCATCGGGCGCGAAGGCCGGCGAGTTCACGTTCCAGCCTTCGGGAGTCAGGCGCACCGGCGGCGCCGCGTCGCGGGCGAACAGGTCCTCGATCCACAGGCCGGTCGTGGCGCTGTTGGCCTCCAGGTCGGCAACGCGCTTGGCGAACACCAGGTGGCGGCCATTGGACGACAACACCGGCGACGAGTAGCGGTCGAGCCCGGCCATGTCGCGCACGCCGAAGCCGCGTTCGGCGGCATGGGCGCCGAATCCGGTGGCCGACGAGGCTGCGGCGACCAGCAGCGGGAGTAAGGCGTGACGCAGGACCATGGACGACTCCGACAGGACGAAAGTCCCCGATGGTAGGCCGGCTCGCGCGCCGGGGCAAAGGCCGGGGGTCATGCCAGCGATGGCCGCTTTCGATGTTGCGGCACAGCATCCCGGCGGCGGGGGATGTCATCGCGGCGGGCGCGCGGCGCGCCCGCGGCGGCTCGCTATAATCGGTCGAGCATTGTCCGGCGCAAGGTGTCCCGTGGCTGCACCCCCCACCGTCGCGCACGACCGCGACCAGTTCCTGGGCCATCCCAAAGGCCTGTTCGTCTGTTTCTTCACCGAGATGTGGGAGCGTTTCTCCTTTTACGGGATGAAGGCCCTCCTGCTGCTGTACCTGCTGAAGTACCACCTGTTCGGCGACGATGCCGGTTACGACCTGCTCGGTGCCTACGGCGGCCTGGTCTACGCGATCCCGGTCATCGGCGGCCTGCTCGCGGACCGCTACCTGGGCATGCGCAAGGCGGTGCTGCTGGGCGGCATCCTGCTGGTACTGGGGCATGTCGGCATGGCCTTCGAGGGCGAGCAGGCACGCATCGTCGCCGGCGAGGTGGTCCGTGACGAAGGCGCATTGCAGGTGTTCTACCTCTCGCTGGCGCTGATCATCATGGGAGTGGGCTTCCTGAAGCCGAACATATCCACCATCGTCGGCCGCCTGTATCCGGAAAACGATCCACGCCGCGATTCGGGCTTCACCCTCTTCTACGCGGGGATCAACGTCGGCGCCCTCTTCGCGTCGCTCATCTGCGCCTTCCTGGGCGAGACCTACGGCTGGAGTTATGGCTTCGGTGCCGCCGGTGTCGGCATGCTCGCCGGACTGGTGATGTTCGTATGGGGCCAGAAGTACCTGCATGGCCACGCCGAGCCCAACGACCCGGACAGGCTGCGCGAACGCGTCGGTCCGCTCAGCCGCGAGTGGTGGATCTACCTGGGGAGCCTGGGCGGCGTCGCCATCGTGTGGCAGCTGATCCAGCGCACCTGGACCGTGCACGGCGCGATGCACATCATCGCCCTCCTGCTCGCGATCTGGTTCGTCCATTTCCTCGTCACCCGGTGCAACACCGTGCAGCGCCAGCAGATGATCACCCTGGTCCTGCTGATCATCGGCGTACTGATCTTCTTCACGCTCTATGAGCAGACCTACGGCTCCTGGGTCACGTTCACCGACCGACTGCTGACCAAGGACCTGTTCGGCGCGGCCGACAACGCCTATGTCCCCGCCCTGCCCTGGGCGGTCTATGCGCTGGCGGCGAGCCCGCCGCTGATGATCGCCGCGCTGATGGCCAGCGACCGCGGCCGCGGCGACGTCGCCAAGGGCCTGGTGGTGCTGATGGGCGTCGGCCTGTTCGTGGCGATCGCGCACGACATCGTGCTGGTCAAGCAGACCGCGGGCTCGCTGACCTTCCTGGGCGCGTTCTTCATCGTCGTGCTGGCCCCGGTCTTTTCCTGGTTCTGGCCGTGGCTGGAGAAGCGGGGGCTCAACCCCAGCAAGCCGGCCAAGATGGGTATCGGCCTGGTGTTCGCCGGCCTCGCCTTCCTGCCGATGGTCGCCGCCGCCCAGTACGCCGGCGCCAGCGACGCCATGGCCAGCGTGTGGTGGCTGGTGCTGGCGTACTTCGTGCTGGAGATCGGCGAGATGTGCCTGTCGCCGATCGGCCTGTCCGCCGTCACCCAGTTGTCGGTCGCCCGCGTCGTGGGCCTGATGATGGGCGCTTTCTGGCTGGCCACGGCCTATTCGGAAGTGCTGGCGGCGGGCTTCGGCAAGCTGGCCTCGATCGAGCTGGCCGAAGGCGCCACCCTCGACATGGCCGAGGCCGCCAGCAAGTACTCGGACCTCTTCTGGCTGATGGTCTGGGTCGGCATCGGCTCGGGCATCGTGTTCCTGCTGCTCACGCCCCTGGCCAAGCGCTGGATGCACGGCGTCAAGTAGCCGCCCGCACCACACGGCACACAAAAAAGGGCGCCCCGCCGGGCGCCCTTCTCCTTTGTCCAGATCGCTGCGATCAACGCGACGTGACGGCGCGGTCGGGAACCCCGATCACTTGCCGGCGGAGCCCTCCGACGCTGGGCCGGTGGTCGCGAGCTCGCCGCCCAGGCTCCGGGCGAAGAAGGCGAGCAGGCGCGTGTAGAACTCGCGACGGTTTTCTTCCTTGTAGAAGCCATGCCCCTCCTCGCGATAGTAGAGCGATTCGACCGGCACGCCGGCCTGCTTGAGCGCACGCTCCATCATCTCGGTGTGCTGGATGGGCGCCCGCTCGTCTTCGCCGCCGGCGGCCAGGAACACCGGGACCTTGATCTTGTCGGCCATCCGGTTGGGCGATACCGCGGCCAACTGCTCGCGCGGCCCGATCCAATCGTTCAGATAGGTCTCGCCCGAACCGCGCTCCTGGATATCGCCGTCCGTGTGCATGGTCGGCAGGTCATAGACGCCGACGTAACCCGCGGCGCACTTGTACAGGCCCGGCTCCCTGGCGGCACCCATCAACGAAGCGTAGGCGCCATAACTGGCGCCGTAAATGCAGATCCGCGCGGGATCGGCATGGCCCTGTTCGATGGCCCAGCGCGTCGCGTCGGTCACGTCGTCCTGCATCGCCCGGCCCCATTGGCGGGCGCCGGCGTTCTCGAATGCGCGTCCGTAGCCGCCGGAGCCACGGAAGTTGACCTGCAACACGGCGTAGCCGGCATCGGCCAGCATCTGCACGTCCGGGTCGAAGCCCCAGTTGTCACGAACGTCGAAGGGCCCGCCGTGCGGGTGCACGATCGTGGGCAGGTTCTTGCCGCCCGAACCCCTGGGCAAGGTCAGGTAGCCATGCAGGGGCAGTCCGTCGCGGGACTGGATGACCACGGGCTTCTTTTCGGCCATCTGCTCCGGATCGATCCATTGCGCGCGACTGACCACGTGCGAGGCCTTCTTGGCGACGGTATCGAACAGGTAGTAGTCGCCCGGCGACGTGTCGCTCCATACCTGGACGAGGGCGAGCCGCCCGTCGCTGGTCTGGGACGTCACGCTGACGCCATGGCCGGCGAACGCCGCCTCCAGGCTCTTCTGCAGGCGGGCGTCCGCGGAGTCGGGGTCGAAGAACTCGGTGCGCACCCGGCCCGACATGAACCGCGCACCGATCGGCTCGCGCGAGTTGTTGGCGTAGATGATCCCGGCCGGGTCCACCGCGGCGTCTCGCAGGAGCTCTCGCGGCTTGTCCCACTGGCCGACGTCGTAGGCGACGATCGCGTCGGGACCCTGCGCCCGTTCGGCGATGAAGTACGCGACGCTGTCGTCCCGGGAGAAGCCGATGGGGCGCTCGAACAGGCCATCGGTGCCTTCGCTGCGGATCAGCTCCCACTCGGCGCCCGGCCTCGAGCGATAGAACAGCTTGCGGACGTTGTCGACGCCCGAGCCCATCGCGAAACGCACTTCGCCCTGGTTGTCGGTCTTCATCGTCGCGTTGCGGACCGGCGCCGCCGCCAGCCGCACGCGCCGGCCGGTCATGACGTCCAGGCGGTCCGCGCGCGTGTAGGGCTCGCTCGTGAACGGCGTGATCGACGCGACGACGTAGCGGTCCTCGTCCGGCAGGTCATCGACCAGGAAGGCGGCAACGGCCTCGACCTTCTTGGGCTGGATGGTGGTCCCCGGCCCCGCGCTCGTCACGGACTGCCCGGCGAGGATTTCCGCGCGACTGCCATCGGCATTGATCGCGTACAGGTTGCCGTCGGGCTGGGGGCTGGCCAGCATGCCGAACTTGCGCGCGGTGCTGATGACGACGCGCTCGGGATTCACCCAGTTGAAATCGATCACATGGGTGTTCTTCTGAAGGGTGAAGTTACCCGTGACCTCGAGCGTCTCGCGATCGAGGACCACCAGCGCGGTGCGATCCTCCAGCAGCACCGTGGCCGCGTAGTAGTCGCCATTCGGCGATATCTTGATGTCCGAGAAGCTGTCCCGCTTCACGTAGGCATCCAGGTTTACCGCATTCGCCACGGGTGCGCCCAGGCATGCCATTGCCAGGCCCAGCATCAACGCCTTGCGTTGCTTGATCATGTTGTCCGTCCTTTTCGAATTGCCGTGGACCTGCGTCCACGGCGATGTCAAGCCCACAGACTCACTCGCTCGCGGCGGGGTCGCCGACGTTCGACTTCCCACCGATATGGCGGTCGAAGAACGCCAGCATCTCGGTGTAGAGCCGGAGGTTGTTCTCTTCCTTGTAGAAGCCGTGCATTTCGCCCGACTGGATGATCATGCCTTCCGGCGGGTTGCCTGCCGCCGTGAGGGCGGCGCTCATGGCCTCGGTGTTTTCCGGCGGGCAACGCGCGTCGCGTGCGCCGGCGGCGAGGTACACCGGCAGGGTGATCTTGTCGGCGTGGTTGACCGGCGACATCGCGCTGCGCTCTTCCTTGGTGGCGCCCAGGGCCCGATAGAGGTAACGACGCCCGCCCTCGCGGTCGCTGGTGTCGCTCTTGGTCATCTGGATCTCGGCGTCGTAGGCACCGACATAACCGAATGCGCAGCTGTACAGGCCAGGCTCGCGCGCGGGCGCCATCATCGATGCATAACCACCGAAGCTGGCCCCATAGATGCAGATGCGGTCCTTGTCGGCGTAGCCCTCGTTGATCGCCCAGTGGGTGGCATCGAGGATGTCATTCATGATGCCGGTGTCCCACTGGCCGTACGCCATGTCCTCGAAGCCCTTGCCGAAGCCACCCGAGCCACGGAAATTGACCTGCAGCACCGCATACCCGCGGCTGGCGAACATCTGCGCTTCGCTGTTGAAGCCCCAGCTGTCGCGCGGCCCCATCGGCCCGCCGTGGGGATTGACGATCATCGGCATGTCGCGGCCGTCGGACCCCTTCGGGATCGTCAGGTAGCCGTACAAGGTGAGTCCATCGCGACTCTTCATCGCAAAGGACTTGACCGAGGCCATCCTGGACGGATCGAGCCAGCTGCGGTTGCGCATCAGGAAGCGCGCCTTGCCCGCCTCGCGGTCGTAGAGGTACAGCTCACCCGGGTCGCTGTCGCTGTACACCGAGACGATGACCTGGTTGCCGTCGCGGGTGGCGCTCGAAAAGTCCACGAAGCGCCCGGGGAACGAGGCCGCCAGCGAGGCATACAGCTCGGCGTCGGGGTGCGACTCCTCGACCATCGTCACCCGGGGTGCGCCCGGCATGGTGATCACACCGAGGATGGTCTCGTTGTCGGTCGCGACCACGTAGCCCGAGGGATCCGACACCGGATCGTGGAACAAGCGCTTGAAACCGCCCGTTGCCGGGTCGATGATGCCGAATGCCTCGGTGCCCTTGCCGTCGCTTTCGGTCGCGTAGATGCGGCCATCACCGGACGTGCCCAGCACGCTGAGGCGCTTGCCGGACGACTTGGAGCTGTTGAGCAGGGTCCAGCTGCCGTCCGCCTGTCGCTCGTAGAGCTCATTGTGGGTGTCGAAGTTGCCTTCCGCATCCTCGTCGTCGTAGCACACGGCATAGCGCACGGACTTGTCGTGGTCCAGCGCGATCGAGCAGTTTTCGCGGGGCGCCCTGCCCAGGGACTTGCGGCGCGCCGAGATCACGTCGAAGAGGACGACTTCGGTGCCGGCGCCTTCGGAGGAGCGCGGATAGTTCACTGACATGATGACGTTGTCGGGATCGTCCTTCAGCGTGTCGAGCAGGCTGAAGCTCTCATTCCCGACCTGCTTGCCGCGCTCGGTCGCACCGCGCGTGCCACGGAAGACCAGGGGACGCGGCTGGCTACCGTCGGCATTCACCCCGTACCACTCGCCGGTCCCGAACGGCTGGGCGTAGCGGCCGACCTTCCGGATCGAGTTGAACATCAAGCGGTTCGCGCTGACCCAGTAGAAGCTGCCCACGCTCTTCTCGTTCGGCAGCTGGTTGACGTTGACGACCCCCAGGTCCTTCGTCCTCAGGACGGTGAGCACGTCCTGGCCCTCGCGATCCACCGTCATGGCCAGGTACTCGCCGTCAGGCGAGATCTTCACGGTGCTGTAGGTCGCGTGGCGGACGAAATCTTCGACCGGAATGGGCGCCTCGGCCATGACCGGGCCCGTCAGCAGCAACAAGGCCGCAACAAGATACTTCTTCATTTTCCCCTATCCCCAATTGTTGACGAACAGATACTCCCCAGGCCGAGATTATCCCAGCTTGCCCGCGAAAGGCATCGGGCACTGCCGCAAAAAACCGGGATTCAGGCCAGTGTCGCGGCAAGGGCCTGCCGCCACTCCGGCAATTCCAGTCCGTATTCGGCCCTCAGGCCTGCGGTATCGAGGACGGAATAGGCGGGTCTGTGGGCGGGGGTCGGGTATTCCGAGGTGGCGATCGGAACCAGCGCCGGGCGTCGCGCCAGGCGACCGGACGCCACCGCGAGCTCCATGATCGCGGAGGCGAAGTCGAACCAGCTGCCCTGGCCTTGCGCGGTGAGATGACGGACACCACTCGACTTGAGCCCCTGGTCGAGTATCCGCGCCGTGGCATCGGCGATCAGCCATGCAGGGGTGGGCGAGCCGACCTGGTCGGCCACGATTCGAAGCTCGTCGCGCTCGGCGCCCAGGCGGAGCATGGTCTTGAGGAAATTGTGGCCATGCAGGCCATAGACCCAGGCGGTGCGGAGCACGAGGTAACGGGCGCCGCTTTCCTCCAGGGCAACCTCGCCGGCGCGCTTGCTCTCGCCATACACGCCCAACGGGTCGGTGTCGTCGGCCTCGGTGTAGGGCCGGTGGCCGCGGCCATCGAACACGTAGTCGGTGGAATAGTGGACCAACGGAATGGACAGGCGCTGGCACTCGCGGGCCATGGCGGCGGGCGCCTCGGCGTTGATCCGGAATGCCAGGTCGGGCTCCTGCTCGGCCTTGTCGACGGCCGTGTAGGCCGCGGCATTGACCACCACGTCGGGCCGCACGCGCTCGATGAGGGAACCGATCCCGGTGCCATTGGCCAGGTCCACCGACTCGCAGCGACCACCGCCGACAAGCTCGCCATCGCGGGTCGCCGCGACGACCGCTCCCAGCGGTGCAAGGCTGTGCAGCAATGCCTGGCCAACCTGGCCGTTGGCGCCGAACACCAGCGACTTCATGGCATGAAGACCGGCAAGCGGTTCTCGTCGATCCCCGACAGCAACGGGGCCCGCGCGTCCTTGGGCGACAACAACGGCTCGGCCACCGGCCAGTCGATGGCCAGCGACGGGTCGTCCCAGCGGACGCCCGCGTCGGCATCGCCATCGTAGGTGGCGGTGCACAGGTAAGTGAACACCGCGCGCTCGCTCAGCGTGACGAAGCCATGCGCGAAGCCTTCCGGGATCCAGAAGTGGCGCTTGTTGTCCGCGCTCAGGTGCACCGCGGTCCACTCGCCGAAGTGCGGGGAGCCACGCCGGATGTCGACCGCGACGTCCCAGACCTCGCCCTGCACGACCGAGACATACTTGCCCTGGGGATTGGGCCACTGGTAGTGGAGCCCGCGCAGCACGCCACGGCTCGAGGAGGACACGTTGCCCTGGACGAACGCGGGCGACAGCCCGTGCGCGGCGAGCTTGTCGTGGTTGAACGACTCGAAGAAGAAGCCACGTTCGTCGCCGAACACCTGGGGTTCGATCACCAGGCATCCGGGCAGGCCGGTCTCGATGACTTTCATGGCACGAACCCCCGCTTGGCCAGCCCCATCAGGTACTCGCCATAGCCGTTCTTGGACAGGGGCCTGGCGAGCTCGGCGAGGTCGGCATCGCTGATCCAGCCGTTGTTCCAGGCGATCTCTTCCGGGCAGCACACGCGCAGGCCCTGCCGCGCCTCGATCGTCTCGATGTAGTTGCTGGCCTCGAGCATGGACTGGTGGGTACCCGTGTCGAGCCAGGCATAGCCCCGGCCCAGCTGCTCCAGGTGCAGTTGCCCCGATGCCAGGTAACGCTTGTTGAGGTCGGTGATCTCGAGCTCCCCCCGCGGCGAGGGCTTGAGCTCGGCGGCGATGTCGCTGGCGCGGCCGTCGTAGAAATACAGGCCGGTGACCGCGTAGTTGGAGCGCGGCTTGGCGGGCTTCTCTTCGAGGCTGACGACGCGCGCCTGGTCGTCGAACTCGGCGACCCCATAGCGCTCGGGATCCCTGACCCAGTAGCCGAACACCGTCGCGCCTTCTTCGCGCGCATCCGCGCGCCTGAGCAGGGCGGTCAGGCCGGGGCCGTGGAAGATGTTGTCGCCCAGGACCAGGCAGCTCGGCTGGCCGCCGAGGAAGTCACGCCCGATCAGGAAGGCCTGGGCCAGGCCGTCCGGGCTCGGCTGCGCGGCGTACTCAAGGTTCATGCCCCACTGGGATCCATCGCCAAGCAGGTGCTGGAACAGCGGCTGCTCGTGCGGCGTGTTGATGATCAGCACGTCGCGGATGCCCGCAAGCATCAGCACGCTGAGCGGGTAGTAGATCATCGGCTTGTCGTAGATCGGCAGCAATTGCTTGCTGACGGCCTGGGTGATCGGGTACAGGCGGGTGCCGGAGCCGCCTGCAAGGATGATGCCCTTGCGTGCCATGCGTCGCCTCCCTCAGCCCTGGCCGATGCGTTCGAGCCGGTAGCTGCCGTCGAGGACGCGCTTGACCCAGTCGGCGTTGTCGAGATACCAGTCGACCGTGCGGGCCATGCCCTCGTCGAAGCCGAGTGACGGCTCCCAGCCGAGTTCGTCGCGAATCTTGCCCGCGTCGATCGCGTAGCGCCGGTCATGCCCGGGGCGATCGGCCACGAAGGTGACCAGTGATTCGCGCGAGCGGCCATCCCCCAGGGGACGGCGTTCGTCGAGCAGGCGGCAGATCGTCCTTACCACCACGAGGTTCTCGCGCTCGGCGTTGCCGCCCACGTTGTAGGTCTCGCCGGGACGCCCCTTCTCGAGCACGCGTTCGATCGCAGCGCAATGGTCCTCGACGAACAGCCAGTCGCGCACGTTCAGGCCGTCGCCATACACCGGGATCGGCTCGCCAGCCAGGGCCTTGGCGATGACGAGTGGAATGAGCTTCTCGGGGAACTGGTAGGGGCCGTAATTGTTCGAGCAGTTGGTCGTCAGGACCGGCAGCCCATAGGTGTGGTGGAACGCGCGTACAAGATGGTCGGAGGCGGCCTTGGAAGCGGAATACGGGGAGTTGGGTGCGTACGGCGTCGTCTCGGTGAACCGTCCGGAGTCGCCCAGGCTGCCGTAGACCTCGTCCGTCGACACGTGCAGGAAGCGGAACCCATCGCGCCGCGCACCTTCCAGGCCCTTCCAGTAGTCCCTCGCGCACTCGAGCAGCGCCAGGGTGCCGACGACATTGGTCTGGACGAACGCCCCGGGACCGTCGATTGAACGGTCGACGTGGCTTTCGGCCGCGAAGTTGACGATCGCGTCGGGCCGGTGCTCGGCGAGCAGGCGCTCGACGAGACTCCGGTCGCCGATGTCGCCCTGCACGAACACGTGGTCGGCGTTGCCGTCCAGGCCGCGCAGCGTGTCCAGGTTGCCCGCATAGGTCAGGGCGTCGAGGTTGACGACCTTCACGCCGCGCGAGACCGCGCCAAGTACGAAATTACCGCCAATAAAGCCGGCTCCGCCGGTCACAAGCCAGGTAGGCACTCGCTCAACTCCAATGCAACGGGATCGGGACGAAACCCGTCGTTGATGACGGGCCCGTGTTACAGCTGGGTATCAGAACGGGATGTCGTCGTCCGCGAAATCGTCGGCGAAGTCGTTCGACTTGGCCGGGGGCGCCTCGCGGCGCGGCTGCGATGCCTGCTGGCGCGGCGCGGACGGACGATCGCCGCCACCGCGATATTCGCCGCGACCGCCACCGCCACTGCCAGCACCGCCACCGCCCTCTCCGCCGCCACCGAGCATCTGCATCTCGTCGGCGATGATGTCGGTGAAGTACTTCTCCACGCCGTCCTGGCCGGTGAACTTGTCGTAGCGGATGGAGCCTTCGATGTAGACCTGCCGCCCCTTGCGCAGGTACTCGCCGGCGATCTCGCCGAGCTTCCCGAACAGCTTGACCCGGTGCCACTCCGTCCGCTCCTGGCTGTTGCCCTCGCGATCCTTGCGCACGCTGCTGGTCGCGACGCTGAGGGTGCAGATGGCCATGCCGCCCTGCGTGTATTTCATTTCGGGGTCGTTGCCGAGGTTGCCGACCAGGATCACCTTGTTGATGCCGCGTGCCATGGGATGGGTCCTAATTTGAAGTCCGGGAATGTCCCCGCTCGTGCCACCGGGGACCGACATTGCAGTATACCCTCCCCTCCCGCGCCATCAGGCGGACGCCTGCCGCACTGTAGGACTTTCCTGAATCGCCGCTGGCCCAGGGCTTCGCGCTTCCCCGTCACGCGCCATCCGGCGCCAGCGCGACGCCCCGTCGCGTGGACCACACGGCTTATAATCCGCCGACTCCACGCCAGCGGAATTCCATGTCAGTCCAAGCCCAGGCCGCGTCGCCGGACCTCGCCGCCATCCAGTCGCTCGCCCGGGAGGACATGGGCGCGGTCGACGCGCTGATCCGCCGTCGCCTGGCGTCGGACGTGGTGCTGATCAACCAGGTCGCCGAGTACATCGTCGGCGCCGGGGGCAAGCGCCTGAGGCCGATGTTGCTCCTGCTGGCCGCCGGCGCCCTGGGCCACCGCGGGCCGGACGCGCACCAGCTCGCGGCCGTGGTGGAGTTCATCCACACCGCGACCCTGCTCCATGACGACGTGGTCGACGAATCCGACCTGCGCCGTGGCCGCCGCACGGCCAATGCGGTCTGGGGCAACGCCGCCAGCGTCCTGGTCGGCGACTTCCTGTATTCGCGCAGCTTCCAGTTGATGGTCGAGCTCGACCGGATGGAGGTCATGCGCATCCTCGCCGACACCACCAACCGCATCGCCGAGGGCGAGGTGCTGCAGCTGCTGCACGTGCGCAACCCCGACACCGACGAGGCCGCCTACCTGCGTGTCATCGAGCGCAAGACCGCGGTGCTGTTCGCCGCCGCGACGCGCCTGGGCGCCCTCATCGCCGGCGCCGACGCGACCACGTGCGACGCGCTTCACGACTATGGCCTGCAGCTGGGCTACGCCTTCCAGATCGCCGACGACGTGCTCGACTACGCCTCCGATGCCGACACCCTGGGCAAGAACCTGGGCGACGACCTCGCCGAGGGCAAGGCCACCCTGCCCCTGATCCACGCGATGGCCCATGCCGATGGCGCCACGCGCCAGCGCCTGCGCGAGGCGATCGAACACGGCGACAGCGACGCACTGCCCGAGGTGCTCGACGCGATCCGGGCCCACGACAGCCTCGGCTACAGCCGCGGCCGCGCCGCCGCGTATGCCGACGCCGCCGAGGCCCGCTTGTCGGGACTGGCCGACAACCCGTACGTTGCCGCCCTGCGGGGACTGGCGCGCTACGCGGTCAGCCGCGACCACTGAGCCCCGCGGCTCAACCTCCGGGAGCCTGGAACCGCTCGCCGAGGAAGTCGCGCATCATCTCGAAGGCACGCCGGGCCGAGCGGGCGTCGTAGCGGCAGTTGCCGGTCTTGCCGGCATCCTCGGGATGGGTGAAGCAGTGGGCCGCGCCACTGAAATTGACCAGTTGCCAGTCGGCCCCCGCGGCGTCCATCTCCTCCTGGAACGCGAGGATGGCCTCGTCCGGCACCGACGTGTCGTCGGCGCCGTTGAGGACCAGGACCGAGGTGGCGACCGGCGACTGCGCACTGGCTGGCGCAGACGAGCCCAGGCCGCCGTGGAAACTGACCACGCCATCGACGTCGGCGCCCGCGCGCGCCATCTCCAGCGCGACCGTGCCACCGAAGCAGTAGCCGATCGCGGCGACGCGCCCGGGGTCGAGCGGCAGGGCGCCGGCCTGGCCACGCAGGGCCGCCAGGGCATCGCCCGCGCGCTCCCGGGCGGTCACGCCGCCATCGGCGAACACGGCCTGCACCTGCTTGCGCGCCTCGTCGCTGTCGGCAGGCCGGATGCCCTTGCCGTACATGTCGGCGACCAGGACCACGTAGCCGGCGCCGGCGACATCGCGCGCCTGGGCGATCGCGGCATCGGTCACGCCCATCCAGTTCGGCACCATCAACACGCCCGGCCGGGCATCGCCGGCATCGTCGTAGAGGAGCACGCCACTGAAGGTCTTGCCGCCGCTCTCCCACTCCAGCGGCGCCTGCTGGATCGCGGCCACGGCCGGCAGGGTGGCGAGCGAGACCGCAAGGGTGAGGAGGATGCGGCGCATGGGACGTCTCCGGGCGAAGGAAGCCCGAGGATAGCGCGGCCGGCGCGAGCGTCGGGTGGATGTACCCGACGGGACGGCCTCAGTGGATGCCCAGGCCCTGGATCGTGCTGATGCGCTCGGGGTCGAATCCGGCCAGGGCCGCGAAGCGCCGGCCGCGATCGACGTAGTCGCGGAACGGGCCGAAGCTCGGCGCGCCGGGCGAGAGCAGCACCACGCCCTCCCCCTCCAGTGCGCGGGCGGCCACGGCCATTGCGTCGGCCAGGGCCTCCGCCTGGACCAGCTGGAAGCGCCCGCCGGCAGCGGGCCCGGCCAGCCGGGCGGCGATCCGCGGCCCGTTCTGCCCCATCGCCACGATCACGCGCGGCGCCTGCACCGCCATCGCGTCGGCGAAGTCATCCCAGTCGATGCCGCGGTCGTGCCCGCCGACGAGCACCGCGACGCGGCGGTCACGGAAACAATCCAGCGCCGCCAGCGTGGCATGCGGGGTGGTGCTGATGGAGTCATTGACGTATTCGATGCCATCGTGCACGCCCAGCGACTGCAGGCGATGCGGCAGCGGCTGGAAATCCGTGGCGGCCGGCGCCAGGGCGCGTGCGTCCAGGCCCAGCGCGTCGATCGCGGCGAGGACCGCGCAGAGGTTGCTGCGGTTGTGGCGCCCCGGCAACGGCAGGCCGGCGGTATCGAGGATTCGCGCCTCGCCATGGCAGAGCATGTCGTCGCGCAGGTGCCAGCCGCGCGCGTCGCCATACCAGTGGACCTCGCTATCGGGCAGGGAGAGGCGCGACAGGCGCGGGTCGGCGGCATTGAGCACGGCGATCCGCGGCCGCGCGTCGGTCACCAGGCGCAGCTTGTCCTCGACGTAGCGCGCTTCCGAGCCGTGCCAGTCGAGGTGCTCGGGGAAGATGTTGGTCACCACCGCGACATCGGGGCGCGCGCCGCTGTCGGCGACGTCGCCGGTCTGGTAGCTCGACAGCTCGATCGCCCAGAAGGCCGGCACCGGCACGTGCGCGGGCAGCTCGAGAAGCGGCATGCCGATGTTGCCGGCCAGCGCGGTACGGTGCCCCCCGGCCCTCAGCAGGTGCGCCAGCAGGGCGGTGGTGGTGCTCTTTCCCTTGGTGCCGGTCACGCATACGGCATGGGCCACGATGCCCGTGTCCGAAGCATGCTCGGCGAACCAGATCGCGGTGGCGCCGGTGAAGCGCGTGCCGGCGGCCCGGGCGGCGATCACCTCGGGACGGTGCGGGCTGATCCCCGGCGATTTCACCACCAGGTCGAAGCGCGACAGGCGTTCGGCGTCCACATCGATCTCGACCTGCAACGCCGGGTCCCCGAGGGCGAGGATGCCCTCGCGCTCGTCCGCGTTGCACAGCACCGTCAGCGGCAGGGGGGCGTCGTTGACCGCGCCGAAACGCGTGGCGCTCGCCCGCAGCGCGGCGTGGGTGGCGCGGCCTTCGCGCCCCCAGCCCCACAGGGCCAGGCGGCCGCCGGCGGCGACGAGCGACTCAAGCTGCGAAATACGCATCCAGGCGCTCCGCCAACGGCGCCGGGATCCGATGCGCCTGGTCGGGTACCAGCAAGGGCTCGATGCGCAGGGCCCCGGCCTCCAGTTGCGGGAGGATCTCGCGACTGAAGCGCTCCACCAGCGCATCGCCACGCCATTCCGCGCGCGTGGCCAGGCAGGCCATCGCGGCGCGGGACTCGCGCCCCTCGCCCACGCATTCGAAGGGCTTGTGTTCGCGGAACTCGAGCAGGGCGTCGTAGCCGGCGGTCTGCGCCGGGTCGTCGAGCAGGTTGCGGCCGAAGATGCCGACCAGTCGCGTCTTGGGCATGAACGGTGCCAGCGCCAGGAACACGAAATGGCACTTGGGGCAGACGCCGCACCAGCGGTTCGCCGGTCGCTCGCCGAGGATGTGGAAGTTGCGGTTGCAACTGGAGAAATGGCCGTCGTAGCGGTCGCCACGCGCGAACTGGCGCGCCACCGCGAGTTCGCTGAGCGGACGCAGCAGCGAGTAGTACGACAGGTCGGCGGCAAGATGGCGCTCGACGTGCTCGCCGAAGGCCTTCTCGAAGGCCCAGCCCTTGGACCACTGGTGGTTGACCTCGCTGGTGACGGTGCCGTCGGGCGCGAGGATCAGGCTGCCGTAGCTGGCCGAGCGCTCGTTCGAGAAGACCACCTGGTCGACCCCGCGCAGCAGCGCGGCCAGGACCAGGATCGCCGAGTTCACCGCCGTCACCGGGATGTGTCCGTTCCACGCGCCCTGCCGGTTGTACTCGAACAGGGCCGGGGCCAGCGCGCGCCCGATGTTGAGCGTGGGCAGGCCGGTGCGTTCGGCGCAGGCGCGGATCAACTGCGAGCCGCCGATCCAGCTGACGGTCTGCTCGACGCCGACGCTGCGCAGGGCTTCGATGCTCACCAGCGAGTCCTTGCCGCCGCCGATCGCGACGAGCGCATGCCGGCGCAGGCCGAGCGCGGGGGCCCGCTCGCGCGCGGCGCCGGCCGCCGGGAAGCGGACGTGCCCGTGCAGGTCCAGCCCGTTGCGGTAGGCGAACTCGCCCAGGCCATTGAGGTAGATGTCGTCCAGCAGCGCGGCGGTGACCGCGTCGATGTCGTATCCCTCGATGCGGATCTCGCGCGGCACCGCGGCCTTGTAGTAACTCACGCCCGCGACCAGGTGCAGCAGCCGCAGCGCCTGCTCCACGGCCTGCGCCCGTTCGCCATCGAGCGCGAACGGCGCGCCGGGCACGGTGACGGTCTCGACCATCTCGGGGCCATCGTCGAAGGCATAGACCAGGCGCGCGACGCCGGTATCGGCATCAAGCTCGCAGCGCACGAATCGGAAGGCCTGGATCGCGTCGCGCTGGAACTTCCAGGATCCGCTGGCCGGTTTGTCCACGGTGTCACTCATTCAATCACGTCCTCGGCCGGCAAGGCCCGCAGGTTGTAGGTACTGGCCATGCTCATGCCATAGGCGCCGGCGTCGGCGACCAGCATCACGTCGCCGGGCGCGGTGCCGGCGGGCAACTGCACGCGGTGGCCGAACACGTCGCTGGATTCGCAGATCGGTCCGACGACGTCGAACACGCCGTCCTTCGCCGCGTCCAGGCGTTGCAGGTTCACGATCTCATGCCAGGCATCGTAGAGCGCCGGCCGCACCAGGGCGTTCATGCCCGCGTCCAGGCCGACGCGGCGGATGCCGTCCTTCTCCACCACCTGGGTGGCGCGCGAGAGCAGCACGCCGGCCTCGGCGACGAGGAAGCGCCCGGGTTCGATCGTGAGCTGGAACGCCGGATGGATGGCCTTGACCTCGGCCAGCCCCTCGGCCCAGTCGCGCAGGTCGAAGGGCTCGTCGTCGGCACCGTACGGGATCGGCAGGCCGCCGCCGATGTCCAGCACTTCCACCGTGCCGATCCGGCGCGCGAAGCCGGCCAGGTCGTCGTACATCTGTCGCCAGTGCGCGCGCGTCTCCACGCCGCTGCCCAGGTGCGCGTGCACGCCGACGATGCCGATGCCGAGCGCGCGCGCGGCCTCCACGAACTCGTCGACGCGGCCGGCCGCCAGCCCGAACTTGGAGGTCTTGCCGCCGGTGGTGACCTTTTCGTGGTGGCCGTCGCCGAAGCCCAGGTCGATGCGCAGCCACAACCGCCGGCCGCGGAACACGTCGGGCCAGTTGTGCAGCGCCTCGACGTTGTCGAGGGTGACGGTGACGCCCATCCCGAGCGCGGCTTCGTATTCCTCGCGCGGGGCGAAGCTGGGGGTGAACAGCACCCGTGCCGGATCCATGGCCGGCAGGACCGCGAACACGTGCCGCAACTCGCCCAGCGACACGCACTCCAGCCCGAAGCCCTCGGCGACCAGCGCCTTGAGGATCTCCGGGTGGGAATTGGCCTTGATCGCGTAGTACCGGCGATCGATCGCCTCGATCGCGGCGAGCTGGCGGGCGCGTTCGCGCACCGTCGGCAGGTGGTAGGCGTAGCGCGGGGTCGGACCATCCGCCAACGCCAGCAGGCGACTGCGCTCGCCGATCCACCAGGGCGTGGGCTTGGGCCGCAGCTGCCCCTCGATCTCGCGCCAGCGCGGCCCGAAGACCCCGGTCTCGTGCACCGGCATCGCGCCGCTGTCGATCAGCTCGGCGTGCAGGAACGGCAGCATGCCGTCGGCATCGGCCTCGTCGATGACGAAGGTCAGGTTGAGGTCGTTGGAGGACTGCGAGATCAGGTGCACGCGCTCCTTGCCGAACGCGGCCCAGACGCCCGAGAGCTTGTGCAGCATCGAACGCATGCCACGGCCGACCAGGGTGATCGCGGCGCAGGAGACGATGACCCGGACCCGGCAGATTTCCTCCAGGTCGGCCGACAGCGCCTCGAGCACGTTGGTGCTGACCAGGTTCTCGCTGGGGTCCAGCGACACGGTGACGTTGGTTTCGGCCGAACCGATCAGGTCCACCGAGAGGCCATGGCGGCGGAAACGCTCGAACACGTCGGCCAGGAAGCCGACCGACTGCCACATGCCGACGCTTTCCATCGACACCAGCACGATGCCGTTGCGGCGGCTGATCGCCTTGACGCCGGGCAACGTCGCCGCCGCGCTGTCGATGCGGGTGCCGGGCAACTCGGGGCGCTCGGTGTCGAGGATCGCCATCGGCACGCCGGCGTGCCGGCAGGGGCCGAGCGAGCGCGGGTGCAGGACCTTGGCGCCGGTGGTGGCGATTTCC
Source organism: Marilutibacter aestuarii (assembly GCF_006546775.1). Lineage (GTDB taxonomy): Bacteria > Pseudomonadota > Gammaproteobacteria > Xanthomonadales > Xanthomonadaceae > Marilutibacter > Marilutibacter aestuarii. The sequence continues at coordinate 85,673 of NZ_VICE01000006.1, forward strand.
TGGGCCTCGGCATAGTCCAGGCGGGTCAGCAGTCGCGCATCGGGCACTTCGCGTGGATTGGCGCTGAACATGCCCGGCACGTCGGTCCAGATCTCGACCCGCTGCGCCTTGAGCAGGCAGCCGAAGTACGCCGCCGAGGTGTCGGAACCGCCGCGCCCGAGCACCGCGGTGCTGCCGTCGCGATGGCGCGCGATGAAGCCCTGGGTGATCAGCATCGCGGTGGGTTGGGCGGCGAAGCGCTCGCCGAAGCCGGCGTCGACGTCGCGCTGGCAGTTGACCGACAGCCGCTGCGACCACTCGCTGGCATTGGGCAGGGACACCGCGTCGAGCCAGTCGCGGGCATCGCACCAGCCGACGTCGTGCCCCTGCGCGCGCAGGTAGGCCGCGCCCAGCGTGGACGACATCAACTCGCCCTGCGCCAGCACCTCGGCCTGCCAGTCCAGCGCGAGCGCGCCCGCGCGCGGATCGGCGCCCAGCGCGCGCAGCACGCCGAAGCGCTCGCCCAGGACGCGGTCGGCGTCCAGGCCCAGGTCGGCGCAGAACGCGCGGTGGCGCTCGACGAGGGCCTCGACCCGCGCCGGGATGCCGTCGCCGGCGCAGATCGCGGTGAGCGCGTTGGTGACGCCCGACAGTGCCGAGACCACGACGAGCACGCGCGCGTCGTCGTCGGCCATGCGTTTGGCGGCCAGGCGTCCGATGGTGTCCCAACGATTGCGGCGCGATACGGAGGTTCCGCCGAACTTGAGTACGACCCAACGCTGTCCTTGTGCCACCACCATGCCTCTGAGTTATATGGATAGGTTCGATGGGCGCAGGCGCGCTTCGCCCGCAGCCCCTAAAATCACCGGTCGGCAGCATCCCCCTCGGGACGGCACCGGGCCGGCGCCTGGCCTCGCCAGCGAAGCGACGCCAAACCGCGATTCTAGTCGAACTCCTTCCCCCGCATCGCCCCAGGACCCTCTTTCGATATGCCCCGTCGTTATCTCCAGCTGGACGTCTTCGCCCATCGACCCGGGGCCGGCAACCCCCTGGGCGTGATCCCCGATGCCGAAGGGCTGGACGCGGCGACCATGCAGGCGATCGCCCGCTGGACGCGCCTGCCGGAAACGACCTTCGTGTTCCCGCCCACGCAAGCCGGCGCGAGCTATCGCATCCGGATGTTCAGCCCGCAGCGCGAAGTGCCCTTCGCCGGTCACCCCAGCGTGGGCACCGCGCACGTGGTGATGCAGGCGGGCATCGCCGCCCCGGTCGACGGCATGCTGTGGCAGGAAGGCGCGACGGGCGTGCTGCCACTGGCCGTGACCGGTTCGGGCCGCGAGCGCCGCATCGCCG
>NZ_VICE01000066.1 GCF_006546775.1 Marilutibacter aestuarii
GCAGCGCCACCGGCGGCAACGCCGGCAACGTCGCCTCCACTGCCGGTGACGGCGGTGACGGCGGTGACGGCATGGGCGGCGACGGCATGGGCGGAGCGGGCTCCGGCGGCGCGGGCGCGTCGGGCGGTGCCGGCGGCTCGGTCGGCAACAGCGCCGGTACGTTCAATGCGTCGAACTACATGACGAGCGTGGGCCAGAACGCGGCAGGCATCACGATCGCGGCGCAGAGCAGCGGCCATGCCTCGCTGATCCAGCAGGGCATCACCGTGCAGGCGAACCTCACGGTCGGCCCGTAAGCGGGGCTCCGGGACCATGCCGGAGTGGCCCGGCATGGTCCCAGCGACGCCCGGGAGAAGTCCCGCTGCCTCCGGGCAGCGGGCATGGGGGCCCCGGGCCGGTACGGAAGCGCGCGCTTGAGGAGCAATGCAGATGTTCGCACCCAATCCAATCCAACTGGCAGTGCTGGTACTGGCCGCGGCCCTGGCATGGACCGGCAGCGCCCATTCGGCGCCCCCGCCGGCAATCGTCGTCGCGGCCGGTGACGCCAACGCCAACGCGTCGACGCCCCCTGCGACCGGTACCGATGCCTGGCGCGCCCTTGACCCGGCCGCGCTGGATCGGCTGCGCGGCGGCGACGGCGCCGAAAGCAACGTCGTGATCGACGGACTCGTCGACGGCAATACCGCCGACCATGTCATCACCGGCGACAACCTGCTCGACGGTGGCGCCTTCGGCCATGCCAGTGGCATCAACACCGTCATCCAGAACAGTGGCAGCAACGTCCTGATCCAGTCGGGAACCGCAGTCAGCGTGCAGTTCTCGAGCCCCACGCCATGACGCGTGGTTGGCTCGCCCGCTACGCACTGCTGGCGCTGCTGGGCGGCGCCAGTGGCCTTGCCGTGGCCTCGAACACCGAGGTCCGCGTGCCCGGCGCGGGCGCCTACATGCTGCGCGTGACCAGTCTCAAGGAAGCGCGTTTCAAGACCACCGTGCCGCAGCAGTTCGACTTCAGCTGCGGCTCCGCGGCGACTGCGACCCTGCTCACGTACCAGTATGGGCACCCCGTTTCGGAAGAAGACGTGTTCGTGCGCATGTATACGCATGGCGACCAGAAGAAGATCCAGGCCGAAGGCTTTTCTCTGCTCGACATGCGCCGCTACCTGGCGACGATGGGCTACGAGGCTGACGGTTTCGAACTCCCGCTCGAGAAGCTCGAGGAGGAGGGCATCCCCGCCATCGTGCTGTTGAACGACCGCGGCTACCGGCATTTCGTCGTGGTCAAGGGGCTGCGCAACGGCCGCGTGCTGTTGGGCGACCCCGCGCGCGGCACGCGGGCGATGCCGCGTTCGCGCTTCGAGGCACTCTGGGACAACCGTGTGTTGTTCGTCGTGCACAGCCACCGTTCGCTGGCGCGCTTCAACCAGGTCGCGGACTGGCGGACGGCGCCGCCCGCGCCACTGGCCACCGGCGTGCAGCGCGATGGCCTGCGCAACGTGACCGTGCCGCGGCGCGGTCCCGGGGACATCTAGACCATGCGCGCATCCGCACACCTCGCCATCGTGGCCGGCGGCCTGCTGGCCCTCCTGAATGCCGCATCGGTGCAAGGCGCGCCGCCCGCGCCCAATGGCCTGGGAGCGGAATGGGCGCCGATCGGGATCGAACGGCTCGCGGACATACGTGGCGGCTTCCAGTTGCCGGGCGGGCCCGTACTGTCGTTCGGCATCGAGCGCGTGGTACGGGTCAACGGGACGCTGGTCGCACAGGCGAGCGTGCGCATTCCCGACATCGCCAACATTACCGTCGAACAGGCGCAGGCATTGGCCGAGTTCAACCGCGGCCTCCTGGTCCAGGTGGGCGAGGGCAACCGCGTCGTCGCGGGCACGGCGACCGGCGCGCTGGTCGTCCAGAACTCCCTGGACGACCAGCGCATCAATGCCATGACGCGCCTGGAGGTCGGCGTCGACACGCTGGGCATGTTCAAGTCGATCAACTTCCACGATGCCCTCGTCGACGCGCAACTGGGTGCGCTGGGACGCTGAGTGAGGGCCAGGCGACCACACCGGGAGTTCGCATGAAAGGCAGATCGCACTCAACCCTCCACCCCCTCGCCACGGCGGTCGCCTGCTTGCTCCTGCCGGCCGTCCCGGGCATGGCGTGGGCGCAGCAGGCCGCGGACGGCGAGGCCCGCCTGCAGGCCCTGCAGGCGCAGATCAACGACGAGCGACGGGCGCTGAACGACATGCGCGCGGCCCTGCAACATCGCCAGCAGAACCTCGATGCGCTGCAGCGCGCACTGGACGACGAGATCCTGGGCAACGCGCGCGGTCGCGGTGGCGCCGCGATCGCGGCGACCGGCGCCTTCGACCTCCGGGCGCAGGGCGGCACGCAGGCCACCGAGCCGTTGGCGTCCACGCAACCCCAACCCGTCGGCCAGGCCCCCGAGGCCGATACGCGGCCACCGGAAGTGGCGCAGATCTTCGACCAGCCCGGCGTGCTTACCCCGGCGCGCAGCTTCATCCTGGAACCCTCGGTGCAGTACGGCTACTACGCCAACGATCGCGTCGCCTTGGTCGGGTACACGGTGATCCCGGCGATCCTGATCGGCCTGATCGACGTGCGCCAGGTCAAGACCACGACGACCGTCGCCACGCTCACCGGTCGCTACGGCATCACCAACCGCATGGAGATCGAGGCCAAGGTGCCTTACGTCTACGCGCACAGCGACACGGTCAGCCGCGAGATCTTCACCGGATCGGCCCAGGACAACGTGTTCAACGCGCAGGGCAAGGGCATGGGCGACATCGAGGCGACCCTGCGTTACCAGATCAACCAGGGCGCCGCCGACAAGCCGTTCTACATCGGCTGGCTTCGCTACAAGAGCCGCACCGGGCGCGACCCGTTCGAGGTCATCACCGACTGCGTGACCCGCTGCGTCGCCAACGCGACGGGCACCGGCCTGCCGCTGGACCTGCCCACCGGCAGCGGCTTCGAGGCGATCCAGCCCGGCGTCACCTGGCTGTTCCCGTCGGATCCGGTGGTGTTCTTCGGCACCCTGAGCTACCTGCACAACTTCAAGCGGGACAATGTCTCGCGCACCGTGCTGGGCGGGCAGACCGAGTTCCTGGGCGAGATCGACGCGGGCGACATCATCGGCCTCAACCTCGGCATGGGCCTGGCGCTCAATGAAAAGGCGTCCATCAGCATCGGCTACGACCACAACGTCGTCGACCGCACCCAGCAGAACGGGGAGGACCTGCCGGGCTCGGTGCGCCTCAATCTCGGGACGCTGCTGCTGGGCGGGACCTACCGCTACAACGAGCACGTCTCGCTGAACGTCGTCGTCGGCGCTGGCCTCACCCGCGACACGCCCGACCTCAGCCTGACCGCGCGCATCCCGATCACGTTCTGACCGAATGGGTGCGTCGACGGAACGCTTGCGCAGGGACTGCCTCCGGTCGCAGCCGGTCGCTACACGCCGAAGTCGGGCAGGGCCTGGTCGACGCGACCGATGCCGGCCCAGGGATCGTCCTTGAGCCGGGCCGCGCGTCGCCGTGCCCCGTCCAGATCGTAGGCGCCGGGGCCTGCCACGCGCCCGAGTTCCTCCCAGCGCAACGGCACGGCGACCGGTGCCCCGGGTCGCGCGCGCAGCGACCACGAGGCAACGCTCGTCGCGCCGCGCGCATTGCGCAACCAGTCGATGAAGATGCGCCCCTTGCGTTTGGCCTTGGCCATGCTGGCCAGGTAGCGATCCGGGGCTTGCGTGGCCATGGCGACCGCAAAGCCCTCGCAGAACGCACGCGCCTGGTTCCAGTCGACGCCCGGGCGCATCGGCACCACGACATGCAGGCCCTTGCCGCCGGACAGGCGCACGAAGCTCTCCAGGCCGATCTCGCCGAGCCTGTCCCGGACCTCGCGGGCCGCGGCGACGACGCTCTTCCAGGCCACGCCATCGCCCGGGTCGAGGTCGAAGACCAGCCGGTCGGGTGTTTCCGGGGAATCCGTGGTCGCGCCCCAGGGATGCAGTTCCAGGGTATTCATCTGGACGAGTTCCAGCACCCCTTCGATGCCATCGACGTACAGGTAGTCCTCGCGGCCGCTCTTCTGTTCCAGGGCGATGGCATGCACGTGCGGCCCCAGGCTGTCGGCATGATGCTTCTGGAAGAAGCAGGGCGACTGGCTTCCGTCCGGGCAGCGGAGCAGGGACAGCGGTCGCCGCACCAGTTCCGGCAGCAGGTAATCGGCCACGGCGCGGTAGTAGTCGGCCACGTCCTGCTTGGTATACGGGCTGTCGGCGAACATGCGCCTGTCCGGATGCGTGATCGGCATGTGGCCTCCTTCGGACCGTTGCGGGGCAGGGGAGGAACGCGTTCCGCCCAGGTCCCCGACCGCCTTGTCGTGGCGGACCCGCTGGAAGCTGGACTGGCGCAACAAGCCTTCCTTGCCCAGACCGCGATACGCCAGTTGCACCACCACTTCAGGCTTTACCCAGGTCACGCTGGAGCGGGAGAAGGGCGCGTGGGCCGGAAGCTCGACGGGCGCGGTGCTCTGTTCCAGCGCAATGAGTCTTTCGTGCAGGGCGGCGAGCGTGCGTTCGTCGAAGCCGGTACCGACACGGCCCATGTACCGCCAGGAGGTACCGTCGGGAGAAGCCACCAGCAGCGAACCGAAGCCCCACCTCGCGCCCTTGGGTTCGGTGAATCCCACGACGGCGAATTCGTCGGTCGTGGCGTGCTTGGACTTGACCCAGTCGCCGCTGCGTCCGGAGCGGTATGCACTGTCCACGCGCTTGCTCACGACGCCCTCGATCCCGGCCTTGGCGGTCTCCTCGAACATCTTCGCGCCGTGGCCGACGATGTGGTCGCTGTACGCCACCACGCCCGGTGTCTCGCCCACCAGCGCCTGTAGCAGGCGCTTGCGTTCGACCAGCGGCGAGTCTCGCAAGTCGACCCCGGCCAGGCCGGGCAAGTCAAACACCAGGTAGCGGAGGCGCGCGCGCGACGTGCCTTCCAGTACCCGCTGGAGTTCGGCGAAGTCACTCCTGCCATCCGCCTCGAGGACCACGAGCTCGCCATCCAGGCAGGCCTCCGTCACAGGCAGCGCTTCGACGGCGCGGGTCACCTCCGGCAGGGCATCGGTCCAGTCCAGGCCATTGCGCGAGCGCAGCACGGCCTTGCCCTGGAAGAGATCGGCGAGCACGCGGTAGCCGTCCCACTTGATCTCGTGCAACCAGTGTTCCCCGGCCGGCGGCGCGTCCCGAGGCGTCGCCAACACGGGCTCGAATCCCATCGGCAAGCCTTTGGCGCGCGCGCCCTCGAGGTCGGCGGCCTTGCGCTTCCAGCGGCCTCCGTGGGCGCTGGCCTTCGTCGAAGTGCGTCGCCTGGATGGTGCGCGGGCGTGGCGCGGATTGGGCTTCGCTTCGTCGCCAAGCAGGTCGTCTGCATCCTGATCCGAGGCGTGCGCGTCGTCGCGCTTGATCAACAGCCATTGCCGCTGCTTGCCTTGCATCCCGGTCCTGACGAGCTTCCAGCCCCCGGAAAGCTTCTCGCCGGCGAGGGTGAAATCCAGTTTCCCCCGGGCGAGGGCGGGCAGGGGATCGCCTTCCATGGCCCAGTGGCCGTGATCGAACACATCGACATGGCCGGCGCCGTAGTGGCCCTCGGGGATATCGCCTTCGAACCCGGCGTAGTCGAGCGGATGGTCTTCCACCTCGACGGCCAGCCGCTTCTCGCCGGCCCGGAGGGAGGGCCCCTTGGGTACGGCCCAGCTCTTGAGGACGCCATCCATCTCCAGCCGGAAGTCGTAATGCCGGCTGCTGGCATGGTGGAGCTGGACCACGAAGACCGGGCGATGGCCGCGACTGACGACACCCGCCAGTGGTTCGGGCGTGCCCGGGCGTCGCTTTCGCGAGTATTCGTGCAGCGCCACCGGTCACCCGGCCTTGCGGGTGTCCTTCGCGGACGACGCGGAGGCCTTGCCCGCCTTCTTGCGCGTCGACTTCGACCTGCTCTTTTTCGCAGCAGGCTTCTTCTTGGCTGCCGACTTCTTCGGAGCGGGTTCCGACTTCCTGGAGGCGGCCTTCTTCGCGGCGGCCTTCTTCGCGGGCGTGCGCTTCTGGCTGTCGATGCTCTTCTTGAGCAGGGCCATGAAGTCGACGACATTGGTCGTCGCGTCCTCGTCCAGCTCGTGCTCGGATTCCTCGATTTTCGCCTTGGCGCCCTTGGACTTCATCTTCCTGCGGATGACGTCCTGCAATTGCTCCCGGAACTCGTCGTGGTAGTCGTCCGGCGCCCACTTGCCCGACATGGACTTGATCAGCTGGCGTGCCATGTCGAATTCCTTGTCGCTGATCCGGTACTCGCCCGTCTTGCCGGCAGGCAGCCGATAGTCCGCCGGATCGACCAGCTCCTGCGGATACCGCAGCAGCAGCAAAAGCAAGGCATCGCCCTGTGGCACCACCGCGCACAGGTACCCACGGGTGCGGATGACGACCCGGGCGACCCCCACCTGGCCGGTTTCCTTCAGCGTCTCGCGCAGCAGTACGTAGCCTTTCTCGGCCTTCTTCGCGGGCACCAGCACATAGGGCTTCTCGAAGTACTGCAGCGGGATGTCGCCGGCATCGACGAAGGCCTCGACCTCGACCGTTTCGTGGCTGTCGGGCGCTGCGGAGGCGATGTCCTCCTTCTCGATCACCACGTAACTGCCCTTGTCGTACTCGAAGGCCTTGACGATGTCCTTCCAGGGCACTTCCTCGCCGGTTTCGGCATTCACTCGCTCGTACCGGATCGGCGTCTTGCTGCGGGCATCGAGCATGCGGAACTGCAGGTCGGTTCGCCGCTCGCCCGACATCAGCGAAACAGGGATGTTGAGCAGACCGAAGGACAGGGTCCCGGTCCAGATCGGGCGCGCCATCGCATGACCTCATACCGACTGCGGGAACGCGAATCCTCGCACGCAGGCGTGAAGCCGGTGTCGGGGCGGAAAACCGTCGTGGGGCGGCCGGGCGACGCGAGGCCCACCCCGGTCAGCAGCGGCCGTCCTCGACCCATGCATTGCCCTGCTTGCGATAGAGCACGCCGCCAATGCATCGCCCCCCGGCTTCACGGCGCGCTTCGCGGGCGCGGTCGGCCTCGAGCCTGGCTTCCTGTTCCAGACGCGCCGCTTCGATGCGCTTCTCGCGGATCTCGGCCAGCCGCGCCTCGCGGGCGGCGGGCGTCAACGCCGGCGGCACGGGTGGCGCCAGTTGCACCGGTGGCGGTGCGGCGGCAGGTGCCACGACGTCGGCCTCGCTGGAACAAGCCGTCATCGCCAGCGTGGCAGCCACGCAGGCGACAAGTACCGCTTTCGACCCATGTCCACGTCGCGCCACGCTGACGCGTGCCGCGCTGCCCTTGATTTCCATCCATTCTCCTTGTCTGTCGGCCGCCCGGTCCCACCGGCATGATGGTAGGCCGGAACGAGCGGTGCGGGGCGCCGTCCGCACCACGCGCCGCGGCCATCCGTCCGATGGCCCGGGCCACGGCCCACGCTACCCCCGGGCTTCGGACAGGAAACCCAGGATCGCGTCGGCCACGATCTCCGGATACTGGTGGTGTGGGGCATGGCCGGTATCGCCGTAGTAGACGAAGCGGGCGTCCGGCAAGGCCCCGATCAGGGGGAACCAGTTGCCTCCGGCCGTGCTGCTGTCATGGTCGCCGCACAGCACCAGGAGGGGCAGGCCGGCTGCGCCCAGCCGGCCGCGACGATCGCCCGGGTCGGCATGGAAGCCCGCCGCGGCGGCGAAGTAGCGCTGGAACTGGTCGGGCGAGGACGGGATGCGGTCGACGACGCCCTCGCGCGCGTGGATCCGTCCGAAGGACGCTCGCGCCCGTGCACGGCTGTGCTCCGAGTCAGGCACATGGAACAGGACGTATTCGTCTTCCAGGTCGTTGACCGGCTTCAGGGCGCGCTCCAGGAACGAGGGCTGGAGTGGGATCTGGAGCTCGCCGGGAGGATTGGTGGCCAGCAGGACCGCGTGGGTGAGCCGCTGCCCATGCTCGAGCAGGTAGGCCTGGACGGCCAGTCCGCCCCACGACCAGCCAAGCAGGGCGAAACGATCCAGGCCCAGCGCGGATGCCAGCCCGTCGATGAACGCTGAGGCCAGCGCGATGTCATCGGGAATCTCGCCATCGGAGTAGCCCACGCCCGGGAAGTCGAACACGATGACCCTGCGCTCGCGCGCCAGTGCATCGAGGAAGCGCGGGTCCCAGGTATCCAGCGTGCCGCGGAAGCGGTTGGCCATCAACAGCACGGGGCCTTCGCCGATGGACCGATACGCGGCGCGCACGCCGGCGACGTCCACATGGTGCGTGGTGGCTTCGAGTGCTGGACTCATGGTGGGGGCTCCAGTGGCGGGGCTGGGAAAGAAGCGCCGGCAACATCCGGCGCGGGAGCCTGGGCACCTGGCCCATGCAGGTGCGCACCGAGCAGGAACCCCAGGGTCATCGCGACCACGAGCAGCGCGCCCTGCCAGCGCGGCGGCGCCGGCAGCGGCAGGTCGAGCAGGCGACAGCCGACGCCGATCAGCAGGGCCGTGGCGAAACCGAGCGCGAACAGGAAGCTCATGGCGCCGCGCCTCGCCCGTGTCCGCTGGGTCCGCCGCAATCGGGTCGATGCCGGGCGGCGCGGCGAGCCAGCCACGCGTCCGCTGCCTGGTAGCCGAGCGTCATCGCCACCACCAGCAATGCACCGGCGAGCGCCGGCGGCGCGGGTGCGGGAATCCCGGAGAGCCCGCATGCGAATCCGATGCCGACACCGAGCACGATCGCGATCACCAGCCGCACGCTCATGCCGCGCCATCCCGTGCCCAGGGGGCGCCTGCACCGATGAAATGCCGGACCCGGGGCGGCGATTCGCCCCGGTGCATGCGCGCCAGGCGTTCCTGCAGGGCGCGTTCTTCCTGGGTGACCCGCGCGTGCTGCCTGAGGTGCTCGTTCCAGGAAGCCAGCAGGAAGGATTCGAAGAACAGGCCCGGCTCGGCGACGTCCTCGAAGAGCATCCATTGCACGGCGCCATCGCGCCGGCGACTCTGGCCGAGCAGGCGCATGCATTCGCCGAACGTGTCGCGGTCGCTTGCGTCGATCCGGTATTCCACCGTCACCAGCACCGGTCCGCGCTCACCCGGATTATCGGGTGCCACGAGGGGGTGCGGCCAGTGTGCCGATGGGGCGAGGTCGAGCGCCTCGCCGGCTGCAAGCCGGAAGCGTCGCGTCGCCAGCGCGGATATCAAGAGACCGAACGCGGCCAGCGCCAGTGCCAGCTGCACGCTTGCGGCCTGCGCAACTGCCCCCCAGGCGAGGCTGCCCATGGCCATGCTGGACGCAAACACAAGGATGTAGAGCGAGAGCGCGCGTGCGCGCACCCAGGCCGGCACCGCCATCTGTGCGCCCACCTGAAGGGTCGAAAGGACGCAGATCCAGCCCACGCCGTGGGCGAGCATCACCGGCACGAGGCCGGCGATGAAGGGCGCCCACGCCAGGATGCCCATCGTCGCGGCGCACAGCATCGACGCCCACGCGACAAGGCGGTCGCTCGCCAGCCGGGCCCGCAAGCGCGGCAGCACCAGTGCGCCGGCGATCGCCCCGATGCCGATGCAGGCGAGCAGGAGACCGTAGGCGCCCGCGCCCGCCTCGAGCCGCTGCCGCACGACCACCGGCAGCAACGCGGGCAGTGCCCCGGCGAACACGAAGAAGCCAGCGGCGCGCGCCAGCACGGCCCGGAAGGCATCGGCATGCATGGCGTAACGCAAGCCCGCCCGGAACGCGCCGGCGAAGCGCTCGGGCGGCAGGGCCGGCGAGGCAGCTTCGCGCTTCCACCGCATCAGCACGACGGCCACGCCGAGGAAGGTGGCGGCATTGATCGCGAACGCCCAGTGGGCACCCCAGCGCGCCACGACCACGCCACCGAATGCCGGGCCGATCGAACGCGCGATGTTCATGCCGAGCGAGTTGAGGGCGATCGCGGGCGCGAGCATCGGTCGGGGGACGAGTTCGGGGATGATGGCCACCTGCGCAGGGGTGGCCATGGCCGCGCCGCAGCCGAGCAGGAAGGTCAGGCCCAGCAGCCATTCCGGTGGTAGGCGGTCTTCGCCGGCGAGCAGCGCGAGCAGGGTTGCCACGGCGAACATCCAGCACTGCGCCAGGACCAGCAAGCGGCGCCGGTCGACGATGTCGGCGAGCGTGCCGGCGACGAGTGCGAAGAGCACCATGGGCAGCGTGGTCGCGGCCTGCACCGCCGACACCCAGAGCGGCGAGCCGGTGTGTTCGGTCATCCACCACGCCGCGGCGACGTCGTGCGTCCAGGTCCCGATGTTGCCGACCAGGAGCGCCAGCCACATGGCACGGAACACCGGCTGCCGCAGCGGTGTCCATGGTCCTGCCGGCGTCGCGGCCGTCGCCATGTCAGAACGCGAAGCAACTGCAGCCCAGCGCGCCCCAGAACGCCCGCAGGTCCGCGACGGGCGCGGCAGGCGCCACCGGCCCGTGGGCATGGACGCAGCACGCGTGAGGCGGCATGGAGGCCGCCACGACCGGCGACGCCGGTCGCGACAGGTTGACCGGCGACCAGTCGGGCATGGGCCGGGGCAGGGGCGGAGACAGCGGCGCGAAGCCGCCACCGCCGTGCACGATCCGCCCGCCAACCACGGTCAGTTCGCTGTAGAGCTCGGGAATGCTGGCCTCCGGCACGGTGAAGTAATCGCCCGAAAGCAATGCGAAATCCGCGAGTCGCCCGGGTTCGAGCGTGCCCTTGCTGGCTTCGTCACCGGAGAACCACGCACTTCCGCTCGTCCACAGGCGCAACGCTTCTTCGCGCTCGAGCCGGTTGTCGTCGCCATACAATTGCGTGCCTCCCACGCCCCGGCCGCTGACCAGCCAGTGGAGTGCCGCCCAGGGGTTGTAGCTGGCGACGCGGGTGGCATCGGTGCCACCGCCGACCTGCAGGCCTGCTTCCAGCATCCGTCGCACGGGCGGCGTGTGGGCAAGCGCTTCACGGCCATAACGCTCGGCAAAGAACTCGCCCTGGTAGGCCATCCGATGCTGGATCGCGATCCCGCCACCCAACGCTCCAATGCGCTCGATGCTGCGTGCCGAGATCGTCTCGGCATGGTCGACCGTCCAGCGCAGGCCATCGAAAGGCTGGTCGCGGTCGACCCGTTCGTAGACATCGAGGATGCGCGTGATGCTCTCGTCGTAGGTGGCGTGGATGCGGAACGGCCAGCGTTCCTGTACGAGCAGGCGCACGACGGACTCAAGCTCGGCCTCCATCGTCGGGGGCAGGTCCGGGCGGGGTTGCCGGAAGTCCTCGAAGTCCGCCGCGGAGAACACCAGCATCTCGCCCGCGCCGTTGTGGCGCAGGCGGTCGTCGCCCTGGCGCGGGCGCAGCATCGAGGTCCAGCGCTCGAAGTCCTCGCGTTCTCCACCCTTGTTCTGGGTGAACAGGTTGTAGGCGATCCGCACCGTGAGCTCGTCCGCGGCGTGCAGGGCCTGGATGACCTCGTAGTCTTCCGGGTAGTTCTGGAAGCCGCCGCCAGCATCGATGACCGAGGTGATGCCCAACCGGTTCAGCTCGCGCATGAAATGGCGGGTGGAGTTCGCCTGGTATTCGACCGGCAGCCGCGGGCCCTTGGCGAGGGTCGCGTACAGGATCAACGCATTCGGCTCGGCCAGGAGCAGGCCGGTCGGTCGGCCGGCCTTGTCACGCTCGATCCGGCCCCCGGGCGGATCGGGCGTCTCCGGGCCATAGCCCACCGCGCGCAGGGCGGCACGATTGAGCAGGGCGCGGTCGTAGAGGTGGAGCAGGAACACAGGCGTGTCGGGGGCCAGCGCATTGAGCTCATCCAGGGTCGGCAGGCGCTTCTCGTCGAACTGGCGCTCGCTGAAGCCGCCCACGACGCGGACCCATTGCGGGGGAGGGGTCCGATCGACCTGCGCCTTCAGCAGGCCCATGGCGTCGGCGAGACTGCCGATGCCATCCCAACGCAGTTCCAGGTTGTAGTTCAACCCGCCCCGGATCAGATGGGTATGGCTGTCATTGAGGCCCGGGATGATCCGCCGACCGCCGGCATCGATGACCCGCGTCGCGGGCGACGCCAGGGCCATCACGCGCGCCTCGTCGCCGATGGCCATGATCCGGCCGTCGCGGACGGCCAGCGCCCGCGCTTCCGGCGGCGTGCCGGTCCCGGCCCGGGCGAGGGTGGAGATCCGGGCATTGTGGATGATGAGCTCGGCCATCGGGCTGCTCCAATGCATCGAGAGTGCGTCCAGCGGCAGGCCGCTCGCGGCCACCGCCAGTCCTTGCAGGAATCGCCTTCGAGTGGCGTCGGGCATGGTCCAGTCCCCCGCGCCGGTGGGGCGCTAGTGGCCTTCCTCGGCGCCGAACATCGACTTGGCGTACTGGATGCCGATCCCGTAGCCGCCGGCATTGCTGCGCGCGATCCCGGTGACCAGGCCATAGGTCGCGGCGCGCGCCCAGTCGCGTTGCAGTTCGAGCAGGTATTGCAGGCTGGTCATCGGCTCCGCGCCCGCCTGGAGCATCCGCTGGACGGCACGCTCGTGCGCCTCGTCGCTGACGTCGCCACAGGCATCGGTGATGACATGCACGGGGAAGCCCTGTTCGATCGCCGAGAGCACCGGGCCAACGATGCACACGCTCGTCCACAGGCCTGCGAAGACCAACCTGTCGCGCCCGATCGCCTCGACACGCGCGACGACGCTGGCGTCCTCCCAGGCATTCATCGTCGTGCGGTCGATGACGTCTGCGTCCGGGAACACCTCTTCGATCTCGGGGAACAGCGGGCCGGAAAAGCTCGCCATCGCGACGCTCGTCAGGAGCGTCGGTACTTCGAAGCCGGCCGCCGCCTTGCAGATCATGCCGGTGTTGGTGCGCAGCAGGGCGACGTCGATGGAGCGGACGGGAAAGGACATCTGCGACTGGTGGTCGACGAGGATGAGCACGTGGTTCGTGGGCGTGAGAAGCGAAGACGCGGCGGCAGGGGTGGCCTTGGGCATGGCGACGGTTCCGGAAGCGGGGGAGGAGACGAATGCCGGCGAGGGATCAGCCGTGAAGCTTGAGGGCGGTTTCAGCGACGACGCGCCCCTGGTAGCGCGCGCCCTGCAATTCGTTCTCGCTCGGCATCCGCGAGCCATCGCCGCCGGCGATGGTGCTCGCGCCATACGGGGAGCCGCCGGTGACCTCGTCGAGGGTCATCTGCCCGGCATGGCCGTAATCGAGCCCGACGACCACCATGCCGAAGTGCAGCAGGTTGGTGATGATCGAGAACAGCGTGGTTTCCTGGCCGCCATGCTGGGTGGCGGTCGAGGTGAACGCGGCGCCGACCTTTCCATGCAGCGCGCCGCGCGCCCACAGGCCACCTGCCTGGTCGAGGAAGTTGGCCATCTGCGAGGACATGCGCCCGAAGCGCGTGCCGGTGCCGACGATGATTGCGTCGTAGTCGGCCAGCTCGGCCACTGCCGCGACCGGGGCCGGCTGGTCGAGTTTGTACTGGGACGCCTGCGCCACCTCGAGCGGAACGAGTTCGGGCACGCGTTTCACGTCGACCGTGGCGCCGGCGCCCGTCGCGCCCTCGGCGACGGCACGGGCCATGGCCTCGACATGCCCATATGCGGAGTAGTACAGCACCAGGATCCTGGCCATTGGGGGTTCACTCGTCGTGGGCACGCCGTGGCGTGCAGGAAGGAACGCAGTCCGGCAAGCGGGGTTCGCTGCGGGACGTGCCGTGTCGTTTCAGGCGCGAGAAGGCCCGTGGGGGAACACCGGTTGCCCGGCGGAACGTCCGGGTGAAATGGCTCTGGTCGAAGAAGCCCAGGTCGGCCGCCGTCGTGGCGATGCATCGATCGCCCTCGGCGAGCAGGACCTTCGCCCGCTCGACCCGCAGCCGCATCACGTAGGCCATCGGGCTGGTGCCGGTCCGCTGCCGGAACAGCCGGGCGAAATGGAAGCGGCTGATGCAGGCGGTCGCGGCCAGCTCGGCCAGCGAGAAGCGCTCGCCGAGGTGGTCGCCGATGAAGCGGTTGACCCGCTCGAAGGCGCGCGGGTCGAGCCCGCCCGTCGCATGGGCATCGCCGTGGGGGAGGGGATCGCAGGCAGGCACGGGGGAGCACCTCGAAGGCGGGTGGGGGACTGCGTGCATCCAAGGCTGCGCCCTGGCAGGGCCGGGGCGTTACCCCAATCCGCGTGCCACCCGGATCACCCGAAAGGGGGAGCGGCCGTGACTGGTATTGGCCGCTGGCATCGTTAGGATGACAAGGCGATCTCCCCCGGCACGGATGACGCGTCCTGGCCCTTCGATCCGCTCGACGCTGGCTGGCCTTTGGGCTCGCCCTTGCAGGAGTTGCCTGTGTCTCACGGGCGGCGACGGTAGCGCCTGGCCCGGATCCCGGCCTGCCCGACCGGCAGCACACCGCCTGGACCCTCCGGGACGGCGCGCCCGCCGACGTCTGGGCGCTGGCGCAATCGCCCGACGGCCACCTCTGGCTGGGCACCGGCAGCGGGCTCTACACCTTCGACGGCATCGCCTTTTCGGCGGTGACGCCGCCCAGCGGCGGGCACTGGCTTTCCGGCAATGTGACGGCGTTGCTGCTTCGCGACGATACCGACCTGTGGGTGGGCTACTTCGGCGGCGGTACGAGCCACCTGCACCATGGCCGCCTCGAGCATTACCCGCCGGGCCCCGGCTTCCCCGCGGGCGCGGTGTACCGGCTCGCCGAGGATGGCGAGGGCACCGTCTGGGCCGCGACATCCGGCGGGCTCGCGGCCTGGCGGGGCGGGGACTGGGCGCGCATCGGCGAGGCCGAGGGCGTGCCCGCGGGCCCGGTGTTCTGGGTCCATGTCGACCGCTCGGAGACCCTCTGGGCCGCGACCGGCGAACGCCTGCTGCGCCGTCGCCCCGGATCGCCGCGCTTCGAGGCGTCGGACTTCGACATCGGGATCGAGGCGGTGATGGCCGAAGCCGACGACGGGCAGATGTGGTTGTCGGATGCCACGCACGGCACGCGCCGCATCCTCCAGCAGGACGGCCGCTTCAGCGCGGAAGCCGCCCCGGCCCTCGCCGACATCGCGGCCAAGCGCATGGCGGTCGCGCGCGACGGCCAGCTGTGGCTGACCGATGCGCGCAATGGCGGCGCGGTGCGTTGGACGCCCGACCGCGGGGTCGAGGCGTTCGGGCGCCGCGACGGCCTGGGTTCGGACATGGCCGTACCGGTGCTCGAGGACATCGAAGGCAACATGTGGATCGGGACCAACCTGGGCCTCAACCGTTTCCGTCGACGCGACGCGATGATGCTCGCGCCCACCCTCGAGACGGCGCACCATGGGTTGGGCCTCGCCACCAGCCGGGGTGGGATGGTGGTGGGGACGGGCGAACGCCTGCTGCGCGAACGCGACGGCACCTGGCGCGATGCCATGGCCATCCCCGAAGTGCTTTCGATCGCCGGCGGCACCGGCGATGAGCTCTGGTTGCTGGGACGCGCCCTCTGGCGACTGCGCGGGGCGCGGCTGGAAGAGGTACCGCTGCCGACGCCCACCGCAGTCACCACCTACGACGTGCTGGCCATGGCCGCGGCGCCCGACGGCGCACTCTGGGTAAGCCTGCTCGACCGCGGACTCTTCCGGCACGCGGCCGGTGCCTGGCAGCGGGTGCTGCCAACCACGACGCTCCAGCCGCGCGTGCTCGCCTTCGACGCGGCAGGCAGGCTCTGGATGGCCGAGCGCCATGGCCAGGTCGCCTGGTGGCGCGATGGCCACTTCCGGCGCATGACGCGCGAGGGACTGGAAATGGGCGATGTCACTGCCCTGTACCCCGGCCGGCGCCACTTCCTGGTCGCGGGCGAACGTGGCCTCGCGCGTTTCGATGGCATCCGTTTCCGGACCCTGGGCGCGAACGCCGTGCCCGAACTGGGTGCCGTCACCGGTATCGCCGAGGATGCCGATGGCGGCCTGTGGCTCAATGGCATCCGCGGCGTGGTCCAGCTCCCTCACCGCGAGGCGACGCGCGCCTTCGCCAGGCTGCAGCCGCCCTCGATCCGCCTCTTCGACGAGCGCGATGGCTTGCTGGGGGTCGCGGTGCAGTCGAGCTCGACGCCGACCTTGCTGAAGGGCCGCGACGGCCGCGTCTGGGTCTCGACCAACCAGGGCGTCGCCTGGATCGACCCTGCACGGGTCGGTCGCAACACGCATGCACCGCGCGTCATGATGCGTTCGATCTCGACCGCCAACACGGAATTTCCGGCCGGCCCGCGTGTCGTGCTGCCACCGCGAACGCGGAACGTGGAGATCGGCTACGGTGCCACCAGCCTCGGCGTGCCCGAGCGCGTCGCCTTCCGCTATCGACTGCTCGGCGTCGATGACGGCTGGCAGGAGGCCGGCCCGCGACGGCAGGTGTTCTACACCAACCTCGGCC
This sequence comes from Marilutibacter aestuarii, assembly GCF_006546775.1. Taxonomy (GTDB): domain Bacteria; phylum Pseudomonadota; class Gammaproteobacteria; order Xanthomonadales; family Xanthomonadaceae; genus Marilutibacter; species Marilutibacter aestuarii. The sequence goes on from NZ_VICE01000066.1 coordinate 16,454, forward strand.
CGGGCGAATACCGCTTCGAGGTCATGGCGGCCAACGAAGACGGGGTCTGGAGCCTGGCACCGGCGAGCCAGGCGCTTTACATCCAGCCAGCGTTCCAACAGACCCGCGGCTTTGCCGTGTTGTGCGTACTGGCCATCGTCGCGCTGCTGTGGCTGGCCTACTACCTGCGCCTGCGCCAGCTCGGCATGCACATCCGCGGACGCCTCCAGGAACGGCATGCCGAGCGCGAGCGGATCGCCCGCGAGCTGCACGACACGCTGCTCCAGAGCATCCAGGGCCTCATCCTGCGCTTCCAGGCCGTGGCTGACACGCTGCCGTCGCTGGACCCGGCGCGCAGTGCGATGGAGCATGCCCTGCAGCGCGCCGACGAGGTGCTCGTCGAAGGCCGCGACCGCGTGCTCGACCTGCGCGCCACCGCCCCTGACGCCGGCCACCTGGAAGAGCTCCTGGGCCAGGTGGCGGCCGAATTGCGCGAGCCCGGCGGACCCGACATCGAGGTCAGCGCACAGGGCGACGCCGAGGCGCTCGACCCGATCGTCCGCGACGAGCTCTACCGCATCGGACGCGAAGCCATGCTCAACGCCTACCGCCATGCCGGGGCAGGCCGGATCTGCGCCACCGTGGAATACGGACGCCGCGAACTGCGCCTGCGCATCTTCGACGACGGCGTCGGCATCGCTGACGACACACTGGAGCGGGGCGGCCGACCCGGGCATTGGGGGCTGAACGGCATGCGCGAGCGCGCGTCCCGCATCGGCGCCCGCCTGCGTATCTGGTCCCGCGCGGGGGCCGGTACCGAAGTCGAATTGCGGATCGACGCGGGAAGCGCCTATCGTCCCTGCCTGCGCAGCTCCCGATGGTCCTGGTTGCGCACCGCTTTCGGAGGCACACCGTCATGATCCCGACGTCGATCGCCGGACTCGACCCTCCAGACCCCGCAGTGCACGGGCCATCGATCCGTGTCCTGGTGGTCGACGACCACCCGCTGCTGCGCGAAGGCATCGCGGCGGTGCTCGGCGCGCAACCCGACATGGACGTGCAGGGCGAGGCGACCGACGGCCGAGAGGCGGTTGAACTGTATGCACGGCATCACCCCGACGTCGTCCTGATGGACCTGCAGATGCCCGGCATGGACGGCATCGCCGCGATCGAGGCGATCCGGCAGCTCGATGCCGATGCGCGCATCGTCGTGCTGACCACGTACCGGGGCGACGTGCGCGCCCTGCGTGCGTTGCGCGCGGGCGCCAATGGCTACCTGCTCAAGAGCATGCTGCGCCGCGAACTGGTCGAGACCATCCGCCACGTCCACGCCGGCGGCCGCCGCGTCCCCCCGGAGGTCGCCGAATCGCTGGCAGCGCACGTGGGCGAGGAAACGCTGAGCACGCGCGAGATCGAGGTGCTGCGCGAAGTCGCCAACGGCAATTCCAACAAGGCCGTCGCGCGACGGCTCGGCATCACCGACGAGACCGTCAAGGCGCACATGAAGAGCCTGATGGCGAAGCTCGCCGCCAACGACCGCACGCACGCGGTCACCATCGCGATACGCCGCGGCATCATCCAGCTCTGAGCCTGCGACTGCGACACCGCACGAAAATGCAATCCGGCAGGGGAGGGAAGCGCCACGCTCGGGCCTTCGCCAACCACACCGGGTAACGCGGCCGATGCATCACGACCCCGCCTTCGACCTGCACGACGCCCAGCGTCGTCGCCTGCTGGCCGGTGGCCTGGCCGCGGCAGCCGCCTTCGCGTTGCCGCCCCTTCCGTTCCCCGTGGCTGGCGCGCCCCTTCCTCCCCATCCCAGCGAGGCTCCGCGCATGGCTACCTTCACCACCCGAGACGGCACGACGCTTTTCTACAAGGACTGGGGCGACGGACCGGTCATCTCGTTCAGCCACGGCTGGCCGCTGTCGGCCGATGCATGGGACCCGCAGGTATTCCACTTGGCCAGCCACGGCTTCCGCTGCATCGCCCATGACCGTCGCGGCCACGGCCGCTCGAGCCAGCCCTGGGGCGGCAACGACATGGACACCTACGCCGACGACCTCGCGCAGCTGTTCGAGCACCTCGACGTCAAGGACGTGATGATGGTCGGCCATTCCACCGGTGGCGGCGAAGTCGCCCGGTACATCGGCCGCCACGGCACGTCGCGCGTGTCCAGGGCCGTGCTGATGGGCGCGGTCCCGCCGATCATGGTGCAGACGCCGGACAACCCCGGCGGCCTGCCACTGTCGGTGTTCGACGGCTTCCGCGAGGCCTATCTGGCGGACCGCGCCCAGTTCTTCCTCGACGTCGCCAGCGGTCCGTTCTTCGGCTTCAACCGGCCGGGCGCCAAGGTCTCGCAGGGCCAGATCCGGTCCTGGTGGGAGCAGGGCATGCAGTCCGGCTTCAAGAACGCCTACGACTGCATCAAGGCCTTCTCCGAGACGGACTTCACCGAAGACCTGCGCAAGTTCGACGTGCCGACCCTCATCATCCACGGCGACGACGACCAGATCGTACCGATCGATGCCGCGGCACGGCGTTCGGTGGAACTGGTGCCCAACGCCACGCTGAAGGTGTATCCGGGCGGCTCGCACTCGCTCGGGGACACCAGCCGGGAACAACTCAACGCGGACCTGCTCGCCTTCGCCCGCAGCTGAGGCGCCATCGCACCGGGAATCACCCGCCGCCACCTAGCGGAGAACGGCCATGCTCGAGATGCTGAACCTGTCATCCTTCGGCGCGTTCCACACTCTGATCGCGCTGGTCGCGGTCGCATGCGGGATCGTCGCACTGGTCCGCCACGGCACGCTCGGCACCCGCACGGGATCGGGCCTGGCGTACGTGCTGTTGACGGTCGCCACGTCGGTCACCGGGCTCTTCATCTTCCGGCACGGTGGCTTCGGCCCCCCGCATGCACTGGCGATCATGACCCTGGTCGCGCTTGCCATCGGCTTCGGCGCGGAGCGGCGCGCGGGCCGGTCAGGGCCCGCCGCCTACGTGGCCGCGCTCGCCTACCTGATCACGCTCTTCTTCCACCTGATCCCGGGCCTGACCGAGACCGGCACGCGCTTGCCGCTCGGATCACCGGCCTTCACCGGCCCCGAAGACCCGATGCTGAAGCTGTGCGTCGGCATCGGCTTCGCGGTGTACCTGGTGGGTGCGGCGTGGCAGGTCGCACGGCTGCGCCACGCGCGCCAAACCCCGCTGGGGGCGCCGATCTCCTGAGCGCGACCGGCGAGGTGGCGATCCGAGCGCCCGTGCCGAGTGCGACCCTTGGGCCAGTGGTGCGACTCGCTCGCTTCGCCGTCGCATGCCTGCTGGCATCGCTTTGCGCATGCACGACCACGCCGCCTGCCTCGATATCGCCGCCGCCCGCCACGGCGGCGGACCCGGGGCTCGAACGCGCCCTGGACCTGGCCCGGGCCGCGGCTCGCCAGCCGCACTCGTCGCGCCGCGCCGATGCCTGGCTAGGATGCACGCGCGACGCGGAAGCGGCTGCGGGCGATCAGCCCCCGGGCACCGATGCTGCCCCGGCGCTCCGCCTGCTGGCGCATTGTTCCGATGGCTTCCTGCTCGACCTGTTCCGGCAGCGAGCCGATGGCTGGCTGCCCGGCGTCGCACGCGTGGACGGCGTGCCGCTCAGGGTGCAGATCGTGGGCGCGAGCCGCATGTTCCGCGGCGCACTGAAGGTCACGCCGGCTGCCGACGTACGCCTGCCTACCGGCTGGACCTACCGACAGCCGGGATTCGGGCTGCCCGTGGTCCTGCGCACCGATCGCTGCGAGGACGATCCCCGCTGCGAGGTGTACCCCGCGGAAGGGATCCACCAGTGGGCGACGGCCTGGGTCGACTTCGGTGGAGGCCAGACGCCAACCTTGCATATCGTCGACCCTGTGACCTCACCGCCGATCGTCGTCGCCGGCCATGTCGTCAGTCCCGCGTTCGACGCGCTGTCGTTCTACGCGGTCGGCGCGACCCGGTCGCGCTTGCCCAGCCAGGGCGTGTTCGGCCTGTTCGGCGGCGATGCGATCGAGGGCAGGGCAGGGGTCTACCTGCTGCGCGACTACGACCCCAGGCGCACGCCGGTGGTGATGATCCACGGGCTCGGCAGCCATCCCATCATCTGGGCCGAACTCTCCGGGGCCATCTGGGCCGATCCGGTGCTCCGCGACGCCTACCAGGTCATGCACGTGGTGTTCCAGACCAACGCGCCACTGCTGGTGTCGCGACGACGCGTCCAGCAGTCGCTCGACCGGATGTGGTCGCTGCTCGACCCCGAAGGCGACGATCCGGCACGGGCGAAGATGGTCCTGGTCGGCCACAGCCTGGGCGGCGTGGTCGCCCGCATGCTGGCCGTCGACAGCGGCGACACGCTATGGAACGCCGCCTTCACCGTGCCGCCCGAGCGGCTCCCGGGCAGCCCGGAAGACGTCGAAGGCATCGCATCGACCTTCCTGTTGCGTCCGTATCCGGGCGTCTGCACCGTCGTCATGCTCGCCGCACCGCACAAGGGCAGTCCACGGGCGCGAAGCTTCACGGGCCGGATCGCCGAGGCCCTGGTGGGCCGGCGGGCGCCCGAGATCCAGGCCCTCAGGCGGCTCGCGCGGGCCAACCCGGAGTCGATCCAACCCGAACTCGTCGACAGCTACGCGGCATCGCGGCTCAACAGCATCATCACGCTCGACGCCGGCCACCCGGTACGCCGCGCGGGCGAATCCCTGCTGCCGGCCCCCGGCATCCGCTACCACACGATCGCAGGCAAGCGCCCCAACCACGACGGCGACGGCGTCGTGCCACTCGACAGCGCGACCCTGTCAGGCGCGGACTCGACCCTGGTCGTCGACGCCGGACACGACCTGTACAAGTCGCCGGAGGTCATAGACGAAGTCCTGCGCATCCTACGCGGCGGGCTAGGACAGCCTTGCGCCAATGGGGCAGCAGCGCCGAAGGAGGCGCCGTGAAAGGCGTCTGACGCGCCAGGTGAGACTACCATGGGCCTATCCTTAACTTCGCATAATGCATAAGGGGCGCTCTCGTTCAGCGTCTCGGACCGGCAAATGGGGTAGGGCGCCGCGTCGGAATCAGATCACCGCCGAGCAATTTAGGGACGCTCGCGTATTCGGCGGACTCACTCGCCAGGACGCTGCCGACTTGCTCGGTGTGAGCCTGCGGACTATCGGCCATTGGGAAACCGGGAAGTCTCGGCCTAGCTATGCCGCTTTCAAGCTGCTCCGCGTCCTTCGGCATGGCGAGTTCGTGGATCCCGCATGGCAGAGCTACAGGGTCGTGCGTGGGAAGCTGGTTACGCCAGAGAGTCATGAGTTGGTTCCGGCTGATATGGGGTGGCTGTCTCTGCTGTTCCGGCGTGCGGATGCCTTTAGTGATCTGCTCCGACAACGTGACAGGAATCAGATGAACGATGGGGGGGCGTTGGCGGACGGCAAGGCCGACTCTAGGCCGCGGCCGCACGCCCCCATTTCGATCGTGCTACAGTCGTCAGGCGATGCAATGTCGCTGAAAGCTAAGCCTGATGGGCTTCTTGAAACCCCCATAACCCCCTTGGGGGGGATTGGCGGGGAGGTCACCCGGATAGAACGCCGGGACGGCATGCAGCCCCACTGTTCTGGAAACAAACCCCCTCAACTGGCTTGGGAGGGATTCTCTGTGGGTGCTTCGTGGTGGGCGCTTCCCCCGTGTAGTAACACGGGGAGGACTCTGGAGCCGCGAAGCGGTGACCCTTCTCCCTTTGATCCCGTCGCTATGGGGGTGGGCTCGTGACGGGTCATGGGCTTGAGCGGCGGCCTCGGGACTGCTGGGACTGGATTACGCCCGAGCAGGTGATTCGTCACGCGTTCGCTGCGTTCTATGCGGCATCTCGACTGCAAAGCCCGCCGCCCGGCGAATCCTTCTTGGATGATGGGTTGCCGTGGGCCAGCCGGGCCGATTTCCGGGACGCTCTTGCAGGAATCTTCAGGCAACGCATCAATGCCCAGGCATTGGGACTAGGCGTGACTGGTTCCTCGGGCTGCGTTTACCCCGATCTTCCGGAGGGCATGGTTTGGCCAGATGAGGAATGCGGGGTGTTGGGGGCGCAGCCCCCAACGGATATGGCGCAGGGATGCGCCGCTTCTGCTGTAGGCGCTGGAGCGCCGAGGGCGGAGTCGCCAGAGGCGGACGAATCCGCCCCTGATGACCCGCTTTTGCGTTGTCCCGAAGGGCAACACTTGCCAGCGGAGGCTACCGCTGGTCACACTCAAACCGCGTAGGAGGCGGCTTGGCCATGAAATCGTACAACAAGTCAGTTCGCATAATGCATATTATGTCAGCCCTCAAGGAGTGGCTCCAACGTCAGCTTCGGCATTTGGACGCCCCTGTCACCCTTCGCGCGCTGAGACGGCCCACCCGACAACGTAACGACGCGCATGGACTTCATCGTCAGTCCAACATGCGGAAACGGCTGGAAGGCCTACTCCTACGCGATGCCGCCGAACTCCGACGCGCGGGCTTCGACTCACGACGACGCGCAGGACAAGGAAAGCCCGCAACGGGACGCCAGCTTGTGAAGGTCGTGGTAGTCAGCCTTGCGCAAATTCGTCTGCACGACCGGAACGGTGGCTGGAGAAGCGCGCGGCCAACTCGATGGACAGGCATATCCTGGAACCGAAATGGAGATGAACTTCGAAGGATTGGACTCGATTCACGACCTCAAGGAGATTTGGCGGATCGCTCGCCGTATCAGTCCGTGAACATCATGCCCTCGCGCGCGACGCGGTCGATGTTGGGCGTCTGGTAGCCCATCCATCCATGCGAGTAGCAGCGGAGGTTGGAAATACCAATGTCGTCACCCCGGATCACGTGAATGTTGGGCTTGCGCGCACGTATGGCGCGCACTCGCCGGCTAGTTTTTTCTCGACTTTGCGGTAGCCATGGACCTGCTCTCCAGTGAGCCGGCCAGGCGTCGAACGAGGGGCGGCAGGCGCTTACCCAGCGGGTGCGGCATCGAGCGCCATGCTGGCGATGGCGAACAGGCCGACCAGCCACAGCAGGCTGGCGGTAATCAGGGTCAGCGACACCGGATAGGGGCTGTCGCCATGCAGCAGGCCGTCGCGAACCATCTTCGACCGCTCGCTGCGCAAGCTGCGCATGAACTTCACGTGGTAGGCGATGCCGAGGGTCAGCAGGACGATCCCGAGCGCCACCAGCGCGAGACCGAAGGTCCGCGGCGCGTCGCTGGCGAGCGCGACGTTGGGCAGGCCGAGGGCCTTGCTGAAGACCTGGAAGATGGTGAAGCCGAAGCTGATCAGCGAAAGCGAGGTGCGCACGATCGACATCAGCGTGCGATCCGCGCTCATGCGCGTGCGCTGGAACGACATGCCGGTTCGCCGCATCGACATCTCGGTGCGATTCCCGGAAAGGTCGGTGCGGAACTCGGACAGGTCGGTCCGATGCTCGGACAGCCCCGTGCGCAGGTTCGACAGGCCGGTGCGGTAGGCGGAATACTCGGTGGAGGCCCGTGGATCGGCGACATCAATCTCCGGCACTGGCGGCACGGGCTCCGGAAGATGGCGCAGGGGACGTTCCCGGCGTTGCGGTGCGTCGGCGTCGGCGTCGGCGTCGTGAAGCGTGCGCGTGTTCATCGCGACGCCCCTGCCCTCTCCGGAGCCTCTCGGGCGAGCCAGCCGACGAGGGGGCGCGCAGGAGCAAGGGCGGACCGAACGCTGGCGCGACCGCGATCACGGCGACCGCAACAAGGGATAGCGGAACGCCCAAACGCCCTGATCTCGCAGATCGCGTCTATCGCCGCGCCGAACATCATGACGCGAGCGACGGCGGTGACTGGTCCTGCAGCGAAGCGTTCCAATTGCACACCCCTGACTAGTGCCATGCGTGGAAAAGGACGTTCGAACTTCTTCCGTGAACGTCGCGTGAAATCTGCGCTAAGGCTTGCGATGATCGTGTGCACGTCCGCAATGGGCCGGTAGCTGCCCTTCCCTGCCCTCGACAAGCATCCCTTATCGCAGGTCGCGAAGCGAATAATTCAGGGCGTGCCCGGTCGCCATCGCTTTACCCACGGCTGCATGCCGACCACGGCTTGAATGCATCTTTCGGCGTGAGTAGGAAGGTATACCCTGCAGGTCGCCAAGCAGCCGATTCAATGGAATCGACGCCCAGCGCCGCTTCCAGAAGTCGGGCTCGCGGCGCACATCGAACACTGGAAACTGCAGCCAACCAACGGGCCGGTAAGGCAGTACCCAAGCGCGAACCTCACCGGGGCCCGAAAGTCCCAAGGCTTGGGTGCACCCGCCGCTGTCGCTTACTTCGCCGCCTCCCTTTGCTCCAGGTCCTCGATCAGTGCCTTCATCTGGTCGATTTCGCGGACCTGGGCTTCGATGATGCCGTCGGCCAGCTCGCGGACGCGGGCGTCTGCGATGTGGGCGCGTCGGCTGGTGAGCACGGCGATCGAATGATGCGGGATCATCGCGCGCATGTAGGAGACATCGTCAACGGTCTCCTGGCTGCGTACCAGCCACAGGGCACCGGCGAACACGAGCGCGCTGCCCGCCAGGATCACGACGTTGGTGCGGGTGTTGTCGTACATGCCCAGCATGAAGAGCAGCATCACGATGGCCATCGAAGCGCCCATCACCAGCGCCATGTACGCGCGCGTCTCGCTGAAGAACACGTGGTCCAGGCTGTAGGTGTTGAGGTACATGAGCCCGAACATCACCAGGGTGGACGTGGCGATCATGGCGGCGAATTTCGCGTACTTGTTCATGCGATCAAACCTCCTCCAAGGAACCTCACGGCCTGGCCTCGGTCGACTGCGCCTGGCTCGCTGCAGCGATGGATGCCGGCTCGGCCGCCGCGCCGTGCCTGAGCCGCAGCGCATTGTTGATCACCGACACCGACGACAGGCTCATCGCCAGCGCCGCGACCATGGGGCTGAGCAGCAGGCCCAGCCACGGGTACAGCACGCCGGCCGCGACCGGCACGCCGATGCTGTTGTAGAGGAAGGCAAAGCCGAGGTTCTGTTTCATGTTGCGGACGGTGGCCTCTGACAGCGCACGGGCGCGCAGGATGCCGCGCAGGTCGCCCTTGACCAGGGTCACCTGGGCGCTGGACATGGCCACGTCGGTGCCGGTGCCCATGGCGATGCCAACGTCGGCGGCGGCGAGTGCCGGAGCGTCGTTGATGCCGTCGCCGGCCATCGCCACGCAGCCGCCCTCCTCCCTCAGGCGCTTGACGAGGGTGGCCTTTTCCTCCGGGCGCACCTCGCCATGGAACTCGTCGATGCCGAGCCTGCCGGCAATGGCCCGGGCGGTGGTCTCACCGTCGCCGGTCGCCATGACCACGCGGATGCCGGCCTCGCGCAGCGCGTCGATGGCAGGCTTGCTGGACGCCTTGACCGGATCGGCGACGGCGACCAGTCCGTGGAGTCGCCCGGCGACCGCGAGGAACATGACGCTGGCGCCCTCCTCCCGGAGGCGCTCGGCGGCCTCGCGCATCGGCGCGGGATCGATACCGGCTTCTTCCATCAGGCGACTGTTGCCGAGGACGACCTCGCGCCCGGCGACGCGGCCGCGCACCCCCAGCCCGGTCACCGATTCGAAGTCCTCCGCCACCTCGAGTGACAGGCCGCGCCGGCGCGCTTCCTCGACGATGGCTTCGGCCAGCGGGTGCTCGCTGCCCTGGTCGAGGCTTGCCGCGACCTGCAGGAGCGCATCTGCCTCCACGCCGTCGATGCCGATCGCCTCGTGGAACGCAGGCCGGCCTTCGGTCAGCGTGCCGGTCTTGTCGACGACCAGCACGTCGACCTCGCGGAAACGTTCGACCGCCTCTGCGTCGCGGAACAGCACGCCGACGCTCGCGGCGCGACCGGTCGCGACCATGATCGACATCGGCGTGGCCAGGCCGAGCGCGCATGGACAGGCGATGATCAGCACCGACACCGCGTTGAGCACGGCGAAGGTCCATGCCGGCTCCGGGCCGAACAGGCCCCAGACGAGGAAGGTCGCCACGGCCGCCGCGAGCACCGCCAGGACGAACCAGTACGCCACCTTGTCGGCCATGCGCTGCATGGGCGCGCGCGAGCGCTGGGCCTGGGCGACGAGTTGCACGATCCGCGCCAGCACCGTCCCCGATCCGACCTCGTCCGCACGCATGACCAGGCTGCCGTTGCCGTTCATCGTCGCTCCGATCAGGGCATCGTCGACCCCCTTGGTGACGGGCATCGCCTCACCGGTCAGCATCGACTCGTCGACGCTGGAGCGGCCTTCGAGCACGGTGCCGTCCACCGGCACCTTCTCGCCGGGCCTGACCCGCAGCCGGTCGCCGACATGGACGTGGGCGAGCGGGATGTCTTCCTCCGTGCCGTCGTCGCGCAGGCTTCGTGCCGTCGTCGGCGCCAGGCCGAGCAGCGCCTTGATCGCCGCCGAGGTCTGCGAGCGCGCGCGCAGCTCGAGCAGTTGCCCGAGCAGGGTCAGCGACACGATCACGGCGGCGGCCTCGAAGTACACCCCTACCCGTCCATGCGACTGGAACGATGCCGGGAAGATGCCCGGCGCGACGGTGGCGACGACGCTGTACAGGTAGGCCGCGCTGACGCCGATCCCGATCAGCGTCCACATGTTGGGGCTGCGATTGCGGATCGACGCCACGCAGCGTTCCAGGAAGGGCCAGCCGGCCCAGAGCACCACCGGCGTGGCGAGCACCAGCTCGATCCAGCTGCGCGCCGTGGCGCCCGGCACGGGCAGGTGCTGCCCGAACATCCCCAGCACGAACACGATCGCGCTCAGGGGCAGCGTCCACCAGAAGCGCCGGCTGAAATCGCGCAGTTCGGGGTTGTCTTCGTCCTCCAGGCTGGGCATCTCCGGCTCGAGCGCCATGCCGCACTTGGGACAGGTCCCCGGCCCCTCCTGGCGCACTTCCGGATGCATCGGACACGTATGGATGGTGCCGGCCGCGGGCGGCGACCCGGGCCCCTCCCCCGCGCTGTCCTTGCCGGCGTCGAGGTAGCGCGCCGGATCCGCCTCGAATTTCTGCCGGCAGCGATCGGAACAGAAGTGGTACGTCTCGCCTTCGAACGTGGCCCCATGGGGACGGGTGGCCGGGTCGACTGCCATGCCGCACACCGGATCGATCACATGGCCCGCGCCGGCCTGCGCCTGCTTCGAGCCGCAGCAATGGTCCGGGTGGCCGTGGTGATGGGTGTCGCTGCTCATGCCGCGTCCTCCGCCAATGCGTTGAGGATCGGACAGCGCTTCAGCGCGCCGTGCCCGGGGCAGGCGTCGACCAGGGTGCGAAGGCCATCGCGCACGCGCGCCAGTTCGAGCATGCGCTGCTCGACGTCGCGCAGCTTTTCCTCGGCGGTGGCCTTCAACGTGGCCATGTCGTCGTCGCGATTGTCCGACAGCGCCAGCAGTTCGCGGATCTCGACCAGAGTGAAGCCCAACGCCTTCGCCCGGCGGATGAAATGCAGCCGCGACACGTCCTGTTCGTCGAACAGGCGATACCCGGAAGGCAGGCGCGAGGCCGGACGCATCAGGCCCTGCTGTTCGTAGTACCGCACCGTGTCAATGCCGACAGCGGTCCTGCGGGCGAGTTCTCCGATCTTCATGCAGTGCTCCGTCCGTGTCCGGATGTGGGGATCGCTGCAGTCTGCAGGCTGGACCATGGTCCAGAGTCAAGCCCCCCCGCCCCGCCCTGTCCCTCGTGCGGCCGCGGGGCGGGACACGCTCAATGTTGCACGTAGACCGTGGTCGATCCGTCAGCGTCGACGCGTTCGACCGCGAACGGCACCTTGCGGCCATCGGGCATCTCCATGCCCGGCGAGCCCATCGGCATGCCCGGCAGCACCAGGCCGCGGGCGTCGATACGCTCGGCGAGCATGCGCTTGACGTCCTCCGCCGGCACGTGGCCCTCGACGAAATAGCCGCCCACCTCGGCGGTGTGGCACGAGCCCTTGCCGTACGGGATGCCGAGGCCGCGCTTGAGCGCATCCAGCGCATCGGGCGCATGCTCGCGCGTCTCGACCCTGAAACCAGCCTCGACGAGGTGCTCGACCCAGAGCGTGCAGCACCCGCAGCTCGGGCTCTTGTGGACGATCACCGGCGGCCATTCCGACCCGGCCTCATGGGCCTTCCCGGCCGCGGACCCGGGTGGGCGCGCGGTGTCGCTCGCGGCCGCTGCGGCAGGCATCGCCACCGACGGCGCGGCGACGGAAGCCTGCGCGATGCCGGCCGGCGGGCCGACCTCGGCGCAGGCGACCACGCCACTTCCGATCGAAAGCGCCAGCAGGATGCGCGTGGACATGTGCCTTGCGCGACGCGGATCAAGTCGTTCGTTCATCGATGTTCTCCTTGTTCAGAACCAGAAGCGCACGCCCAGGACCAGGCGCGTGTCGTCGCGGTCTTCGCCCTCGGCCGCGCGGTAGTCGGCGGTACCGCCGTAGGCCCGCTCCCAGCTCACGCCCACATAGGGCGCGAATCGCCGGCTGAACTCGTAGCGCAGGCGCGCGCCGGCTTCGAGGTGGCCGAGCCCACTGCCGATGCCACGGCGCGGGTCGTCCTTGCCGTTGAATTCGGCCTCGGCCGACCACTGCAGGATCAGGCGGTTGGTGAGCAGGGTGTCGTACTCGGCTTCCAGCGTCGCCGCGCTCTGCCCCGACTCGCCCAGATACGCCGTCCCGGACACTTCGAACTTGTACGGCGCCAGGCCCTGCACGCCGAGGGCGGCGAATGTCTGCGACGGCCCTTCGCCACCGAAGTCGTGTCGGATGCCCGCCACCACGTCCCACCAGCGGGAGGCGCCGTGGCCGTAGAGGACCTCGAGGTCGGCCGACTCGGTGCCGGCGTCGCTGCGTTCGCCCTCGCTTCGCAACCAGATCCGGTCGACGTCGCCGCCGATCCACGCCAACGCTTCCCAGGCGGTGCCGGTGCCGTGCTCGTCGGCGTCCCAGGCCTCCAGGCGGTCCATCGACCAGTAGCTGTGCACGCTGTCGCCGTGCATGGCATGCGCATGCAGATCGGGGAACGCCGCCCGCAGGTCGGCTTCGCTGACGGGCGGGATCGGCGTTCGAGGTGCTTCGCTTGCGGTCCCACTCCCGGACGCGCCATGTCCCATCGCAGCATGATCCATCTTCGAATGGTCCATGTTCGAGTGGTCCATCTTCGAATGATCCATTGCCGGCTGTTGCGCGGCTGGCGTCACAGGGTCGGGCGCCTCGGCCGGATCGTTATCCAGCACATCCTGCGCGGTCGCGGATGCCGCGGCGCGGTGGTGCGTGTGCGGGTCCTGCGCCAGGGCCGCCGAAGACCAGGCGATGGCCACCAGGGACGTGGCGAGTGCGACGGAAAGCGTCGCGCGCTTCGATTCGGGCGTGCTCATGCCTCGATCCTCACTTCCCGCATCATCCCGGCTTCCATGTGGTACAGCAGGTGGCAGTGGTAGGCCCAGCGACCCAACGCGTCTGCGCGCACGCGGTAGCTGCGCCGCGTGCCCGGCTGCATGTCGACGGTGTGCTTGCGCACCATGAAGTTGCCGTTCTCGTCCTCCAGGTCGCTCCAGACGCCGTGCAGGTGGATCGGATGCGTCATCATCGTGTCGTTGACCAGCACGATGCGCAGGCGTTCGCCATAGTTCATCCGCAGCGGTTCGGCGCTGGCGAACTTGATGCCATCGAAGGACCAGGCGAACTTCTCCATGTGACCGGTCAGGTGCAGTTCGACCGTGCGTCCGGGATCGCGCCCATCCGGATCCTCGAACCGGCTGCGCAGGTCGGCGTAGCTGAGCACGCGCCGGCCGTTGTCGCGCAGGCCGACGCCCGGGTCGGCGAGGCGCGGCTCGGGCGACATCGTCTGCATGTCGACGAGTGGATTGCCCTCTTCGCTGGCTGGATGCGACTGCATGGTGTCGCCATGCGACATCGCCGACATGTCGTGGCCGTCGCCGTGCCCCATGTTCGCCCCGCAGCCGCCCTCCATGCCCTTCATCGCGCCCATGTCGTGGTCCATGCCGCCGTGGCCCATGTCGGCCATGGTGAGGATGGGACGCCGGTCGACCGCCGGCACCGGCGCGCGCAGGCCTTCGCGGGTCGCGAGCGTGCCGCTGACATACCCGGTGCGGCCCATGTCCTGCGCGAAGATCGTGAACGCGTCCTGCCCGCTCGGCTCGACGATGACGTCGAAGGTCTCGGCGACGGCGATGCGGAACTCGTCGACGGTGACCGGATGCACGTACATGCCGTCGGACGCCACCACGGTCATCTTCAGCCCGGGGATGCGGACGTCGAAATACGTCATCGCCGAGCCGTTGATGAAGCGCAGGCGGACCTTCTCGCCGCTGCGGAACAGGCCCGTCCAGTTGCCCAGCGAGGTGGTGCCGTTCATCAGGTAGGTGTAGGTGTTGGCGTTGACGTCGGACAGGTCGGTCGGCGTCATCCGCATCTCCCCCCACATCCCGCGGTCGTCCAGGGTGTCGGCCAGGCCCTTGCGTTCGACGTCGCGCACGAAATCACCGACGGTGCGCATGTAGGTGTTGTCGTAGCTGGCCATCTTCTTCAGGCGCGCGAACAGGGCCGCCGGATCCAGGTCCGTCCAGTCCGAGAGCATCACCACGTAATCGCGATCGAAGGCGAAAGGCTCCGGCGCGATCGGGTGGATCACCAGCGGGCCGTACAGGCCGGCCTGCTCCTGGAAACCGGAGTGGCTGTGGTACCAGTAGGTGCCGCCCTGGTTGACGTCGAAGCGGTAGTGGTAGGCCTCGCCGCGCGCGATGCCGTCGAAGCTCAGCCCGGGCACGCCGTCCATGTTCGCCGGCAGGATGATGCCGTGCCAATGGATGGACGTGGCATCGCCGTGCGTGGAGCCCGGCGGCAGGCGGTTGTGGACGCGCAGGTTGACGGTGGTGCCTTCGCGCCAGCGAAGCAGCGGCGCGGGAAGGCGGCCATTGACCGTGATGGCCGGCCGCGTGCGGCCGGTGAAATTGACCGGCGACTCACCGATGGCGAGATCGAACTCGGTGCCGGTGAGGACGGCGCCGGGCACCGTGGTGGGCGACGACCATGCGCGACCGGCCCAGGGGGCCAGGCCGGCGACGACGCCACCGGCGGCCAGGCCCTGGACGAAACGTCGGCGCGAGAGGGCGCTGGGGACTGCGTCCGCGCCCTTGGGGGAAAAGAAAGACATGCTGGACTCCGTGGGAGCATCGACGGGACCTTCCGCAACGAAAGGTCGGCAGGCTGCCGCTCGACCGGCCAATGCGACGTCAGCCGCAATGGCGATCGAGCCTGGCGCGGCACGAGGGTGCCGTGCGGGCTCAGGCGATCGGCGGTCGGATCAGCTGCGTGCGCAACGGATCGGGCGCACCCTCGCCGGCACGGGCGAGCCGGAGCGGTCCGGGCGCCGGGCGCATCGCCTCGAAGACGCCCGGGGGCAACGCGGAGGCGTGCAACAGGCAGGCGCAGACACAACTGTCGCCGGCGCAGCAGTCGTCGCCGCCGGCATGGCCGGCCTCCGCCGCCGATGTCGGAACGGTGGCGGTCGCGACGGGCGCGGACGCCCCGTCGTCGTGGCAGGGCGCCGATTCGATTGCCGCCATCGCGCCCGACGCGGTCCCCGCATCGACCGCGGTCTCGTGGATACCGCCGTGCACGAACGCCATGCGCACCGACGCCGCAGCGCCACCGGCCCCATTGAGGACCAGCAGCAACGCGACCAGGACACGCAACGCGAACGAACGGAGTGGCATGGGCAAATCGTACGCCAGGACGGGTTAACGGCGCGAATACTGCGCCATGCACGCCGGCCACGGCAACTCTGGAGGGCGCCCGGACTCCGCGCGCCCTGCCCCGTCTAGACGCCAGGCGGGAAAAAACAGAAGCCAGCGAAAAGTGGACTTCTGCTTCGTTATATGGCGCTCCCACCGGGATCCGAGCTCGACCCCCGACTTTTTTCCCGCTCGGAACCCTCGTCCAAATCGAGCCCAAACGATTGAGAAACAGCGGGTTACGACTCAGGCGAAAACCTCTATGAACCGTCAAATCATTCAATTCGCAAACTTCACGTGCACGCCTGGGAAGGTCGGCAGACTTGTTGCGTGGCGAGCCCCGCCCTAAGCTCAGCGCAAACGTCCTTGGGAAGGGCTCCCATGAGAAATTCCTACAGGCCTAGGCGCGGGTCCGTGTCCGGCTTCGCGCGCAAAGGCTACTGCCTGTTTCTGGCCATTTGCATGGTGCTTGGTGCATGCAAGTCGGACCCATCGGCCAAGGAGTCGTGGAAGGAGATCTACGCGCAAGCGGATCGTGCTTACGCGCAAGGGGACTTCGTTGGAAGCGTCGCTTTAGCGGACCGAGCCGCGCAGCGGGCGCGTGAGCAACAGGGCGACACCAGCTTGGCCTTTGCCAAAGCGGCGACCCTGGCTGGCGCAGCGCATTTGGCTCTGGCCCAGTACACCGAAGCCCAGCTCAGTTTCGAGCAGGCGTTGCCGTCCATCGTTTCATCCCCGGGTTCCAGTGCCGAAGACAGATCGACGGCCTACAACAATCTCGCCGAGGCGTATCGCGAACAGGGGCGGTACGACCGCGCCCTGACCCTTTATCAACAGGCGCTGGCTTCGGTGGAAGCGGCCTATGCCGCCGACTCGCGGGAGGTCGCCGACGCCACGGCTGCATTGGCGCTGGCTTATCACAGCCAGGGGGAACTTGACCGCGCGGAGGCCTTGTATCGAAGCGCGCTGGGGATCCTTGATCGCGAAGGCTTCGCCGACAGCGATCTCTCCTCACTGCTCGGCAACATGGCAGACCTCATGTGGAGACTGGATCGACTTGAAGAGGCCGAAAGTATTGCCCTGCGCGCACTGGCGATCGAGACGCGAGAACTTGGCCCCGAGCATCCCAGCGTCGCTGGCTACTTCAATACCCTTGGTGTCATCTACGACCAGGGCAAGCGGTACGACAGGGCACTTGAATCGTATGGGCGCGCTCTCGCGATCCGCCAGGCGGCGCTGGGACCTGACCATCCGTCAGTTGCGACCACCCATAGCAACATCGCCGTGACCTGCGAGGCCCTGAAACGCTATGAACAAGCGGAAGCGCACTTCGTCCAGGCGATCAGCATCTTCGAGTCGATTCCTGCCCGGCAGTCCGACGCGCGAGCAAACAGGCGCGCGCTCGCCGCTATGTATCGAGCGACCAACCGGCCTGCAAAGGCCGAGGCCGTGGAAGCGCCATTGAGCAAATCGTGAACGTCCGTTTGCGATCAAGGCCATGCACCTGCCCCGGCAACATGGGGACGGAACGCCGCGTCTGAGCGGGCGCATCTTCACGGAGCGAGTTGTCACCGCTCGCCTCAACTTGGCGGCAATGAACTTCGCACGAGGATCAAAGGCCTCGCGCGCGCGGAAGCGATCACCTGGCGTCGGGACTCGGGTGGCATCCGGGGGGCGATGCGCGCCCACGCCATGCGCCTCGCTCCTGCAACGACCGCCAGTAGAGGCATCCGGCACTGTGCGTGCAAGAACACCGGCGAAGAATCGAGTCGCCAGCCCCGAATGCAAAAGAAAAAAGCCCTGACGAATCAGGGCTTTATCTTTTTTGTTTGGCGTCCCCACGGGGATTCGAACCCCGGTCGCAACCGTGAAAGGGTTGTGTCCTAGGCCTCTAGACGATGGGGACGAGGTGCTGCTTTAGAGGTACTTCTATTTCCAGGAAAGTGGTGGAGCCAGGCGGGATCGAACCGCCGACCTCTACAATGCCATTGTAGCGCTCTCCCAGCTGAGCTATGGCCCCACGTGCTGGAAAGACGGCTATGTTAGGGGCCGTTTTCGAAGTCGTCAAGCGGTTTTGATGACTTCTTCCGAAACAATTTCCGGCCCCCGCAACGTCGCGATGCCGTGGCCGCGTTCGCCCAGGTATTCGAGCCATTTGCCGAGGAAGGTGTTCATCCGCATGCGATGCCCGATGACCTCGGCCGGCGGCGGATACAGGCCGATCACGTCCTGCCAGCGCCGTCCGATGTAACAGTGCGTGGCCTCGAGCTGGCGGGTGTCGTGGTAGACGCGCAGCCATGCCGAAGGATCGGGCTCGCCGGTCACCGGGTCGGGCATCGCGTAGGTCAGGC
This sequence comes from Marilutibacter aestuarii, assembly GCF_006546775.1. GTDB lineage: Bacteria > Pseudomonadota > Gammaproteobacteria > Xanthomonadales > Xanthomonadaceae > Marilutibacter > Marilutibacter aestuarii. The sequence continues at coordinate 34,552 of NZ_VICE01000066.1, forward strand.
GCAGCTCGGTCGTGTAGCGGTGCTGCTCGATCACGTCCAGGCACAGGTCCAGGCCGTCGCCCACCGATGAGCGATGCCGGCCCAGGCCCAGCCGGGCCGGCGCGAACAGGCGCTGGAAGCGCCCGTGGTTCTCGCCATAGAGCCCCATCAGCCAACCGAATCGGTTGAGGCGCGGCAGGCGTTCGGCGGTGGCGGCAAGCATCGGCATGGCTTCGATCCTACACGGGCAACGGCGCCCGCGGCAGCGTTGACCGCGGCCGCCGTCGGGCATACCTTCAGGATTCAGCCCGCTCGAATGGGCACGCCGTCGGACCGCCCCGCCTCAGAACATCTCGCGGCGGATGCCCAGGGTCGAGAGGACCTTGCTGGAGATTTCCTCGATCGAGGTATGGGTGGTGCTCAAGGTGGGAATCCGTTCTGCGCGGAACATCATCTCCGCAGCGGCCACCTCGCGCTTGCAGGTCTCCAGGCGCGCATAGCGCGAATCGGGGCGCCGCTCCTGGCGGATCTGCTGCAGGCGCACCGGGTCGATGGTCAGGCCGAACAGCTTGTTGCGGTACGGGCGCAGGCGCGGCGGCAGGCGGTCGTGCTCCAGGTCCTCCTCGGTCAGCGGATAGTTCGCCGCCCGGATGCCGTAGTGCAGCGCCAGGTAGACGCAGGTCGGCGTCTTGCCGGCCCGCGACACCGCCACCAGGATCAGGTCGGCCTCGGCGTAGTCGATGCTGGCGCCGTCGTCGTGGGTCAACGCGTAATTCATCGCGTTGATGCGCCGGTGATAAGTCTCGAAGTCGACCAGGCCGTGGGCCTGCCCGACCGCGTGGCGGCGGGTCTCGCCGAATTCCTCTTCCAGCGGCGCGATGAACGGGGCGAAGACGTCCAGCAGCAGGCCGCCGCTCTCCTCGAGCACCGCGCTGACCTTGTTGTCGACGCAGGAATTGATGATCACCGGACGCACGCCGTGCATCTCGGCCGCCTTGCGGATGCGCTCGGAGGCTTCACGGGCGCGCTCGACGCTGTCGACGAAGGAGATGCGCTCGCTGACGAAGCGGGTCTCCTGGAACTGGGTCAACAGGGTGTGGCCGATGGTCTCGGCGGTGATGCCGGTGCCGTCGGAAATATAGAAAACCGGTCGCAAACCCATGCCTGGCTCCCCCGGAGAATGCCGTGCCCATACGAAAAAGCCCGCCGGATCAACCTTGTAAGCGCCCGGCGCACAGGCGATCATAGCGGCTTGTCCGCGGGACATGTGCGCCCGCCCCGCCCCAGCCCCGATCGTTGCGCCGTACCAGGAGTCCCCCGTCTTGAAAGAGAACATCCTCTGGCTGCATGAGTTGCGCCTGTCCGACCTCGCCCGCGTAGGCGGCAAGAACTCCTCGCTCGGCGAGATGATCGGCAACCTGGCCAACCTCGGGGTCTCGGTACCGGGCGGCTACGCCACGACCTCGGAAGCATTCAAGTCCTTCATCGACCACAACAACCTGCACCAGCGCATCTTCGACCGCCTCGCCACGCTCGACGTCGAGGACGTGCCGGCGCTGACCGCCGCCGGCGCGGAGATCCGCGGCTGGGTGACGGACGCGCCGCTGCAGCCCGACCTGGACGCGGCGATCCGCGAGGCCTATCGCCGCCTGTGCGACCAGAACGGCGGCGGTGAGGTCGCTGTCGCGGTGCGCTCGTCGGCGACCGCCGAGGACCTGCCCGACGCCTCGTTCGCCGGCCAGCAGGAGACCTTCCTCAACGTGACCGGCGAGGACGACGTCGTCCACAAGGTCAAGGAAGTCTTCGCCAGCCTCTACAACGACCGCGCGATCGCCTACCGCGTCCACCACGGCTTCAAGCACGAGGACGTGTTCCTGTCGGCGGGCGTGCAGCTGATGGTCCGCTCCGACGTCGGCGCCTCCGGCGTGCTGTTCACCCTCGACACCGAGTCGGGCTTCCGCGACGTGGTGTTCATCACCTCCAGCTATGGCCTGGGCGAGATGGTCGTGCAGGGTGCGGTCAACCCCGACGAGTTCTTCGTCTACAAGCGCACCGCCAGCGAGGGTCGCCCGGCGATCCTGCGCCGCGCGATCGGCGCCAAGCAGCTGCGCATGGTCTATTCGGACCAGCCCGGCGAGCGCGTGCGCATCGAAGACACCCCCGCCGAACTGCGCAACCGTTTCTCGATCGACGACGCGGACGTGCACGAACTGGCCAAGCAGGCGATGGTCATCGAGAAGCACTACGGCCGCCCGATGGACATCGAGTGGGCGAAGGATGGCGTCAGCGGCAAGCTGTTCATCGTCCAGGCACGCCCGGAAACAGTGAAGTCGCGCGCCAAGGCGACCCAGATCGAGCGCTTCCAGCTCGGCGAGCGCGGCCCGGTGATCTGCGAGGGCCGCGCGATCGGCCAGAAGATCGGCAGTGGCGTGGCGCGCGTCGTCCGTTCCCTCGACGACATGAACCGCGTGCAGCCGGGCGACGTGCTGGTCGCCGACATGACCGATCCCGACTGGGAGCCGGTGATGAAGCGCTCGGCGGCGATCGTCACCAACCGCGGCGGCCGCACCTGCCACGCCGCGATCATCGCCCGCGAGCTGGGCGTGCCCGCCGTGGTCGGCACCGGCAATGCGCTCGATACCATCCAGGACGGCCAGGTGGTCACCATCAGCTGCGCCGAGGGCGACACCGGCTTCATCTACGACGGCGCCCTGCCCTTCGAACGCCACACCGCCGACCTGGAGCACATGCCGCCGGCGCCGCTCAAGGTGATGATGAACGTCGCCAACCCCGAGCGCGCGTTCGATTTCGCCATGCTGCCCAACGCCGGCGTCGGCCTGGCCCGCCTGGAGATGATCATCGCCAGCCACATCGGCGTGCATCCCAAGGCCCTGCTCGAGTACGACCAGCAGGACGCCGAGACCCGGAAGCGCATCGACGAGCGCACCGCCGGCTACGGCAACCCCGTCGACTTCTACGTCGACCGCCTGGCCGAGGGCATCGCGACGATCACCGCGTCGTTCGCGCCCAACCCGGTGATCGTGCGCCTTTCGGACTTCAAGTCCAACGAGTACGCCAACCTGATCGGCGGCAGCCGCTACGAGCCGCACGAAGAGAACCCGATGATCGGCTACCGCGGGGCCAGCCGTTACGTCGACCCGGCGTTCGCGGAGGCCTTCGCGCTGGAGTGCCGCGCGGTGCTGAAGGTCCGCGAGCAGATGGGCCTGACCAACTGCTGGGTGATGATCCCGTTCGTGCGCACGCTCGACGAGGGCAGGCGCGTGGTCGAGGTGCTCAAGGCCAACGGTCTCGAGCAGGGCAAGGACGGCCTGAAGATCATCATGATGTGCGAGCTTCCCTCGAACGCGCTGATGGCCGAAGAGTTCCTGGAGATCTTCGATGGCTTCTCGATCGGCTCCAACGACCTCACGCAGCTGACCCTGGGCCTGGACCGCGATTCGGGCCTGGTCGCCCATCTGTTCGACGAGCGCGACCCCGCCGTCAAGAAGCTGCTCGCGATGGCGATCGCGACCGCCAAGGCCAAGGGCAAGTACGTCGGCATCTGCGGCCAGGGCCCGAGCGACCACCCCGACCTGGCCCAGTGGCTGATGGAACAGGGCATCGACTCGGTCTCGCTCAACCCCGACACCGTCGTCGATACCTGGCTCAAGCTGGCCAAGGCCAAGGACGCGGCGAAGGGCTGAAGCGGTGGCATGACGTTACGCTAACGTGCCGGTCTATATGCTTGCCGGCACAACCAGAGCCCCGCATCAAGCGGGGCTCTGCATTTGAAGAATCCGGAGATGGCGAATGGATTGGTTCAACGACCTTGAATCGACGCAGGTGACCGCGTTCCTGGTGACCTGGGGGATGAAACTGCTCTGGGCCCTGCTGATCTTCGTGATCGGCATGCGCCTGGTGAAATGGGTGGCCGGCCTGGCCGAAAAGGGGCTTTCGCGCGCCCAGGTCGAGCCGACCGCGGTGATGTTCCTGCGCAAGGTGGCCTACGTGGCGCTGCTGGTGCTGCTGGCGCTCACCTCGTTGAGCATCCTCGGCGTACCGATGACCTCGGCCTTCGCCCTGCTCGGCGCGGCGGGCCTGGCGGTCGGCCTGGCGCTGAAGGATTCGCTGTCGAACATCGCCTCGGGCGTGATGCTGGTGACGCTCAAGCCGTTCAAGGTCGGCGACGTGGTCACGATCAACGGCGAGACCGGCAAGGTCGAGTCGATCAGCATCTTCCAGACCCGGCTGCGCGGTCCGGACAACAACACCATCGTGCTGCCCAACAGCCTGATCACGACCGACTCGATCATCAACCTCACCCCGGACGTCATGCGCCGCGTCGAGATCGTGATCGGCATCGGCTACGGCGACGACATCGACGAGGCGCGCAGGATCGCGCTGGAACTCATGAACGGCGACGAGCGCGTGCTTCCCGAGCCGGCGCCCGACGTGCTCGTCTACGGACTGGGCGACAACAGCGTCAACCTGGGCATCCGCTGCCACGTCGGCAATGCCGACTACTTCGTCACCAAGTGCGAGCTGACGGAGTGGATCAAGAAGGGCTTCGACCAGGCCGGCGTCAGCATCCCCTTCCCGCAACGCGACGTGCACATGTACCACCACCTCGATGGCAAGGTGGTCGAGGGAGCGCCGCTGCCGCCGGGCGTCCAGGAGCGCCTGGCCGCGCCTTCGGACCCGGGCGCCGGCGCTTAGGTCCGCGCCCCGGTTTCACGCGCTACCGCGGCGTCGCTCAGGCGCCGTCGATGCCCGACAGGCGGCCCATGAAACCGCGATAGTGGCGCAGCTCGGCGATGGAGTCGTGGACGTCGCTCAGGGCGGTGTGGCGCGCCTGCTTCTGCACGCCCGACAGCACGCTGGGCGCCCAGCGTCGAGCAAGCTCCTTGATCGTGCTCACGTCCAGGTTGCGGTAGTGGAAGTGGCGCTCGACCGCCGGCATCAGGCGGTGAAGGAACCGCCGGTCCTGGCAGATGGAATTGCCGCACATCGGCGAGGTGCCCGCCGACACCCACTCCTGCAGGAAGGCGAGCGTGCGCGACTCGGCCTCGGCCATGTCCACGCCGCTCTCGACCACGCGCTTCCACAGGCCGGAGCCGCCGTGCTGCCGACGGTTCCAGTCGTCCATCGCCTGGAGACGTGCCTCGCTGTGGCGGATCGCCAGCTCGGGTCCCTCGGCCAGGATCTCCAGGTTCGCATCGGTCACCAGCGTCGCGATCTCGAGGATCGAGTCGGTGTCGGTGTCCAGCCCGGTCATTTCCAGGTCGATCCAGATGAGCCGGTCGCCCTTCCCTGTCTTCGTCGTCATGTCTCGCCGCTGTTGTCGTCTCGGGGCATGATAGCGGCAACCCCGCCATCGCGTACCGCCATGCTCCAGGACGCCGCCGCCCACTACACCATCCTGACCGCGATGCTCGCGCCCGCGTTCTTCCTGACCGCCACCGCGTCGCTGCTGATGTCGGCGAACGCGCGCCTGGCCCGCGTGATCGACCGGGCGCGGACGCTCCTGCAGGAACTGGAGAGCGCATCCGATGACCAGGAGCTGCGCAGGATCGAAAGCCAGATCGCGATCCAGCGCCGGCGCAGCCGGATCACGCTCTATGGCGGCCAGCTCCTGTACATCGCCGTCAGCTGCTTCGTCGGCACCAGCCTGACCGTGGCCGCGGACGCTTTCCTGGGCTATCGCTTCGTGTCCGCGCCCACGGCGCTCGCGGCCCTGGGCGTGACCATGCTGTTGGCTGCGAGCGTGCTGCTCGCCTACGAGTCGACCCTGGCCGTACGCGTGATCAACGACGAAATGGACCACGGCCACGCCCGCGCGACGGCCCGGCGCAACCGGGGGCGCTGATCAGGCGGCGCCTTTCGACGCGTCGATGGCGACCTGGTCATGGCGCCATAGCGCCTCGAAGAAGGCGCGCGGCCCCGCAGGCGCAGGCGAGCCCGCCATGCTGGCGATCTCGCCGATCGTGCGCTGACCGTCGATCGCTTCGAGCATCCGCGCCTCCTCCGGCCCGACTGGAAGGACGATGTCGTGGAAGCGGTGGCTGCGATTGAACAGTACGCCCACTGCGCCCGGCGGCACCTGCTCGCGTTCGCAGGCGGTCGCCGGCAGCCTGATCGGCACGTAACCCATCCAGTCTTCCCCCTGGAAATCGACCGGGTGGCCTGCCTCCTCGTCGTCCCGCCCGAGTACGACGCTATGGGTGGCCATCGCGCCGCGCCAGAGCTCCATCGCGGCGAATTGCGCCTGGGGCGGCAGCGCGCGGACCCGGGCGGCGTGGGACGTCCTTGCCATCGCACCGCAGTGCGGCAGATAGGGCGCCTGGCGGTACCACCGGCGGAATGCAAGGCCGGACGCCGCGATGAGCTCGAACAGCTGCGGCACGCTGTAGGCCCGGTCGCGTGGATTGAGCAAGGCATCGGCCAGCGCATCGCGATCCAGGAAATCGCGCGACTGGCCGAGCACGGCCATCAGCGGGTGCTGCCAGGGCAGCGCCTCGACGACCTCGACCAGTCCGTCGATCTCTTCGGCCGACGTCCCGATGCCCAGCTGGCGGCAGTACGCCTGCAACAGGTAGATGCCCGTGCGGCCATGGGGCGCATAGACCATCAGGTAGAGCGCCCCGCCCGGCTTCAGCACCGACCTCAGCGCGCGCAGGCCAAGCCCGGGGTCGGCGAGATGGTGAAGTACACCCGTGCAGACGATGAGGTCGAACTGGCGGCCGGACTGGCCGACGTCCTCGATCGCGCGCATCTCGGTCTCGAGGTTGTCCAGCGCGTATCGCTGTTTCAGCCGCCGGGTCTCTTCGAGGCTCGTCGCACTGACATCGATCCCGGTGACGCGCGACCCGGGCCAGCAGATCGCATGCCGCGCCGCCTGCGAGGTGCCGCAACCGGCGACGAGGATGTCGAACTCCGCCCGGAAGGGGCGGTCGGGCCAGAACAGGTGGAATTCAGACCTGCTACGGCCGGGGTCTCGCCAGCGCTCGCGCACGCGGTCGAGGTCGGGGACCGGCGGCGGATAAGGATGCGCGTTGTAGAACGCCCGGATCGGATCTGTGGATGCTGGGTCCAAGGGGATACGCCGCGAAGGAGACAGGGCTCATGCCGTGGCAGGCAGGATCGCTGCGGGGCCGCGTCGGCGTCAATGCGGCGGCGCACCGCCGCAGGGCATCGACGCCCTGCGCTGGAGGGCGCCAGGGGGCGAGGAACCGGGCGCCCTGCCCGATCCCCGCCCCGCGTGCCGGAACGCCGCGGCGGGCAGGCCCGGCTAGTTGCTGCTGGCCCCCGGGTTGTCCAGCAACGCCATCGCCTTCTCCAGCGCGACATGCACGCTGAGCGTGTCCGCGCCCTGCCGCGGCGGGTATTCCTTGATGCTCTTCATGTGCGCTTCGATGAAGGGGGTCGCCGCGGTGGGCGCCCAGAGCTTCGACGCCACGAACTTGCGGCCGATGTAACCCCACTCGTGACTTTCCGGGTCCATCTTTTCCAGTGGATCCATCCGCAGGTTGAAGATGTAGGGCACCGAAGGCCAGTACTTCGCGTTCCACCAGATGCCTTCCTTCTTCACGCCGATGTGCATCTTCCAGTTGCCGACGCGCACGGCCGTGAGATCGGTTTCGTCGTAGTAGAACAGGGCACGGCGCGCCGACTCGTCGGTCTTGCCCGTCCACATGTCGAGCTGGTTGAAACCGTCGAGATGGACCTTGTAGGTGATGCCGTTGGCTTCATAGCCTTTCAGCAGCTTTTCCTTGACGTCGGGAAGGCCCGCCGCCGCGGCCAGGGTCACGAAGACATCCTCGTGGCTCTGCAGGCCGTTGGACTTGCTGCCGGCCGGGATGTTGCCCGGCCAGCGGGCCAGCATCGGCACGCGCACGCCGCCTTCCCAGGTGCAGCCCTTCTCGCCGCGGAACGGGGCGTAGCCGCCGTCGGGCCACATCATCAGCTCGTTGCCGTTGTCGGTCGAGTAGATCACGATCGTGTCGTCGGCCAGGCCGTTGTCGTCCAGCCACTTCAGCAGGACGCCGACCTGCTCGTCGTGCTCGAGCATCTTGGCGCGGACCAGGTCCTCTTCGGCACGGCCCTCGGCGACCGCCATCTTCTTGTACTTCTCCTGGGGATGCGACCAGATGTGGATCGCCGTGGTGTTGAACCACATGAAGAAGGGGCCTTCCTTGTTGCGGTCCAGCCAGTCCACCGCCTTCTCCAGCACCTCGCCGTCGAAGGTCTCCATGCGCTTGCGGGTCAGCATGCCGGTGTTCTCGATCTTCTGCTTGCCGCGCCGGCCGAACACGCCGTCTTCGGTGTCGTCGTCCTCGTCGGTCGCCCAGGCGTGCAGGACGCCGCGCGGCGCGTACTTCTTCTTGTACTCGGGGTCCTTCTGGCCCGGATAGTCGAGCTGTTCCGGCTCTTCTTCCGCATTCAGGTGGTACAGGTTGCCGAACCACTCGTCGAAGCCGTGGGCGGTCGGAAGGAACTCATTGCGGTCGCCCAGGTGGTTCTTGCCGAACTGGCTGGTCTTGTAACCGGCGGCCTTGAGCACTTCGGCGAGCGTCGGGTCTTCCTTCTGGATGCCTCGCGGCGACCCCGGGATGCCGATGGTGGTCATGCCGGTGCGAATCGGCAGCTGCCCGGTGATGAAGGCCGCACGGCCTGCCGTGCAACTGGGCTGGCCATAGTGATCGGTGAAGATCATGCCTTCCTTGGCGATTCGATCGATGTTGGGCGTGTCGCCCATCATGCCGTGGGTATAGGCACCCACGTTCCACATGCCGATGTCATCACCCCAGATGACGAGGATGTTGGGCTTCTTGCTTGGCATTTCACGACTCCTGTTGGCGTACGACCTGGGAAACGATGACGTGCGAGAAAGCAGGGGAAGCGGGTGTGCGATGGCGCGAACCCGGCGCGACGCGCTTGTACATCCCTGCGCCAAGCGAGTGGCAGGGAATGGTTCGCGGAGGCCATCGGCGGAGGCCTTGCAGATGACTGCCGCGGCATGCCATCGCAGCTAAATGCGGACTGAATTGATCCCACAAAGCGCGTGACGGACAGGTGATTCGGAGATGTCGCCCAGGTGTCGGCGGGCCGCGTCAGAGCGACCGCCCGAACACGAGCGCGAACTTGCCGGGACGCCCTTCCCACTTGGCCGCATCCGCCGGCGGCTCGCCCTTGCGGGTGATCACGGGGGCATGTGCCGCCTGTTCGGCGGCGAATGCGATCCAGGGTCCCAGCGCGTCCTCGCCGTCGCGCTGGATGGCCTCGACGGGACACTCGGGCTCGCAGACGCCGCAATCGATGCAGGCCTCCGGGTCGATGACCAGCATCGCCTCGAGCTCGTGGAAGCAGTCCACCGGGCAGACCTCCACGCAGTCCATGTACTTGCAGCGGATGCAGTTGTCGGTGACGACGTAGGTCATGGGCGGAAGAAACGCGCGGCATTGATTGTCCGTTGATATTGTCTGACAATATCAGGCGATGCAAGCCGCCCCGTCCAAGCCCAGCCACGCCGCCGCCATCCCTTCGGTCGAATCGCCTTCGGCCGTGGACGCCGTCGTCGGCGCGATCACCCGTGCCGTCCGCGAAGGCCATGTCGTTCCGGGACAGCGCCTGGTCGAACTGGACTTCGCCCGTCGGCTGGCGGTCTCGCGATCGTCGGTACGCGAGGCTTTCCAGCGGCTGGTCGCCGACGGGCTGCTCGCGGCGATACCCAACCGCGGCGTCACCATCCGCCAGCTGTCGCGCGCCGAGGTCGAGCAGTGGTTCGAGCTCCGGATCGCGCTCGAATCGCTCGCCATCCGCAAGGCCACGCCCGTACTCGCCACCGACCCGGCCGCCCTGCGCGTACTGCTCGATGCCATGGACGAGGCGGTCAGCGATGGCGACATTCGTCGCTACTCGGACCTCAACCGCGATCTGCATGAGCGCTGCACGCGCGCGGCCGGCAATCCCCAGCTGGCCGCCGTCCTCGAGCGGCTCGGCCATTCGATCCATGGGCTGCAGTTCCGCTTGATGGTCGAGCCCCGCAAGGCCTTCGAGACGCATGCGCAGCACCACCGGCTCGTCGAGGCCATCCTCGCCAACGACGCGGACGCGGCCGAACGCGAGGTGCGCGCGCACCTCGAAACCACGCGGCGCCTGATCCAGGCCCTGCCCGACCACCACTTCGCCTGACGCCAGCAAGGACACGCCGATGCCTGTCGCCCCGACCCACGAGTACGTGCCCATTCCCCTGCCCGACTACGAGGAGCTTCCGGTCGAGCAGATGCGCGCCAATGCAGAGGCCTTCCACGCGCGCATGCGCACGCGTCATACCGTGCGCGACTTCGACAGCCGCCCGGTGCCGCGCGACATCATCGAAGCCTGCCTGCGCGCCGCGGGCACTGCCCCCAACGGCGCCAACCACCAGCCCTGGCATTTCAGCGTCATCGGCGACGCCGGCATGAAGCGCCGGATCCGCAAGGCCGCCGAGCGTGAAGAACGGGCGTTCTACGAAGGGAAGGCCGGCGAAGAGTGGCTGGACGCCCTGAAGCCCTTGGGCACGGACGCCGACAAGCCCTTCCTGGAGGAAGCGCCCTGGCTGATCTGCATTTTCGGCGAGCGCAAGAGCGCCTCGGCGGACGGCGTGCTGCGCAAGAACTACTACGTGCCCGAGTCGGTGAGCATCGCCACCGGCTTCCTGATCGCCGCGCTCCACCATGCCGGACTGGCCACGCTGACGCACACGCCCAACCCGATGAACTTCCTCAACGAAGTCTGCGCACGCCCGGCGCACGACAAGGCGTACATCCTGCTGGTGGTGGGCTATCCCAAGGCCGGTGCCACCATTCCCCGGCATGCGACCGAGAAGCGGCCGCTGGACGAAATCGCGACCTTCTTCTGACGGGCCTCAGCCCGCGCGGGGCTTGCCGCGCTTGGCCCTGAAATAAGCGGTCAGCCGCGCGCCGGCCTCCTCGCCGAGCACCCCACCGACCACCTCGATGCGATGATTGTGGCGGGGGTCGGCCAGCAGGTCGAACACGCTGCCCGCCGCGCCGGTCTTGGGGTCGCTGGCGCCATACACGACACGCGCGACCCGGGCGTGGACCATCGCCATCGCGCACATCGCACAGGGCTCCAGGGTGACGTAGAGCGTGCTGCCGATCAGTCGGTGGTTGCCCAGCCGCAATCCCGCCTGGCGCATGGCGACGATCTCGGCATGGGCGGTCGGGTCGTGTTCGGTGATGTTGCGGTTCCAGCCCTCCCCGAGCACTTCGCCCTCGGCCGACACCAGCACGGCGCCCACGGGGATCTCGTCGTCCTCTCGCTCCGCCCGCGTGGCCAGGGCCAGGGCGTGGCGCATCCAGCGCTCGTCGCCGGTCATCGCCTCATTCATCGGCGGTCTCGACCAGGGCGTCGAGCAGGGCCGCGTGGAAGCGCGCCGGCGCCTCGACCTGGGGCGAATGGCCCAACTCGGGGAACTCGACAAGGGTCGCATCGGGGATCGCCCCAGCCGCCCAGCGGCCCAGCACGGGATAGTCGCCCAGGCGCGCGGCGACCTCCGGCGGCGCACGCCCGGCGCCCGGCGCGGTCCGGTCCTTGCCGCCGATCATCAGCACGACGGGCACGCGGATGGACCCGAATTCGTGCACGACCGGCTGGGTGAACAGCATGTCACTGGCCAACGCCTGGTTCCAGGCGACCTGCCGTCCGCCCGGCCCGGCATACATGCCGGCGAGCATGTCGACCCAGCGGTCGTATTCCGGCTTCCACGCGCCGTTGTAATAGAAGCGCGACTGGTAGGCCTTGATGGACGCGGCGTCGGTGCGCAGTTCCTGCGCGAACAGCGCGTCGATGCTCGCGTAAGGCACGCCCTCGGCCTGCCAGTCCTCGATCCCGATCGGATTGACCAGCACCAGGCGCTCGACCGCGTCGGGGAAGTCCAGCGCATGGCGCGTGGCGAGCATGCCGCCCATCGAGTGGCCGATGACAATGGCGCGCTCGACACCGGCCTTGGCCAGCAGCGCATGCGTGTTGGCCGCGAGCTGGTGGAAGCTGAACTGGTAGGCGGCGGGCTTGCTGGACTTGCAGAAACCCACCTGGTCCGGCGCGATGACGCGGAACCCGGCGCCGGACAGCACCCCGATGGTGGCCTCCCAGGTCGCCGCGCAGAAGTTCTTGCCGTGCATCAGCACGACGGTCCGGCCATTGGGCGCGCCGTCCGGCGGCACGTCCATGTAGGCCATCTCCAGCGCCTGCCCCTGCGACTGGAAGCGGTAGGTCGACACCGGATGCGGATAGTCGAAGCCCTCCAGCCGCGCGCCATGCACCGGCAATGCCCCGGTGGCCAGCCCTCCGTTGGCCGCACATCCTGCAAGACCCAGGATCCACCCCAAGCACCACACGCGTGCACCTGTCCTCATCGATCGGTCTCCTCGCTCAAGGCCGCGGCAGGATCGCGCCACCGGGGCATCACGGCACGGGACGCAGTCGCGTGCTCATTCCACGTAGACCCAGTTCCTGGATTCGCTCGCCGAGATCTTGATGCGTCCCACGTGGCGTACCAGGGTATCGGTCGAGCGGGTGCGTGCCAGCAGCGTCTCGCCCACCTTCAGCGTCGACACGCTCTCCACTCTCGCCGACTTGCGGTCGGTCGCCAGCTCGACGCGGGTGATCCGTACATCGAAGCGTGGCTTCAACAGTCCACGGCTGGCCTGGTCGAGCCTGCGAAAGAGTTCGACCGAGGCTTCCAGGTCGCGACAGGCCCGTTCCCGCCCCACCGTCTCACGGGTCGCCTGCTCGCCCTGGATCGAAACGACTTCGCCCTGGTAGTCGGTCGCCAGGCTGGCGCACAGGGCCGCGGCTTCATGCCGGTCCAATGCCGCCAGTTGTTCGACATGGAACGCCTCGATCGACGCTTCCGTCATCTTGCGACTGCCATCGAAGTACCACCAGCCCAGGACCAGCAATACGGCCAACAGGAACAGCTTCCTCATCCTCTCTGCGCCCCCCCGTCGCATGGTGCCGCGAAATCGCGCGCCCGCGTCACTCCCACTCGATCGTCGCGGGCGGCTTTCCGCTTATGTCATAAACAACGCGAGAAATACCGCGCAACTCATTGATAATACGATTGGATACACGCCCGAGGAACTCATAGGGCAGGTGCGCCCAGTGCGCGGTCATGAAGTCGATGGTCTCGACCGCGCGCAGGGCGATGACCCACTCGTAGGCGCGGGCGTCGCCAACCACGCCGACCGACTTCACCGGCAGGAACACCGCGAAGGCCTGGCTGGTCTTGTCGTACAGCCCGGCCTTGCGCAATTCGTCGATGTAGATGTGGTCGGCCTTCGCCAGCAGCTCGGCGTACTCGCGCTTGACCTCGCCGAGGATGCGCACGCCCAGGCCCGGGCCCGGGAACGGATGGCGGTAGACCATGGACTCGGGCAGGCCGAGCTCGACGCCCAGCCGGCGCACCTCGTCCTTGAACAGTTCCCGCAGCGGCTCGACGAGGCCGAGCTTCATGTGCTCGGGCAGGCCGCCGACGTTGTGGTGGCTCTTGATGACGTGGGCCTTGCCGGTCTTGCTGCCGGCAGACTCGATCACGTCCGGGTAGATCGTGCCCTGGGCCAGCCACTTGGCATTGCGCAGCTTCGACGACTCCTCGTCGAAGATCTCGACGAACAGGTTGCCGATGATCTTGCGCTTGGCCTCGGGGTCGGACACGCCTTCGAGGGCGCTGAAGTAGCGGTCGGCGGCGTCGACGCGGATGACCTTGACGCCCATGTGCTCGGCGAACATCGCCATCACCTGGTCGCCCTCGTTCCAGCGCAGCAGGCCGGTATCGACGAAGACGCAGGTCAGCTGCTCGCCGATCGCGCGGTGCAGCAGCGCGGCGACCACGGACGAGTCGACGCCGCCCGACAGGCCGAGGACCACCTCGTCGTCGCCCACCTGCTCGCGCACGCGCGCGATCTGGTCCTCGATGATGTGGGCCGCGGTCCACAGCGTCTGGCAGCCGCAGATCTCGGTGACGAAGCGGCGCAGCAGGGTCTGGCCCTGCCGGGTGTGGGTCACTTCCGGATGGAACTGCACGCCGTACCAGCGCTTGTCTTCCAATGCCATCGCCGCGACCGGGATGCGATCGGTGGTGGCGGTGACGGTCCAGCCCGGCGGCGCCTTGGCGACATGGTCGCCGTGGCTCATCCACACGTCGATGCGCGGGCGGCCGTCGTGGTCGCTCAGGCCGCCCAGCAGCGCGTCGTGCGCGACCAGGTCGACCTCGGCGTGGCCGAACTCGCGGGCATCGGCCGCCTCGGTCTCGCCGCCCAGCTGCGCGGCCAGGGTCTGCATGCCGTAGCAGATGCCCAGGATCGGCAGGCCGGCATCGAAGACCTCCTGCGGCGCCCGCGGTGCGCCTTCGACGGTGGTCGACTCCGGCCCTCCCGACAGGATGATGCCCTTCGCGCCCCACGCGGCGATTTCCGCGGGGTCGTGGTCCCAGGCCCAGATCTCGCAATAGACGCCGATCTCACGGATGCGGCGGGCGATCAGCTGCGTGTACTGCGCGCCGAAGTCGAGGATCAGGATCTTGTCGCTATGGATGTCGGTCATGGTGGGTGATGGGTATTGGGTGATGGGTGATTCGATTGGCGGCGACAGCCTCGGGTCCGGATGTTCGCGAATCACGAAACCCCGAATCACCAATCACGCCGTGCCGGCGTCAGCCGGCCCGGTAGTTGGGCGGTTCCTTGGTGATCTGCACGTCGTGGACGTGGCTCTCGCGGCTGCCGGCATTGGTCACGCGCACGAAGCTGGGCTTGCGGCGCATGTCCTCGATTGTCGCGCAGCCGACGTAGCCCATGGTCGCGCGCAGGCCGCCGGCGAGCTGGTGGACGACGTTGCCCAGCGGGCCACGGTACGGCACGCGACCCTCGATGCCCTCGGGCACCAGCTTGTCGGCGTCGGAGGCGTCCTGGAAATAGCGATCCTTGGAGCCCTGCTCCATGGCCCCCAGGCTGCCCATGCCGCGGTAGCTCTTGTAGCTGCGTCCCTGGAACAGCTCGACCTCGCCGGGGGCTTCCTCGGTGCCGGCGAACAGGCCGCCGACCATGACGGTCGAGGCACCGGCGACGATCGCCTTGCCGATGTCGCCCGAATAGCGGATGCCGCCATCGGCGATCAGCGGGATGCGGTCCTGCAAGGCCTCGGCGACCATGGCGACCGCGGTGATCTGCGGCACGCCGACGCCGGCGACGATGCGTGTGGTGCAGATGGAGCCGGGGCCCACGCCCACCTTCACCGCGTCGGCGCCGTGGTCCATCAGGGCCAGGGCGGCGTCGCCGGTGACGATGTTGCCGCCGATCACCTGCAGCTGCGGGAAGGTCTTCTTGACCCAGCTCACGCGCTCGAGCACGCCCTGCGAGTGGCCGTGGGCGGTGTCGACCACCACCACGTCCACGCCGGCGGCGGCCAGCGCCTCGATGCGCGCCTCGGTGTCGCCGCCGACGCCGACCGCGGCGCCGACCAGCAGGCGCTCGCTGCTGTCGTAGGCGGCATTGGGGTTGTCGCGCTTCTTCTGGATGTCCTTGACGGTGATCAGGCCGCGCAGCTCGAAGCCGTCGTTGACCACCAGCACCTTCTCGATGCGGTGCTTGTGCAGCAGCTCGAGCACTTCCTCGTCGGACGCGCCCTCGCCCACGGTCACCAGGCGGTCCTTCTTGGTCATGATGTGGCGGACCGGATCGTCGAGCTTCTTCTCGAAGCGCATGTCGCGGCTGGTGACGATGCCAACCAGGGTGCCACCGTCGACGACGGGGACGCCGGAGATGTTGCGCGCGCGGGTCAGGTTGATGACCTCGCCGATGGTCGTCTCCGGACCGACGGTGAAGGGCTCTTTGATGACCCCGGCCTCGAAGGTCTTGACCTGGGCGACCTGCGCGGCCTGCGCCGTCGCGCTCATGTTCTTGTGGATGATGCTGATGCCGCCCAGCTGGGCCATCGCGATGGCGAGGCGCGCTTCGCTGACCGTGTCCATCGCCGCCGAGAGGATCGGCAGGCGGATGCTGAGGTCGCGGGTGAGGCGGGTCGTGAGGGAGACGTCCTTCGGCAGGACGGTGGAATGCGCCGGAACGAGCGATACGTCGTCGTAGGTAAGCGCTTCAGCCTGGATGCGCAGCATGGGCGGGCCCGGGGAGGATGAAGCGCGTCATTGTAACCTGTTCGGCCCCCGCTGGCGCTGCCCCGTGGGGCAACCGGGCGTTCCAGCGGCGATGCCGCGCGACCCGGCTTGGCCGCCGTTCAGCGACGGCCGTCAGGCGACGTCGCCGTCGGCCGCCTCCGCCGCCTCCAGGGTGTTCTGCATCAGCGTGGCCACCGTCATCGGGCCGACGCCACCGGGCACCGGGGTGATCCAGCTGGCCCGCTGCAACGCCGCCTGGAAGCCGACGTCGCCGACCAGCCGGCCATCGTCGAGGCGGTTGATGCCCACGTCGATCACCACCGCACCGGGCTTGACCCATTCGCCCGGGATGAGGCCCGGGCGCCCCACCGCCACCACGAGGATGTCGGCGCCGCGCACCGCGGCCTCCAGCACGCCGGGCGGGGTGAATTTGTGGCAGCTGGTGACGGTGCAGCCCGCGATCAGCAGCTCCAGCGCCATCGGCCGGCCGACGTGGTTGGACACGCCGACGATGGTCGCGCTCTGGCCCCGCACCGGGCGGTCGGTATACGCCAGCAGCGTGGTGATGCCACGCGGGGTGCAGGGGCGCAGGCCGAACTGGCGCAGGGCCAGGTGGCCGACGTTCTCGGGATGGAACCCGTCCACGTCCTTGGCCGGGCTGATCCGGTTGATCAGCGCGGTGGCGTCGCGCCGGTCCGGCAGCGGCAACTGCAACAGGATGCCGTGGATGGCGGGATCGGCATTGAGCCTGTCGATCAGCGCCAGCAGCTCGGCATCGCTGGCATCGGCCGGCAGGTCGTGGTCGATCGCACGGATGCCGACCTTCTCGGCCGCCCGGCGCTTGTTGCGCACGTAGACCGCGGACGCGGGGTCGTCGCCCACCAGCACCACCGCCAGGCCGGGTCGGGACTTGCCGGCGGCCAGGCGCGCGTCGACCTGCGTCCCCAGCGAGTCGAGCAGGTCCTCGGCGATGCGCTTGCCATCGAGGATCCTTGCGGTCCCGGCCAGCGCGGCGGGTCGGGGGGCGTGCGAGTCGGTCATGCGGTTTCCGGGAGGCTGCGCTAGAGTCGTGGCCAGCCATTATCGCCCATCCGGCCGACGAGGCCGAGCCCGACGGACCGCCCCATGACCGACATCGACCACGAAACCCTCCACCTGGAGGCCGCGGCCTTCCGCCGCCTGCGCGACCACCTCGTGCAGGCGCGTCCGGACGTGCAGAACATCGACCTGATGATCCTCGCCGGCTTCTGCCGCAACTGCCTCTCCGACTGGTATCGCGAAGCGGCCGAGGCCCGCGGCATCACCATGACGCGCGACGAAGCCCGCGAGGCCGTCTACGGCATGCCCTTCGCCGAATGGAAAGCGCTGCACCAGCGCGAGGCCAGCGCCGAACAACTGGCGGCCTTCGAGGCGGCGCGGAAGCGGGAATGAACGGTGGCCGCATCGCCCTGGGCGCGCTTCTCCTGCTGGCCCTGGGCTATGCCGCCGTCTGCGCCTGGCTGTATGCCGGACAGCGCCAGATGGTCTATTTCCCGACGGCGACGCGGGTGGCGGCGCGCGAGACGGACTTCGTGCTGCGGCACGAGGGCGAGACGCTGCGCGGCTGGGTGCTGAACCGAGACGCCGAACGCGCCCTGCTCTACTTCGGCGGAAATGCCGAAGCGATCGACGCCCATCGCGACAGCTTCGCCCGCTGGTTCCCCGACCATGCCGTCTACCTGCTGGCCTATCGCGGTTACGGCGCCAGCACGGGCACGCCGGATGAGGCCGCGCTGGTCTCCGACGCGCGCTTCCTGTTCGACGTCGTCTCCAGCCGGCACCGCCCGGTCGACGTGATCGGCCGCAGCCTCGGCAGCGGGGTCGCCAGCCAGCTGGCCGCCAGCCGCCCCGTCGCACGCCTGGCGCTGGTGACGCCCTTCGACAGCCTCGCCGCCGTCGGCCAGGCGCACTATCCATGGCTACCGGTGCAGTGGCTCGCTCGCGACCGCTACGACTCGGCCCGCCACCTGGCCGACTACCGCGGACCGGTGCTGATCGTGCGCGCCGAGCACGACACGCTCATCCCGGCCGACAGCACGCGGCGGCTGGCCGAGGCATTGCCGCAGCCGCCCCGGATCGTGGTGCTAGAGGGCGCCGGGCACAACGGGTTCGATGCCAGCCCGGCGTATGCGCGGGCGCTGCAGGCCTTCCTGGACGGTCGACCCGCCGATTGAGGGCCGTTCAGTCGCGTGGCACGGGCACGCTGCTGGCCGGCTTCGGGCAACGCGGCACCCCCGAGCCCACCACGCAGTTCACGCAACACTGCTGCGGCCGGGGCGTTGCGTCCCATGCAGGCGTCGAGGGCGGCGCCAGCATCGGCAGGCCCGGCTTGAGCTTGAGCAGTGCCGCCCAGTTCTGCTGGTTGAAGCTGCAGGCCTTGGGGTTGGCGGGATTGCACGCGGTGCTGGGCCCGCGCGGCAGGTTCCAGAAACGTCCGTTGCGGTTCACCGGCAGCATGCGCATCGTGACGCTGTGCTGGACATTGCCACCGACCAGGTCGGCCTGTTTGCCGTCCACGTTGACGACGACATCGCAATGCATCGCGAGTGAACTGGACGGGTTCGCGGCCAGCCAGCGCACCAGGCCGGCGTGGCCATCGACCGAGGATGCGTCGCCACGAACGTAGCAGAGCAGGTCGCCCCTGGCCGGCGAGGCGCTGTCGGGATCGAGCAGGGTGAAGGGACTGTCGGGATTGCGATAGGCATCGCGCACGTAGTCGACATGGCTGGGGGACGACCGGAAGCCGGGCACGCCCGATTGCACCATCACGTAGGAAATGAACGCCGCCGACCAGGGCGTGTCGACCAGGAATCCGCGGCAGTTGGGCGATGCATAGCTGTCGTTGTTGACGTATTCGCAGGTGCTCGCCCCGGGACGCGAGGCCATCGCGTGCAGCAGGCCGCTACCGCGCCAGTAATCGACCACGCGCTTCCAGGCCGGCGTCGCGCCATCGCTCAGGCGCGAGGCTTCCATCTCGGCGACGCCGGCGCTGGCCAGGCGTCCGTCGGTGTCGATGAACGGCTCGTACCACAACCGGTTCTCGCGGCAGGCGACCGCGGAAATCCGCGACGGCAGGTCGCGTGCATGCGCCGGGTCCATGAATCCGCAACCCGCTGCGAGCGCGGCACCGGGCCACGACAGCCACGCGGCGGCGGCGAACAGGGCGATGATCACGACCGTTCCGGCAAGACCCCTGTTCCGCATGGCGCACTCCCCCGGCTCGACTGGCCTCCATCGTTCCAGAGCCGATGTCGGCGGCGGGTGAGCGCGGCCGCGGCGGGCTTAGTCGCCCGCGCAGAAGCGGGTGTAGTCGATATAGCCGGGGAAGCTGCGTCCCGCCGCGCAGACGGGGCAGTCGGGGTCGGCGGACAGGCGCGTCTCGCGGAAGCGCATCGCCAGCGCGTCGAAATGCAGCAGGCGGCCGCGCAGCGGCTCGCCGAGCTCGAGCAGCAACTTGATCGCCTCGGTGGCCTGGATCATGCCCACCACGCCCGGCAACACGCCGAGCACGCCCGCCTCCGCGCAGTTGGGCGCATCCTCCGGCGATGGCGGTTCGGGGAACAGGCAGCGATAGCAGGGCGCGCTGCCACGATGGCGCCCGGCATCGAACACGCTGGCCTGGCCCTCGAAGCGATGCACCGCGCCGTAGACCAGGGGCTTGCCGAGCTTCACGCAGGCGTCGTTGAGCAGGTACCGGGCCGGGAAGTTGTCGGCGCCGTCGATCACCACGTCCGCTGCCCCGATCAGGGCCTCGACGTTGTCGGAAGTGACGCGCTCGGGAAAGGCCTCGATCCGGACGCGCGGATTGAGGGCCGAAAGGGCCAGTCGTGCCGACTCGACCTTGGCCATGCCGACGCGGGCCTCGGTATGCAGGATCTGCCGCTGCAGGTTGCTGCGGTCGACGACGTCGTCGTCGGCCAGCACCAGCGTGCCCACGCCCGCCGCGGCCAGGTAGTAGGCGGCCGGGGACCCCAGGCCGCCGGCGCCGACCATCGCGATGCGGGCCGACTGCAGCCGTTGCTGGCCGGCCTCGCCGATCTCCGGCAGCCGGAGGTGGCGCGAGTAGCGCTCGAAGTAGTCGCGATCGCCGTCGGGCCGTTCGATGGGCAGGCCCTCGGCCTTCCAGCGCTCGGTCCCGCCCTCGACCGAGGCCACGCTCAGGTAACCGGCCTCGAGCAGGATCTGGGCTGCCTTCAGCGAGCGCCCGCCCACCTGGCAGATCAACAGGAGAGACTGCCCGGGGGGCACCGCGTGCGCGTCCAGCCCCTCGGTCAGCACGCCCAAGGGAACGCCGAGTGCGGAGGCCGCATGCCCGAGGGCGCGCTCATGCGACTCGCGCACGTCCACCAGCAGCGCGCCGGCGCGTTGCCGGCGCAGTGCCTCGCCCGGTTCGATGCGCTCGATGCGGGGCTCAGGCATAGACCAGCACCTCGACGGCACTGCCGGCCGCCAGCGATTGCGGGCCTTCGGGCACCACGATCAGCGCGTTGGAGTCGGCGACCGCGCGCAGCCGGTTGGAACCGGTCGCCGGGTTGGGGTCGGCCCACAACACGCCATCGTCCGAGGCCGAGAGGCGCGCGCGCTGGAACTCCCGTCGTGCGTGCGGCTTCTCGATGGGTGCAGCCAGCCGCGCGCGCCACGATGGCCGCGACTCCTCCAGGCCCTGCATCGCATCGACCAGCGGCCGTCCAAGTGCCAGCCAGGTCGCCAGGACCGATACCGGGTTGCCGGGCAAGCCAAGGAAACGGCAGCGGTCCATGCTGCCAAACAGCAGTGGCATGCCGGGCTTCATCATCACTTTCCAGAAGTGCACCTCGCCGAAGCGCTGCAGGACGTCCGGGATATGGTCCTTCTCCCCCGCCGACACCGCGCCGCAGGTGATCACCAGGTCGAAGGCACAGGCGGCGTCGCGCAGGGCGACTTCGACCTGGCGGGGTTCGTCGGGCAGGCGCGGCCATGCCGTCGGCTCCAGGCCTTCGGCGCGCAACAAGCCCATCAGCAGTTCGCGGTTGCTGTCGTGGATCTGGCCCGGCTGCAGCGGCAGGCCGGGCTCGACCAGTTCGTCGCCACTGGTGAACACCGCCACCGTCGGGCGGCGAGAGACCGTGAGAGCGGGCAGGCCCAGCGACGCGGCCAGCGACACGCGCGCCGGCGACAGGCGCTCGCCGGCATGCAGGACGGTGTCGCCGGCGGTGACATCCTCACCGGCTGCGCGCACATGCGCGCCGCGTGCGATGCCCCCGGGTATCCAGACGGTATCGCCCGAGACCTTCGCGTCCTCCTTGATGACCACCGTATCCGCGCCTCGGGGCATGGGCGCCCCGGTGGTGATCCGAAGGCATTGCCCCGTCGCGACGGGCTGCCCCGTGGCGACACCGGCGAACTGTTCGCCGGCAAGCGCGAGCCAAACGCCCTCGCCCGCCAGGTCGGCATGGCGCACAGCGAAGCCGTCCATCGCGCTGTTGTCGAAGGGCGGCAACGCGATCGGCGCCACGACGTCGGCGGCCAGTGCGCGTCCGTGGCAATGGCGCAGCGGCACGGTTTCGGTCTCCAGGCGATGGCGTGCACCGACCTCACGGACGATGGCCAGGGCGTCGTCGAAGCGCAGCCGGCTCGGGAATTCGTGGGTCATGGGAGGCGCGCCTCCATTGGCGGGGGCATGGGCAGGCCGGCATCAGCCAGGTCCTGCGGCGTGTTGAGGTTGCCCAGGCGCACGCCCGGCAGGCGGCAGGCGGGCATTCCCAGGCGCGCCTGCAGCTCGCGGACGGCCAGTCGACCGGCGTCCAGTGCGTCGGCGATCTCGGGTCGCAGCATCGTCACGTCCCACAGCGCCACCAGCGGCTGCAGGCCCTCGTCGTCTTCGGCCACGCCGCCGCCTGCACCGACCCCGGCGAGCAGCAGGTCCAGGCCCGGCTCGAGCGCCACGAGGTCGACGGGCAGTGTCAGCAGCCAGGGCGTCGGGCAGGTATCGGCCAGCGCCGCGATGCCTGCCAGCGGCCCCTGGTCGGGGCTGCGATCGGGGATCGCGCGCAGGCCCAGTTCGCGATAGCGGCCGGCATGGGTGTTGGCGCTGACGAGGACGGGCCACGCGCGGCATGCCAGTTGTCCGGCCAGCCACGCCACCTGCGACTGGCCATCGCGCTCCAGCCAGGCCTTGTCGACGCCGCCCAGGCGCGTGCCCCTCCCCCCGGCCAGCAGGCCGACGGTCACCGTATCGGGGGAAACTCGAGCAGGCATCGCAAACCCAGCGCGCAAAGTGCCATTGTGCCGCGCCCACCCGGGCCCGGCCAGCGCGGAACGGGCCGTCAGCGACGCTTGACGTGCTTGATCAGCCTGCGCTTCTTGGCGATCTGCCGCTCGGTCAGCGTGTTCTTCTTCCCCTCGTAGGGGTTGCTGCCTTCCTTGAACACGAAGCGCACCGGCGTACCCACCAGCTTGAAGCGCTTGCGGAAGAAGTTCTCCAGATAGCGCTTGTAGCTCTCGGTCAGGGTCCGCAGGCGCGTGCCGTGGATCACGAAGGTGGGCGGATTGGTCCCCGAGGGATGGCCGAAGCGCAACTTGGCCACGTGGCCGCGCACCGTCGCCGGTGGATTGCTGGCGTAGGCCGCCTCCAGCGCGTTGTTCACCTCGGTGGTGCCGAACACCCGGGTGGCCGACGCGTGCGCGCGATGCACCGCACGGAACAGCTCGCGCAGGCCGGAGCCGTGCTTGGCGCTGATGCGCACCGCCTCGGCCCAGCTGACGAAGCCGAGCTTGCGGGCCAGCATCGCTTCGGCCTGCTCGCGCTGGTAGTCGGTCAGCCCGTCCCACTTGTTGATCGCCACGACCAGGGCGCGGCCGGCGTCGAGCGCCAGGGCCAGCACGGTGGCGTCCTGGTCGGTCACGCCCTCGGTTGCGTCGAGCATGATCACCGCGACCTGGCATTGCTCGATCGCCTGCAGGGTCTTGATGATCGAGAACTTCTCCACGGCCTCGTCGACGCGCGACTTGCGGCGCACGCCGGCCGTGTCGACCAGCCGGTACAGGCGCCCGTCGCGCTCCATGTCGATCGCGACCGAATCGCGCGTCGTGCCCGGCACTTCCGAGGCGATCATGCGCTCCTCGCCCAGCAGGCGGTTGACGAGGGTCGACTTGCCCACGTTCGGACGGCCGATGAAGGCGATGCGGACCCGGTCGGGATCGCTGTCGAGTTCGACCTGCGTCCCCTCCTCCGGCAGCCGTCCGATCACCTCGTCGATCAGCTCGTCGATGCCGCGGCGATGCGCCGAGGCGACGTCGACTGCGTCGCTGAACCCATAACGCGAGAACTCGTTGATCGCCGCGTCGCTGTCCAGGCCGTCGGTCTTGTTGACCACCAGCAACGTCGGCCGGGCCGTCTTTCGCAGCCAGGCCAGGATCTCGTCGTCCAGCGCCGAGGCACCCTCGCGCCCGTCGACGATGAACAGGACCAGGTCGGCCTCCTCCGCGGCGGCGCGCGCCTGGCGGGTGGTGGCGCCGACCAGGCCCTCGTCCTCGCCGGCGATGCCGCCGGTGTCCACGACCGCGAAATGGCGCCGCCCCTCGGGTCGGCACACGCCGTAATGGCGATCACGGGTCACGCCCGGCTCGTCGTGGACGAGCGCGTCCCGCGTGCGGGTCAGGACATTGAACAACGTGGACTTGCCGACGTTGGGGCGGCCCACGAGGGCGACGAGCGGGAGCATAGGACGAGCCTGGCAGGTTGCGGTCGCAGGCGTCGGGGACGCGTGCGGTGGATGGAAACGACAACGGTCGGCAGGCACCGGGGCGCCCGTCGACCGTGGCAGTGTGTATCAAAGCGCGGGCGCGCGCATCCGGACCGCCCGCAAGGGGACCCTGTCGCCCCCGTCGGGGCGCGACCGGGACGTGTCGCTTACCGCAGCGCGAACGCGCTCAGCCGGCCGTCGACGTTCTGCACGAGGAGGATGCCGTCGGCCACGACCGGCGCCGCCCGCAGCGGATCGCGTCCCGCGCGGACGCGGGCGGCGAACTCGCCGTTGTCGAGCTTCATCCAGTGCAGGTAACCCTCGAAGTCGCCCACGACCGCGTAATCGCCCTGCACCGCGGCGCCGGTCGGGTTGCGGCGTGCCAGCGCGGGCTGCTGCCAGAAGGCCGAACCACTGCGCTTGTCCAGTGCGTAGACACTGCCTGACGGCGAGGAGACGACCAGGCGGTCGGACGCGACGCCGATGCGACCGGCACCACCTTCCTCGGCAGCCCACATGGGACGGCCGCTCGGCCCGTCGATGGCCAGGGTGCGGCCTTCGTAGCTGGTCGCGAAGATGATCTGCCCGTCCAGGACGGGGGTGCCATCGACGTCGGACATGCGGTCGAGTTCGGTACGTCCTTCCTGCTGGCCGACGGCCTGCTCCCACAGCGGGCGGCCATCGTTGAGCGACAGCGCCGACACCGTGCCGTCGTCGTTGCCGACGAAGACGAAGCCGGGTCCCAGCAGCGGGGCATCGTTGCCGCGCACCGACAGGGTCGGCACGTCGTGGTTCCAGAACCAGCGGCGCTCGCCGCTGGCGGCGTCGAACGCGGTGACGCGATTGTCGTTGGAGCGCACCAGCACCAGGCCCATGCCGATGGCCGGCGCAGCGATCACTTCATTGGGCACCTCGGCCTGCCAGCGTTCGGCACCGGTCTCGGCGTCCAGGGCGATCACCACGCCGTCGAGCGTGCCCACGACCACCAGGCCATCGCCCACGCCGGGGCCGCCGCTGACGGGCAATTCGCTGTCGTAATGCCAAAGCCGGTTGCCGCTCTGCAGGTCCAGCGCCGAGACCCCGCCTTCCACTGCGGCGGCATAGACGCGGCCATCGAGCACGACCGGCCCCTGGCGCGCGCCCATGCGGCCCTCGCCCTTGCCGACGTTGGTCGACCACAGTTCGGCGACGGTCTGGCTGGGTGCGAACTCCACCAGTTCAGCCGGTTCGTTGGGCTTGACCTTGCCTCCGCCGAACCAGCCCTTGACGGTGCTGCAGGCAGCCAGGGCGAACACGCAGGACACCACCAGGGTGCCACGGAGCAGGAAGGACAGCGGACGCTTGGGGGCGGACTTCATCAGGACTTGGCCTCGTCTTCGGCAGGCGTACCACCGACTTCGGTGAGTTTGAGTTCGAGCAGGCGACGCAGCGGCGAGCCCACGTCCATCTTCGCCAGGGCCTTTTCGTAAGAGCCCCGGGCGGCGGCGTGGTCGCCAAGTGCATAGTGGGCGTCGCCGAGCACTTCCAGGCCGCTGGCGCTGTCCTCGGCGGCCATCAGGCGGGCGGCTTCCGCGGCTTTGCCGGCATCGATCAGCAGGCGCGCCTGGCGCTGGTCGATCACGGACTTGAGCGCGGGATCGGCTTCCTGGATGCCCTGCAGGGTGGCGATCGCCTTGTCGGCTTCGCCGGCGGCGGCCTGCGACTTGGCCAGTTCGAGCGCGGCCAGCGTCGACAACATGCCCGGCTGCAGTCCGGCGCCCAGTTCGGCGGCGTTGGGCTGGCCGGCATCGATGGCCTCGACGGCCACGGCATAGCGGTCGGCCTCGGCCAGCTTCTCCTGGGTGGCCTGGTGCTGCCACCACTTCCAGCCACCGATCGCCCCGAGCCCCAGTGCGATGCCACCGAGCAACCCCAGGGCGTTGTTGCGCAGCCACTGCAGCACGCGCTCGCTTTGTTCGTGTTCGTCGAGAAGTTCGTCGATTGCCATTGGGTATGCGCTACCTGCACGGTCGGGGGAAACACCGCAGCCGGCCTTTCGGCCGGCTGTCGGGTCCCGGTCTCTGGCCTGGGCCAGTGGAGGGATTCAAGCCGCGATGGGCCGGAATCGCTTACTCCGATGCCGGCACCACGGAACCGTCAGAGGATAGCTTAAAGCGCGCCACCGTGCCTCGACTGAACGGTGCCAGATCGAGGGATTCGCCGTCCGCGGTGACGTCGACGGCAGCGGCATTGCCCAGCTTGACGCTGGCGACTTCGCCGGCCTCGAAGCGGCGTTCCTCGCCGGCGGCGAGCAGCCCCTTCTCGACCGAGCGGCCCTGGGCATCGAACAGTTCCACCCAGCTTTCGCCGGTGAACTTCAGCACCAGGTCGCCATCGGAGTCATCGACCGAAGCGGCACGCGGGGTCATCGACGCCACCACCGGCGTGCGATGCACGGTCGGTGCCTGGCTGGGTTCCGCCGGCGCCGGCGAAAGCACCGCGATGTCGTCGGGCACTTCCAGCGACTGCGTGGCCGGCGCCTTCCTGCCCAGGTGGGGTCCGGTGTAGAACCACACCGGAACCGCCAGCGCGAGGGTCATGACGATGTACACCGCGCGCTTGGTGGCCTGCTCCATCACGCGGCGATAGCGCGGCGTATGGGAGTAGCTGACCAGTTCGGGCGGCGCCACCGGCGCCACTTCGGCGCGGTCCAGGCAGGCGTCCACGTCCAGGTCGAGCTTGAGCAGGCGCGCATAGCTGCGCAGTTGCCCGCGGACGAAGATCGTCGCGCCCAGGGCACTCCAGTCGTCGTTCTCCAGGGCCTGGACGATCCTCGCGGGCATCTTCAGCCGGGAGGCGACGTCCTCACGGGTGAGACCGGCGGCCTCGCGGGCAAGCCGCAGGCGAGCGCCGCAACTCACGTCCGCGCCCCCGGACGCAGGACCGGATTGGGTTGGGTTCAACTCATTCATGGTGTACCACTCTCCCCCGTATCGGAGCCACCCGCAGCCGGGAACTCCGCCCTCAGTCTCTGAACATAGCGATCCGCGGCGACGTTGTCGCCGAGTTGGCGCTCAATCTGTGACGCAAGCATCAGCGCTTGCGGATCGGCCGGTGCCGCTGCCAGCCTGCGCTCGGAAAAAGCCCGCGCCTGGAAGGCGCGACCGGCCCGGAATTCGCGTTCGGCCATCACCCCGAGCGCCACCGGATTGGCCGGGTCGACCTTCAGTGCGGCCTCCAGGTACTGCTGCGCGCGATCGGGCATGCCGGCCTTGTCGGCGCAGGCGCCGGCGTTGGCCATCGCGAACGATGGCGTGGCGTAGCCCGGGTCAGCCAGCGCGCGGTTGAACCAGTCCAGAGACTCGGCCTCGCGCCCGGCCTGCCGGCACATCCAGATGCCGTAGTTGTTGAAACTGTTCCCGCGCGGATAGACCTCGGCCGCCTTGCGGTAGTACTCACCGGCGCTCGAATCGCGTCCACGACGGGACTGCACGGCCGCCATCAGGGTCAGGCCGGCGACCGAGCGGTCATCGAACCGGAGGGCCTTGCGCGCCGCCGCTTCGGCATCGTCCAGGCGGCCCTCGGCCAGGGCCTGCTGGCCCTTGCGCGCTTCGAGGAGCGCGCGGGACGAGGATTGGCCGCGATCGCCGTCGCTCGCCTGGTAGTCCGGCGCCACCTGGGTGTACTCGACGTCATTGAGGTCGGGCCGGACGAAACTGAGCCGGCTGCAGGCGCTGGCGGCGAACAGCACCAGCGCGGACAAGAGGAGTGGGCGGGCCAGTCGGGCCAGCCCGGTTGAAGTCGTCGGCAATCGGGCTTCACGCCGCGGCATCACCTGCTCCCTGCGACTGCAGTGTCTTGAGGAAGGCCGCCTGGCGGCGGGTCTTGTCGGTCACCTGGCCCTTGAGCTGCCCGCAGGCGGCGTCAATGTCGTCGCCGCGGGTGCGCCTGACCGTGGTCAGGACGCGCGCGTCCTGCAGCAGCTTCTGGAACACGTGGATGTCGGCGTCGTCCGAGCGCTCGAAACGCGTGCCCGGGAAGGGGTTGAAGGGAATCAGGTTGACCTTGGCCGCGTCCTTCATCTGGACCGCGTTGCCGAACTGCCGCATCAGGCGGGCGAGCTCCCGCGCGTGCTGGGGCTGGTCGTTGACGCCCTTCATCAGGGTGTACTCGAAGGTGATCGACGAGCGCGGCTTGCGCTTGACGTAGCGTTGGCAGGCCGCCATCAGCTCGTGGATCGGGTACTTCTTGTTGAGCGGCACCAGTTCGGTGCGCAGCTCGTCGTTGGCGGCATGCAGCGACACCGCCAGGGAGACGTCGCTCTCCTGGCCGAGGCGGTCGATCATCGGCACCATGCCGGCGGTGGACAGGGTGACGCGCTTGTTGGCCAGGCCGTAGCCCAGGTCGTCGCGCATGATGCTCATGGCGCGCACGACGTTGTCGAAATTGGCCAGCGGCTCGCCCATGCCCATCATCACCACGTTGGTGAGGCGACGCTGCTGGTGCGGCACGTTGCCCAGGTGGCGCGCGGCGACCCAGACCTGGCCGATGATCTCGGCCGTCGACAGGTTGCGGTTGAAACCCTGGGTGGCGGTCGAGCAGAACTGGCAGTTGAGCGCACAGCCCACCTGCGAGGACACGCACAACGTGCCCCGGCTCTTCTCGGGGATGTAGACCGTCTCGATCGCGTTCTTCGCGTCCATGCCCAGCAGCCACTTGTGGGTGCCGTCGGCGGAGGGCTTGTCGAACAGTACGATCGGCGCGCGCACCACCGCGCGTTCCTCGAGCTTGGCGCGCAGCACCTTGCCCAGGTCGGTCATGTCGGTGAAATCGGTGACGTGGCGGTGGTGGATCCACTTCATCACCTGGTGGGCGCGATAGCGCTTCTCGTCCAGCTCCTGCTCGAAGAAATCCTCGAGCGAGGTGCGGTCGAGGTCGAAGATGTTGCGGCGGCCATCGACCGACGCGCCCGTCTTCGCGGAGGGCGGAGCCGCGACCGGCTCCGCCTTCGCCGCCTGCCCCTCGAGCCCCACGATGGCATCGGCGGCGACCGGGTCCACGGTGCCGTCGTGCGCGTTCGGGTTGTCGTGCTGCGTGGACATCATCGGGCAGGCGTCTTGGATCAGCGTGCGAACACGTCGGTGGCCGGGAAGAAGTACGCGATCTCGACCGCGGCGTTCTCCAGGCTGTCGGAACCGTGCACCGCGTTCGCGTCGATGCTGTCGGCGAAGTCGGCGCGGATCGTGCCCGCCTCGGCTTCCTTCGGGTTGGTCGCGCCCATCAGCTCGCGGTTCTTCAGCACGGCGCCCTCGCCCTCGAGGGCCTGCACCATCACCGGGCCGGAGATCATGAACTCCACCAGGGCATTGAAGAACGGACGCTCGCGGTGCACGGCATAGAAGCCTTCGGCCTCCTGGCGCGACAGCTGCTTCATCTTCGCGGCAACGACCTTCAGGCCCGCCTTCTCGAAGCGGGAGTAGATTTCGCCGATGACGTTCTTGGCGACGGCATCGGGCTTGATGATCGAAAGGGTGCGCTCCAGCGCCATGGAAATATCTCCGGGTAGGCGGGCCGCTCTCGCCGGATCCTTGGCGAGTGCCCGAGAGTAACAGAAAAACCCGTGCAGTGGCACGGGTTTAGCCGATATGGCTGCGGTAATTCTAACGAATTGACGACACGCTTGTCACCGGGAGTCTGAACCATTCCCGACAGCGCCCTCCATTGACGGCCACGCCGCCCGCGCCTAGGATCAAACAAGCGTTTGATTCACCCCTCCGTCCCCATCCCGCACGAGACGCCCATGGCGGCCACCGCCCCTGCTTCGACGCGACACTTCTCGACCAAGGACCGCATCCTCGGCGCCGCCGAAGAGCTGTTCGCTCAGTTCGGCTTCACCGGTACCTCGCTGCGCCAGGTCACCAGCCGCGCCGACGTCAACATCGCCGCGGTCAATTATCACTTCGGCAGCAAGGAAAACCTCGTCAACGAGGTGTTCCGGCGACGCATGGACGACATGAGCGCCCAGCGCCTGGCCGCGCTGCGGGCCGCGGTGGCGGACGCACCCGGCGAGCTGGAGCCCATTCTCGCGGCGTTCGTCGAGCCGGCCCTGGCGCTTGCCCAGGACCGCCACGGCGGCGCGTCCTTCGTCCGCGTGGTCGCGCGTGCCTACGCCGAGAAGAACGACAGCCTGCGCAAGTTCCTGTCCGACCACTATGGCCACGTGCTGCGCGAGTTCGCCAAGGCCATCTCGGCCTGCGTCCCCGCCCTCAGCAAGGAAGAGCTGTACTGGCGCCTGGACTTCCTGGCCGGCGCACTGACCTATGCCATGGCCGACTTCGGCCTGATCAAGCGCCCCTCGGGGGTCACCGAAGCCGCCCACCGCGAGCGGGCGGCCCGCGAACTCATCCGCTTCGCCGCCGCCGGCTTCAAGAGCTGAGCCTCTTATTTTTATCGTTTTGAAACAAGGACTTGAAAAACATGTCTAAGAACATTTCTGTACGTCGCGCCGCGGTACTGGGCGCAGGCGTGATGGGCGCCCAGATCGCCGCCCACCTCACCAACGCCGGCGTCGACACCGTGCTGTACGACCTGCCGGCCAAGGACGGGGACCCC
Source organism: Marilutibacter aestuarii (assembly GCF_006546775.1). Lineage (GTDB taxonomy): Bacteria > Pseudomonadota > Gammaproteobacteria > Xanthomonadales > Xanthomonadaceae > Marilutibacter > Marilutibacter aestuarii. Next base: position 65,059 of record NZ_VICE01000066.1, read on the forward strand.
AACGGCATCGTCACCCGCGCCATCGCCAACCTGGCCAAGCTGAGCCCGGCCCCGCTGGCCGACAAGGCCCTGGCCGCGGCGATCACGCCGGCCAACTACGAAACCGGTCTGGAACTCCTGCAGGGTTGCGACCTGGTGATCGAGGCGATCGCCGAGCGGATGGACTGGAAGCAGGACCTCTACCGCAAGATCGCCCCCTTCGTCGCCGACCACGCGATCCTCGCCAGCAACACCTCGGGCCTGGGCATCAACGCCCTGGCCGACGTGTTGCCCGAGCAACTCCGCCACCGCTTCTGCGGCGTGCACTTCTTCAATCCGCCGCGCTACATGCACCTGGCCGAACTGATTCCCGCCCGCTCGACCGACGCGGACGTCCTGGCCGGCCTGGAGACCTTCCTCACCACCACCCTGGGCAAGGGCGTGGTCATCGCCAAGGACACCCCCAACTTCATCGGCAACCGCATCGGCGTGTTCTCGATGCTGGCCGCGATGCACCACACCGAGGCGTTCGGCCTGGGCTTCGACACCGTCGACGCACTGACCGGCCCGCTGATCGGGCGCCCGAAGTCGGCCACCTACCGGACCGCCGACGTGGTGGGCCTGGACACCATGGCCCATGTCATCAAGACCATGGCCGACACCTTGCCCGAAGACCCCTGGCACAAGTACTTCAAGGCGCCCAAGTGGCTGGTGGGCCTGGTGGACAAGGGCGCGCTGGGCCAGAAGACGCGCGCCGGCGTCTATACCAAGCAGGGCAAGGACATCATGGTCCTGGACCTGGAGGCGCAGGACTATCGCCCCTCGGCGGGCGAACTCGACCCGGAGGTCGCCGCGCTGCTCAAGGAGCGCGACCCGGCCCGGAAGTTCGCCGCGCTGCGCGCCAGCACCCACCCGCAGGCGAAGTTCCTGTGGGCGTGCTTCCGCGACACCTTCCATTACAGCGCCTACCACCTGGAATCGATCGCCGACACCGCGCGCGACGTCGATTTCGCGATGCGCTGGGGGTATGGCTGGTCGATGGGCCCGTTCGAGAGCTGGCAGGCGGCCGGCTGGAAGCAGGTCGCCGAATGGATCGCCGAGGACATCGTCTCGGGCGATGCGATGAGTGCGGCGGCCCTCCCCGACTGGGTGTTCGACGGCCGCGAGGGCGTCCACTCCACCGAGGGCAGCTACAGCCCCTCCCGCGACGCCAAGGTGCCGCGCTCGAGCAACCCGGTCTACGCGCGCCAGCGCTTCCCCGATCCGCTGCTGGGCGAGCAGTTCCCCCAGGGCCGCACCGTGTTCGAGAACGACGGGGTGCGCCTGTGGGTGGACGAAACGGACGGCGACGGCGACGGCATCGCGGTGCTGAGCTTCAAGACCAAGATGCACACGGTCAACGACCACGTCCTCGACGGCATCCAGGAAGCGATCGGCATCGCCGAGCGCGACTTCCGCGGCATGGTGATCTGGCAGCCGCGCGAGCCCTTCTCCGCGGGCGCCGACCTGGCCGGCGCGCTGGGCCTGCTGCAGGCAGGCGACGTCAAGGGCTTCGAGGCGATGGTGGCCAATTTCCAGGCGACCAGCCAGCGGATCAAGTACGCCCTGGTGCCGGTGGTCGCGGCGGTCCGCGGCCTGGCGCTGGGCGGCGGTTGCGAATTCCAGATGCACGCCGCGCACACCGTGTTCGGCCTGGAGAGCTACGTCGGGCTGGTCGAGGCCGGGGTCGGCCTGCTGCCGGCCGGCGGCGGGCTCAAGGAGTTCGCGGTGCGCGCCTCCGAACGCGCCGGGGCCAGCGGCGACGTCTTCGCCGAGCTCAAGACGGCCTTCGAGAGCGTGGCGATGGCCAAGGTCGCCACCTCGGCGATGGAGGCCAAGGCGCTCAAGTTGGCGCGCGACGAGGATACGGTCGTGTTCAACGCCTTCGAACTGCTGCACGTGGCCAAGGCCCGGGCACTGGCGCTGGCCGAGAGCGGCTACAGGCCGCCCCTGCCCGCCCGCCGGGTGCGCGTCGCCGGCGACGTCGGCATCGCCACCTTCAAGATGATGCTGGTCAACATGCTGGAGGGCCGCTTCATCTCGCCGCACGACTATGAGATCGCCAGCCGCATCGCGACCGTGATGTGCGGGGGCGAGGTCGACCGGGATGCCCTGGTGGACGAGGACTGGCTGATCCGCCTGGAGCGGGAGCACTTCGTCGCCCTGGCGCAGATGCCCAAGACCCAGGAGCGCATCGCCCACATGCTCAAGACCGGCAAGCCGCTCAGGAACTGAAAACAGCCGTGATGGGTGATTCGGAACATGTGATTGGGCGAGGCCGACGCGCGCTCCCCCACTCCCTGCCCTCATCACCCATCACCAATGACGAATCACGCTTTCGGAGAAAGCCATGAAGCAAGTACAAGACGCCTACATCGTTGCCGCCACCCGTACCCCGGTCGGCAAGGCACCGCGCGGCGTGTTCCGCAACACCCGACCCGACGAGATGCTCGCGCACGTGCTGCGCAGCGTGGTCGCGCAGGCGCCGGGGATCGACACCAGCCGGATCGACGACGCGGTGATCGGCTGCGCCATGCCCGAGGGCGAGCAGGGCATGAACGTGGCGCGCATCGGCGTGCTGCTGGCCGGCTTGCCCAACACGGTGGCCGCGCAGACGATCAACCGCTTCTGCTCCTCTGGCCTGCAGGCCGTCGCCCTGGCCGCCAACGAAATCCGCCTGGGCAACGCCGACCTGATGCTGGCCGGCGGCACCGAATCGATGTCGATGGTGCCGATGATGGGCAACAAGGTGGCGCTGAGCCCCGAAGTGTTCGCGCGCGACGAGAACATCGCCATCGCGTACGGCATGGGTATCACCGCCGAGAAGGTCGCCGAGGAATGGAAGGTCTCGCGCGAGCAGCAGGACGCGTTCGCACTGGCCTCGCACCAGAAGGCCATCGCCGCGATCGAGGCCGGTGAGTTCCGCGACGAGATCAGTCCCTATGAAGTGCTGTCGCACCAGCCCGACCTGGCCGGCAACACGATCCGGCTGCGCAAGCTGCGGGTCGAGAACGACGAAGGCCCGCGCCCGGATTCCTCCATGGAGGGCCTGGCCAAGCTGCGCCCCGTGTTCCGCAACGGCCAGTTCGGCGGCAGCGTCACCGCCGGCAACAGCTCGCAGATGAGCGATGGCGCCGGTGCGGTGCTGCTGGCCTCCGAGCAGGCCGTCAAGGATTACGGCCTGACCCCGCTGGCCCGGTTCGTCAGCTTCTCCGTCGCCGGCGTGCGACCGGAGGTGATGGGCATCGGCCCGATCGCCGCGATCCCGAAGGCCCTGGCCCAGGCGGGCCTCACCCGCGACCAGTTGGACTGGATCGAACTCAATGAAGCCTTCGCTGCGCAGGCCCTGGCCGTCATCCGCGACTGCGAGCTGGATCCCGGCAAGGTCAATCCGCTGGGTGGCGCGATCGCCCTGGGCCACCCGCTGGGCGCCACCGGCGCCATCCGCACGGCGACGATCCTGCACGGACTGCGCCGCCGCCAGCAGAAGTACGGCATGGTGACCATGTGCATCGGCACCGGCATGGGCGCGGCAGGCATCTTCGAGTCGCTCTGAGCCACCCTGCCCGGCCGCACCCGCCGGGACACGAGCGAAAACGGCGCCCCCGGGCGCCGTTTTCGTTCCACCCGGTCCCCGCGAGGCTCAGGCCAGGCGCGTGCCGTTGGGCACCGCGCGCTCGAGCGCGGTGAGCACCACGCCCGATTCCGTCGGGAAGCCCGTCAGCAGGAACTCGGACATGAACCGGCCGACCTGCTTGGGCGGGAAGTTGATCACGCCCACGACCTGCCGGCCCAGCAGCGACTCGGGCGGATACAGATCGCATACCTGCGCGCTGGTCTTCAGCACCCCGTGCGGGCCGAAATCGACCCACAGTCGCCAGGCCGGCTTGCGGGCCTCCGGGAAGTCCTCCACCCGCAGCACCGTGCCGGCGCACATCTGCACCCGGGCGAAGTCCGCCCACTCGATCTCCGCCATGCCGGCGTCTTCCTGAATCACCCTGCCTCCCTCTCTTCCCGCCACGCTTTCCAACCGTCGCGCGCCATCGCCCACCAGTAGCTCGACTGGGCCGCGGCGAACCCCAGTGGCTTCATTGCCGAGACCAGTCCATAGCCGGCGAAGCGCCGCCAGCGCTGGTCGCCATCGGCAATGGCGCTCGCCAGCAGGTCCCCGGCGTGGGTGGTCGGCGCGACCCCGTGCCCCCCGAACGCCTGCGCGAGCCACAGGCCCTGGCCGATGGGGCCAATCTGCGGCATCTGGTGGCGAGCGTAGCTCATGCGACCGGACCAGGCATGCTCGATGTCGACGCCCTCGAGTTGCGGGAAGACCTTGAGCATGTCGCGGTAAAACAAGCGCCTGACCCCGCGCGGCGAGCGCTCCCGGATCGAGATCCGGCCGCCCCAGAGCAACCGGGTGTCGGCGAGCGGGCGGTAGTAGTCGAACGCGAACCGGGTGTCATAGACGGCCGCCCGCGTCGCCATCACCTCGTCCAGGCGAGCACCCAGGGGGGCGGTCGCCATGACATAGGTCGAGATCGGCAGCACGGCTGCGTCCACGCGTCGCACCAGGCCCGACAGGTACCCGCCGCAGGCCAGGACCACGGTTTCGGCATCGACGCTGCCCAAGGGGGTCTGCACGCGCCAGCCCGCGCCTCGCCGGTGCAGGCCGATGGCCGGCGACGCCTCGTGGATGGACGCGCCCCGCTCGGCGGCCATGCGCGCCAATCCTTGCGCGTATTTCAGCGGATGGAAGTGGAACGCATCGCGCTCGAACAGGCCTTCGCGATAGCGCTCCGTCCGCAGCAGCGAGGCCATCTGCTGTCGCGACAGCCATTCCCACTCCACGCCATAGGCCTCCTGCAGCAGTCGCTGGCGTTCTTGCAAAGGCGCGGGATCGCGGAACCAGTTGGCCCAGATGACGCCACTCTCGTTGAGCTCGCATTCGATGTCGCCTTGCCGGATGCGCTGCCGGATCCGCTCCACGGCCTGCCGCGTGCCCGCGTACAGATCGCGCGCGCGGTCGGGCCCGAGGTCGGCGAGCAGGCTCGCTTCATCCCGCGAATAACCGCCGAAGACGAAACCGCCGTTGCGACCCGAGGCGCCGTGGCCGATGCGTTCGGCCTCCAGCAACAGGACCTCGCCATGCCCGCGCTCCACCAGGCCCAGCGCAGTGTTCAGGCCAGCGAAGCCGCCGCCGACGACGCAGGTGCGTACCTCCCGCCGGCCTTCCAGGGCGGCATGCCGCGTCGCGCGGAGGATTGGATCGGCGGCGTAATAGGTGTCCAATGGGAGGCGACTCCTCGAGCGTCCGGACTGCCGGCCAGCATAGGCGATGAAGACATTCGACACCCACCCCGCCGACAAGGCTTACCGCCGCCGACTGGCCTGGCTTCTGTCGCTTGCCGCCCTGCTGGGCTTGCCGTTGCTGGTCTTCTTCGGGCAATGGCTCGCCGAGGTGGCCGACTCCCTCCGCCAGGCCCCGTCGCTGGAGAGACGCCAGGGCCTCCGCGTCCTGCTCGCCGGGCTGGGCCTGGGGATGGGCGTCGCTGCGGCGGGAATGGCTGCAGCGATCGGGCAACGTCGGCGCGACATCCTCGAGACCACCACCCTGCCGCCGCCGCATTGGCGCACGATCCGCGACGTGAGGATCCTTCGCGGCCAGTCGGCGCTAGCCTGGGGCCGGCGCCTTGGCTGGGCCCGGAATGCCGCGGCAACGATCGCGGCGGCATCGCTGGCGGCATCGGCATGGGCCCTGGTGCATTACGCATGAGCGCGGCAGCGGACGGCGATGCCCACGCCCCGCGCCGGTGCCGGCGGCCCTACTGTATCTCGCGCACGCCCAGTTCGTAGAGTGCGTCCTGCATCATCTGTGCCGCGGCGTCGCTGAGCTTTTCGTGGTCGAGCGCATAGCGGATGGTCGCTTCGATCAGGCCCAGGTGGGTCCCGCAATCGAAGCGAGTGCCCTTGAAGCGGTAGGCATTCACGGCCTCTTCCTTCAGAAGGGCGGAAATCGCGTCGGTCAACTGGATCTCGCCGCCGGAACCGGGGGCGGTGGATTCGAGCAACTCGAAGATGCGCGGGTTCAACACATAGCGCCCGACGACGGCCAGCGTGCTGGGCGCATCTTCCGGCGCGGGCTTCTCGACCATCGCGGTGATGCGGCCCTGGCGGTCGGCGAAGTCTTCGGTCGCGACGATGCCGTAGCTCCCGGTCTGCGCCTGCGGCACGTCCTGCACGGCGATGGTGCTGGCACCGGATGCCTCTGCCGCATCGGCCATCTGGCTCAGCGCTCCGGCACCACGGTTCCAGATCAGGTCGTCGGGCAGCAGGACGGCGAAAGGCTCGTCGCCGATCACATCCTTGGCGCACAGGACCGCGTGGCCCAGGCCCTTGGCTTCGGACTGGGTGACGAAGATCGCGCTGACCCCCGGGGGAAGCACATGTCGCACCAGTTCGAGTTGCTCGTGCTTGCCGGCCTTCTCGAGGCGCTGCTCCAGTTCGTAGGCCTTGTCGAAGTAATCGGCAACGGCATGCTTGTAGCGATTGGTGATGAACACCAGGGTGTCGCAGCCTGCTTGGATGGCTTCATCGACGGCATACTGGATGAGCGGCCGGTCGATGATCGGCAGCATTTCCTTGGGAACGGTCTTGGTCGCGGGTAGGAACCGGGTGCCGAGTCCCGCGACGGGGAATACGGCCTTGCGGATGCGGCGTGAAGCGGGGGCTTTGGGCATCAAATCTTCCTGGCGTTGCGTGCGGGGAAAGGAACGACCGTGGGACTGGGCACCAACGGATCCACCACGGTCTGCTCCGGTACGAAGTCCGGAACGGCCTCGCGAAGCAGGTCCGCGAGGCGCTCGACGTCGTACGACTGCGATGCATCGCGCATGGCCGCGACCGCATGCGAGATTTCCTTGGCGACGATCCGGCGTGGCTCTGCCTGGAGGATCTGCGGATGCGCAGTGGGGCGGTAGCGCTCGTCGGCATGGAACAGCGTCTCGTGGAGTTTCTCGCCCGGGCGCAGGCCGGTGTAGACGACGGCGATGTCGCGACCAGGCTGTTTACCCGCCAGGCGGATCATCTGCTCGGCCAGCAGGCGGATCGGCACCGCCTCGCCCATGTCGAGGGTGTAGATCGCCTCGTGCGTGCCGATCGCCGAGGCCTGCAGGATCAGCTGGCAGGCTTCCGGGATCGTCATGAAGTAACGGGTCACGTCGGGATCGGTCACCGTGACCGGGCCACCCCGGCGGATCTGCTCCCTGAACAGGGGGACGACGCTGCCGGCAGAGTCGAGCACGTTGCCGAAGCGGACGGTCACGAAGCGGGTGTTCCGCTCCAGCGCGAGGGTCTGGCACATCATCTCGGCCAGCCGCTTGGTCGCGCCCAGGACGTTTACCGGGTCGACCGCCTTGTCGGTCGAGATGAGGACGAAGGTACCCACGCCGGCATCGCGGCAGGCGGTCGCCACGGTCGTGGTCGCCAGCACGTTGTTCCTCACCGCCTCGCGAAGCTGGGTCTCCAGCAACGGCACCTGCTTGTAGGCGGCCGCGTGGAAAGCCGCCTCGGGTTCGGACAGGCGCAAGGCATGTGCGATGACCGCGGGATCGCCGCAATCGCCGAGGATGGAGATGTACTCCAGGTCGGGGAAGTCGCGCTTGAGCGCGGCTTCGGTCGTGGTTAGCGCCAGCTCGTCGATCTCCACCAGGGCGATACGGCGCGCGCCGTGGCGCGCGCACTGCCGGCACAGTTCCGACCCGATGGAGCCACCGGCACCGGTGACCAGCACCGAGCGCGCGCCCAGCCAGTGCCGGATCGCCTTCCAGTCCGGCAGGACCGGCTTGCGGCCCAGGAGATCCTCGATCGCGACCTCCTTCAGCTCGCCGGGCAATGACCGCCCTTCAAGGACGTCGGACAGCTTGGGCACCATCCGGAACGGAAGTCCGGTGCGCTCGCACGCGATGACCACGCGCTGCAGGGCCGTGGCGTCGGCCGAGGGCATGGCGATCACCAGCAGCTTGGCCGCGGTCTCGCGGGCGATCTCGGCGACATCACTGACCTTGCCCAGCACCGGCACGCCCTGGACCTTGGTCCCGCGCATGCGCGCCGCGTCGTCCAGGAAACCGACCGGCTGGTAGGTGCCGAGGCGGCGCAGGTCGCGCACCAGGGCTTCACCGGCATGACCCGCGCCGAGGATGAGGATGCGCACCGACGCAGCCGCGGTACGCTCGCTGGAGCTGTCCTTCCAGGCGCGATAGAGCAGCCTGGGGGCACCCAGCAGGGCCATCAGGCTCAACGGATAGAGGACCAGCACCGTGCGCGAGACGAGCTCGATGCGGTTGTAGATCACCAGGCCCAGGGTGATCGCGAGAAGCCCGAGCGCACAGGCCTTGAAGATGTTCCAGAGGTCGGGGACGCTGGCGAAACGCCACAGTCCGCGATAGAGGCCCACCTGCCAGAACACCAGCCCCTGCGCCACCAGGACCAGCATGATCTCGGTCGACCAGAGGGGCATCTCGGGGGGGTTGGGGAGGATGCCGAACCGTAGCCGGTGCAAGCCCTGCCACACCAGCCAGACCATGAAGAGGTCATGCGAGACCACCGCCACCCGGGGGACGATCGCGCTGAATCGGTCGCGCCATGCACTCATTGGACTCTCATATCTCCTTATCGAGGCCGGACTGCCGACCCCCTTGGTGCTCGATGCCTTGCAGGCACAGCCACAAAACCGCGGCGGACATATACCACGCGAGCAGGCTAAATGACATGAAGGACAGGGACGCATCGCGGCAATACCAGGCCACCGCGAGCCCCGCCGCGGCCACCAGGCCGTACGCCAGGGTGACGGGCACGTGCCCGAAGCGGCGAGCCGCGACCTGGTAGGCATGCTGGACATGCGGTGTCCACCAGCGTTCCCCGCGCACCACTCGCCGCAGCAGGGTCAGGCTGGAATCGACCAGGAACGGCGCCAGCGGCAGCAACAACCACGCCGCACCGTAACCGCCAGCTCCCGTCGACAACGCAAGCAGCGCACCGATCGCGAAGCCGACCGCACCGCTGCCGACGTCGCCCATGAAGATCCGTGCCCGCGGGAAGTTGAACGGCAGGAACCCCATGCAGGCGGCGACGAGGGCGAGCGCCAGCGCATGATGGGTCCCCGGGAGGAATGGCAGGCAGGCCAGCACGACGATCACGGCCTGGCTGGCGGCAATGCCATCGATGCCATCCATGAAGTTCCAGATGTTCGTCAGGACCAGCGGCGCCAGGAAACCGGTGGCGATCGCCACCGTCCCCGCCCCCCCGAGGGCCAGCACCGCCGCGAAGGCCGCGGCAGCGAGCGCATGGACCCCCAGGCGCGCCCAGGGCGACAATGGCCGGTGGTCGTCCACCCAGCCCACCGCGGCGACCGCGGCCATCCCGAGGGCGAATGCCAGGAGCACCGGGTCGAGGCTAGGCAGCGCCAGGAAGACGGCCGCAAGCACGGTGCCTGCCACGATCGCGATGCCGCCCCCCCTGGGCGTTGGGACCCGGTGGCTGCGCCTCTCGCCGGGCGCATCGAGCAGGCGCCGGCTCACGGCATAACGCCGCGCGCCCCAGGTGCCGATGGCACCCAGGCAGAAGAAGACGGCCAGCCAGAGGTACGGGCCGTCAGACAACGGCATAGTTCAGCAGCGGCTTGACCGAACCCCACTCCTTGCAGCTGGGGCATTGCCAATGGTGGCTGCGGGCACCGAAGCCGCAACGGCTGCAACGGTAGCTGGGATTGCGCACCAGCAGCTGGTCGGTGATGTGCTTGAGGTCGTGCAGGGTCGCGAGCGGATCGGCGCTCTCGGCGAGGGTGAGATCGATCAACGCCGCCTCGCCGCGGACCGACGGACGGTCCTTGAGCTGCCGCGCCAGGTAGGCACGCGCCGCCGCCACGCCCTCCTCGGCCTCGACCATGCGTGTCAGCGCCAGCACCGGGGCGATGCCGCGGTAGTGTTCGCACATCTCGGCCAGGAAGGTGCGCGCGCCGGTCGTCTCGCCGGTCTTGGCATAGCACGCCAGCAACGCCGGCAGGACTTCGGGCAGGTAGTCGGGGTCGGCCCGGGCCACCCGCTCGAAGGCCCGGATCGCACTGGCGTCCCGCCCGGCTTCGACCTCGATGCGGCCTTCGATCATGCCGGCGCGGACCGAGTTGGCATCGGCCTCGTAGGCGCGCGCCACGGCCGCGCGCGCGGCGTCGATGTCGCCGGCGGCACGGTGGCGCTCGGCGAGTTCGCACTCGAACTGCGCGATCAGCTTGCCCATCGGCTCGTCGGTGGCCGCCTCGTAGCGCCGGGCGTTCTCGATCGCCTTGTCCCAGTCGCGCTCGGACTGGTAGATGCCAATCAGGTGGCGCAACGCCAGCGGCGCGCGCATGTCGAGGGCGACCAGGTCGCTGAACACGGTTTCCGCGCGGTCGAGAAGGCCCGAACGCATGTAGTCCTCGCCGAGTGCCAGCAAGGCCTGGACCTTCTGCGCGTCGCTGAGCCCGGGCCGCTGGACCAGGGCCTGGTGCAGGCGGATGGCGCGGTCGACTTCGCCACGTCGACGGAACAGGTGGCCCAGGGCGACCTGGGTCTCGAAGGTGTCCTTGTCGAGTTCGGCGATATGCAGGAACAGCTCGATCGCCTTGTCCGGCTGCTCGTTGAGCAGGTAGTTCAGGCCGCGGAAGTACGTCGTCGACAGCCGGCTGACCTGGGTGCTGCTGTGGCGCTCGCCTCCGCGTCGGCCGATGATCCAGCCGCTGACGGCTGCGACCGGCAACAACAGGAAGAACCAGAACCATTCGCTGATGAAGGCCATGGCTCAGCGGCCTCCTTCGTCGCCGGCGAGCGTCGCGCGGGGCGCGGCGCTTGCCCTGGGCACCGCCTGGCGCTCGAGCCGGCCAAGGCGGCGGCGCAGGGGCAGCACGACGCTGGCGGCGATCGCCAGGCCGCCCAGCAGCACGCCCGACAACAGGGCCACGATCAACGCGACTCCGAGGGTGGTCGTCACCTGGGCGGCGGCGAAGTCGATGCTGACCAGGTCACGATTCAACGCCCCGAGGATGGCACCCACCGCAAGACAGGCAAAAGCGATGATCAGGCGAATCAGGCGCATGGCGGCCTCGTCGTGCGATGGGGGTGGCGCTAGCTTACCGGTGATCCCCGCGGGCAAGAAGCCGTGCATGCCACGGAATCGGGCCACGAACGCGACACGGGGCGGGATCGAGGCCAGAGAAAAGGGATGGATGCGGTCGGTGGGACCGCCGAACGGCCTCAGGCCGCGGTGTCGCCCTGCGGCATCACGTCACTGACGCGCTCGCGCAGTTCCTTGCCGGGCTTGAAGTGGGGCACGTGCTTGCCGGGCAGCGCGACCGACTCGCCGGTCTTGGGGTTGCGCCCCATGCGCGGCGGACGGTAATGCAGCGAAAAGCTGCCGAAGCCGCGGATCTCGATGCGGTCGCCGGTGGCCAGCGAACTGCTCATCATCTCCAGCAAGGCCTTGACCGCCAGATCCACGTCATCGCTCTTCAGGTGCGCCTGACGTTGCGAAAGGATCTCGATCAGTTCGGACTTGGTCATGGGTGGGACGGGTCGCTCGCATTGATAACTGGATTGAACGGTCGAGTGGCCCGACCGTCATCCGGCATCGCCCCCCTGGACGAGTCCGGCACCTCAGGCAGGGCGACCCGGCCTTCGACCGGGCCGCCCTGGGTACTGCGGTTTCTTACTTCAACTTACTCGGACTTGCCGCCCAGCTGCTCGCGCAGCAGCGCGCCCAGCTTGGTGGTGCCGCTGGCGGCATCGGCATTGGCGCGGTTGTAGTCGGCCACGGCCTCCTGCATTTCCGCGGCGTCCTTGGCCTTGATCGACAGCTGCATCACGCGGCCCTTGCGGTCCATGCCGATGAAGCGCGCTTCGATCGGATCGCCGGCCTTGAGGTGCTTGGTGGCGTCGTCGACGCGCTCTTCGGAGATGTCGCGGGCGGCGATGTAGCCTTCCACGCCGTCGCTCAGCTCGATCACGGCGCCCTTGGCGTCGACTTCCTTGACGGTGCCGCTCAGCATCGAGCCCTTGGCGTTGGACGCCATGAACTGGCCCAGCGGATCCTGCTCCATCTGCTTCAGGCCCAGGCTGATGCGCTCGCGCTCCGGATCGACCGCCAGCACCACGGCTTCGAGCGTGTCGCCCTTCTTGAAGTTGCGGACCACGTCCTCGCCGGTGGTGTTCCAGCTGATGTCGGACAGGTGCACCAGGCCGTCGATGCCGCCGTCCAGGCCGATGAAGATGCCGAAGTCGGTGATCGACTTGACCTGGCCCTCGACCTTGTCGCCCTTCTTGTGGATGACCGCGAAGGTCTCCCACGGGTTGGAGCTGACCTGCTTCATGCCCAGCGAGATGCGGCGACGCTCCTCGTCCACGTCCAGGACCATCACCTCGACGTCGTCGCCCACCTGGACGATCTTCGACGGGTTGACGTTCTTGTTGGTCCAGTCCATCTCGGAAACGTGCACCAGGCCCTCGACGCCCGGCTCGATCTCGACGAACGCACCGTAATCGGTGACGTTGGAGACCTTGCCGAAGACGCGGGTCTGCGACGGGTAGCGGCGCGAGATGTTGTCCCACGGATCCTCGCCCAGCTGCTTGAGGCCCAGGCTGACGCGGTTGCGCTCGCGGTCGTACTTGAGCACGCGCACTTCCAGCTCCTGGCCGACTTCGACCACCTCGGACGGATGGCGCACGCGCTTCCAGGCCATGTCGGTGATGTGCAGCAGGCCATCGATGCCGCCCAGGTCGACGAACGCGCCGTAGTCGGTCAGGTTCTTGACGACGCCCTTCAGGACGGCGCCCTCGACCAGCTTCTCCATCAGCTGCTCGCGCTCGGCGCTGTACTCGCTCTCGACCACCGCGCGGCGGGAGACGACGATGTTGTTGCGCTTGCGGTCCAGCTTGATCAGCTTGAACTCCAGCTCCTTGCCTTCCAGGTACGCGGAATCGCGGACCGGGCGCACGTCGACCAGCGAGCCGGGCAGGAAGCCGCGGACGTCCTTGATGTCGACGGTGAAGCCGCCCTTCACCTTGCCGCTGATGCGGCCGGTGATGGTGTCGTTGTTCTCGAGCGCCTGCTCGAGCTCGTCCCACACCATCGCGCGCTTGGCCTTCTCGCGCGACAGCACGGTTTCGCCGAAGCCGTTCTCGATGGAGTCGAGGGCGACCTTGACTTCGTCGCCTTCGGCGACGTCGATCTCGCCGGCGTCGTTACGGAACTGCTCGATCGGCACGATGCCTTCGGACTTCAGGCCGGCGTTGATCACGACCACGTCGCCGCGGACCTCGACGACGACACCGGTGACGATGGCGCCCGGCTTCAGCTTCGCCAGGTTCTGCTGGCTCTGCTCGAACAGTTCTGCAAATGATTCGGTCATTGTTTGGATACTCGGTTGAACACACGGGCCGGGGGCGTGCTTGACGAGGCACTCGATGCCACCGACCCACCCGTTGAGATATGGCGCGATGCCGCTACGCCACGTGCATGGATTGATCCGCCGCGGGATTGCGACGGGGCTGGTTGCCTGCGGCGGGATGCAGGCCCCGGCAGCCTCAGCGGGCCACCTGCGCCAACACCTGCTCGACGACTTCCGGGATGCTCAGGCCGGTGGTATCGATGCGGACGGCGTCCTCGGCCGGCCTCAACGGAGCCACCGCGCGCTGGGCGTCGCGGGCGTCGCGGGCGAGAATCTCCCGCAGCAGACCGTCCAATGTAACCGAAACCCCCTTGTCATTCAACTGCTTATAGCGCCTTTGCGCCCGTTCGTCGGCGCTGGCGGTCATGAACACCTTGAACGGGGCGTCGGGGAAGATCACCGTGCCCATGTCACGACCGTCCGCGACCAGGCCCGGCGGCCGGCGGAAATCGCGCTGGCGGTCCTTCAGCGCGGCCCGGACCTCGGGGATCGCGGCGATCGCCGAAGCCGCGGCGCCGGCGGTCTCGGTGCGCAGTTCGTCGGTGGCATCGACGTCGTTGACCAGCACGCGCAGCTCGTCGCCATCGTCGCGGAAGCCGATCCGGGTATCGAAGGTGCAGCGCACCAGTGCGCCGTGGTCGTCGAGGTCGATGTCCGCCCAGGCGGCCGCGAGCCCGATGGCGCGGTAGAGCGCGCCCGAGTCGAGGTAATGCCAGCCCAGTCGCTGGGCGACGAGGCGGCTGATGGTGCCCTTGCCGGAACCGGAAGGGCCGTCGATGGTCAGTACGGGGGCGTCGTTCGTCATGGCAGCATTATGTCGGGTCCTCGCCCCGCTACCAGCCCTCGCACGATCGCGGGCCCCGCCGGCGCATGAACCGTCGCCCACAAACACTTGATCGTCAAAGAAATAGCCTGCATAATCGGCGGCTTGATTCTCTTAACCCCGTTTGCCGAGGTCTGTCATGAAGGTCCTGTCCTCCCTGAAGTCGGCGAAGTCCCGTCACCGCGACTGCAAAGTCGTCCGCCGTCGTGGCAAGGTCTTCGTGATTTGCAAGTCGAACCCCCGTTTCAAGGCGCGCCAGCGCTGAGTCCCGGTTCGGCACTGCCGTAACGGAAAGGCCGCCGGAAGGCGGCTTTTCTGCGTCTGGGGCCCGCTCCCGCGCGTCACGCGCCTTTCGGCAGGCCGCTGTGCGCCGGCTGCGTTCGCGTTCCGTGACGGCGACCCGCTGCCCGCCAGCGGCCCGTTGTGCATACAATCCAGCAATTCCATGCGAGGTATCGCCACGATGACGCTCTTCCGCAGCAAGCTGGCCGCCCTGTCGGTCCTGATCGCCCTGTCCGGTGCCGCTTCGGCCGAAACCCTCCTCATCGAGCGCGTGCAGGAAACCGCCAACGCGGGCCTGCCGGCGCGTGGCATGACCATGGCCCAGGTCGAGGCCAAGTACGGCGCCCCGAGCGAGCGCATGGACCCGCGTGGCGGCCAGAAGCGCCAGTGGCCGACCATCAACCGCTGGGTCTACCCCGCCTTCACCGTGTACTTCGAGAAGAGCCGCGTCATCGACGCGGTGGCCAACCAGGCCAGCGCCGACGAGATCGGCCCCAAGCCCCCGATCAACTGAGCCATCGATGCCCCGTACCGAGTTGCGCTTCCCCGCGGAGTGGGAGCCCCAGTCCGCCGTCCTGATCGCCTGGCCGCACGCCGACACCGACTGGTCCGCGCGCCTCGACGGGGTCGAGGACACCTACATCGCCCTGGTCGCGGCGATCACCCGCTTCCAGTCGGTGGTGGTCTGCGTGGCCGATGCCGACATCGAGGCCTATGCCCGGGCCCGGCTGTCCTCGGCGCGCGTGGACATGGACCGCGTGCGCTTCGTCGAGGCGGGCTACGACGACACCTGGCTGCGCGACTCCGGACCGATCACCCTGCGCGGGCCCGACGGCTTCCGCCTGCTGGACTTCCGCTTCACCGGCTGGGGCGGCAAGTTCGAGGCCAGCCGTGACGACGCGCTCGTAGGCACCCTCGAGGACTTGAGGCTTTTTGCCAATAGCGAACGCCAAGAGATTGATTTTGCTCTTGAAGGCGGCGCCATCGACACCGACGGTGCCGGCACGCTGCTGACGACCTGGACCTGCCTGCACGAGCGCCATCCCGACCTCGACCGGGACACCCTCGGCGAACGCCTGGCCACCTGGCTCAGGCAGGACCGGGTGCTCTGGCTCGACCACGGCTACCTGGAAGGCGACGACACCGACGCCCACGTGGACACCCTCGCCCGCTTCGCCGCCCCGGACGCCATCGTCTACCAGGCCTGCGACGACCCGGACGACAGCCACCACGACGAACTGGCGGCGATGGCGCGCGAGCTGGCCGCACTGCGGACGGCCGACGGTCGCCCGTACCGCCTGTTCCCGCTGCCTTGGGCCCGCCCGGTGATCGACGAGGGGCGCCGCCTTGCCGCCAGCTACGCGAACTTCCTGATCATCAACGGCGCGGTGCTGATGCCGGCCTACGGCGACAAGGCCGACGCGGCCGCGGCGGACGTGCTGGCGCGCGCGTTCCCGGACCGCGAGATCGTGCCGGTGCCCTGCCGCCCGCTGATCTGGCAGAACGGCAGCCTGCACTGCATCACCATGCAGTTGCCGGCAGGCCTCCTGGGCTGAGCCCGGGAATCCTGCCCCGAACCTCCTCCCCCCTTTGCGCCCCTGGCGCGCACCGCTCCCGAGCACGGGGCCTGCACCCCCTACGCATACAATGCCGGCATGAAGACCAAGACCCTGCCCGTTGCCCTCATCCAGGAAAAGAACCACGGCGGCGCCGCGGAGAACCTCGCCGTCATCGAAGACCGCGTCGCCGAAGCCGCGCGCTCGGGCGCCAGGCTCGTGCTCCTGCAGGAGCTGCACAACGGGCCGTACTTCTGCCAGCACGAGTCGGTGGACGAGTTCGACCTCGCCGAGCGCATCCCCGGACCCAGCACCGAACGCCTGGGCGCCCTCGCCCGGGCGCACGGCGTGGTCCTGGTCAGTTCGCTGTTCGAGAAGCGCGCCGCGGGCCTGTACCACAACACCGCGGTGGTCTATGAGACCGACGGCCGCATCGCCGGCAAATACCGCAAGATGCACATCCCGGACGACCCGGGCTTCTACGAGAAGTTCTACTTCACGCCCGGGGACCTGGGCTTCGAGCCGATCGACACCTCGGTCGGTCGCCTGGGCGTGCTGGTGTGCTGGGACCAGTGGTATCCCGAGGGCGCGCGGCTGATGGCGCTGGCGGGCGCCGAGTTGCTGCTCTACCCCACCGCGATCGGCTGGGACCCGGACGATGCGCAGGACGAGAAGAATCGCCAGCGCGACGCCTGGGTGCTCAGCCACCGCGGACACGCGGTCGCCAACGGCCTGCCGGTGCTCAGCTGCAACCGGGTCGGCCACGAGGCCTCGCCGCTGGCCGCGTCGGGCATCGACTTCTGGGGCAACAGCCACGTGCTGGGTCCTCAGGGCGAATTCCTGGCCGAGACCGGCACCGATCCGACGATCCTGATGGCGGAGGTGGACATGCAGCGCAGTGAACACGTCCGCCGCATATGGCCTTTCCTGCGCGATCGCCGGATCGACGCCTACGGCGACCTGCTCAAGCGCTATCGCGACTGAGGCGCAGGGCCCGATGCTCCCGTCCGCCGACACCGGCCCGGTCGTGCGAGCCGCGACCGAGGCCGACCTGCCCGCGATCACCGCGCTTTACGCCGACGAGGTGCGCGACCGGGTCGCCACCTACGAGTACGAGGTCCCCACGCTCGAGGACATGCGCTCGCGATGGCAACGGCTGGAGGACCATGGATTTCCCTACCTGGTCGCCGAGACGGGGGGCCGCTTCGCGGGCTACGCATACGCGGGCCCGTACCGCGGTCGCATCGGCTATCAGTGGACGGTCGAGAACGCGATCTACATCGATCCCGCCCAGCAGGGACGCGGCGTGGGCCGGGCGCTGCTGCAGGCGCTCATCGACGCCTGCGAGGCGCAGGGCTTCCGGCAGATGGTCGCGGTGATCGGCGACGGCAGCAATGCCGCGTCGGTAGCCCTGCACGAACGCCTGGGCTTCACCACCGTCGGCGTCTACCGCGGGCTGGGCCGCAAGCAAGGTCGATGGCTGGACACGGTGCAGATGCAACGCGCACTGGGCGCCGGCGACACGTCCGCACCCGCGGGCCCGGCCGTTCCCCGCTGGCCAGGCTGAGGTGCCGACAGGCGGCGCTTGCCCGGTTTTGAACGACCGTGCTATTTTTGCCGCGTGAACGCACTGACCGCCACCTCGAAGGGCGTCGCCACCCGCGACAGCATCATCGACCGCGCCTACGGCATCGCCTGCGCAGGCGGACTGGAAAGCCTGTCGATCGGCCCCCTGGCGCAGGCGGTGGGCATGTCCAAGAGCGGCGTGTTCGCCCATTTTGGTTCGCGCGAGGACCTGCAGCTGGCCGTGCTGGACAGCGCCGCCGCGCGCTTCTTCGACGCCGTCCTGGTGCCTGCGCTGAAAGCCGAGCGCGGCCTGGACCGGCTGCGGGCGATCATGGAAGCCTGGTTTGACTGGGTCCGCCAGAACGAGGGCGGCTGCCTGCTGGTGGCTGCGGTCAGCGAGTACGACGACCGCCCGGGGGCCCTGCGCGACCGGGTGGTGGCGCAGCAGCGGCGCTGGCGACAGGACATCGCCCGGGCCGCCGGCCATGCGATCGAGCGCGGCCAACTGGATCCGGCCACCGACCCCATGCAGTTGTCCTTCGAGCTGTACTGCCTGGCCTTGGGTGTCCACCACGACGCAGGCCTGTTCGGCTACCCCGACAGTCTCGCCCGCGGCCAGGCCGGCCTCGACCGCCTGCTGCAGCGCCACGCACCTCCCTCCCCCTCCTGACCTGAGCTCACCTCCCCCACGAGGACGACTGCCATGCCCCGCCCTTCGCCAACAATTAGCACGACCGTTCGCACTAACTTGAAGCTGGGGGGCCTCCGCCTGGGCTTTCGCCTGGCGAGCGCCGTAGCGCCGGCCGCGGCCGCCGCCCGTGCGGGGCGGCTGTTTGGAACCCCGATGCGGAGCTCACGCACGCGCGCCATCCAGGCGCCCCGATATGGCGCCCGGGAGGTCCGCGTCGCGGTGGGCGACCACCACGTCCAGGCTTACGCCTGGGGCGATCCCGGCAGGCAACCCTATCTCCTGTTTTCCCACGGCTGGTCCAGCCACGGGACCCGGATCGCGACCTGGCTGCCCCGGCTGCGCGAGTCCGGCCTGGCCGTCGTCGCCTTCGACCAGTACGCGCACGGCCTCAGCCCGGGCGCCTTCGCCACGATCCCCAGCTTCGTCGAGCACCTGCTCGCGGTCGCCGCCCACTTCGGCCAGCCCCGCGTGCTGGTGGGCCACTCACTCGGTGGCGCCACCGCGATCCTGGCCATGCAGCGCGGGCTGCGCGCCGATCGCGTCGTGCTGGTCGCGCCGGCGGCTGACCCGGTCGACGCCGGCCTGCGCTTCGCCGGATTGATCGGACTGGCGCACCATGCCTGCCTGCGCATGATGCGCGGTTTCGAGCGGCGATACGGCATCGAATTCGCCCGCATGCAGGCCCATCGCGTCGTACCTGCGCTCGCCTGCCCGGCGCTGGTGGTGCACGACCTGCGCGACCGGGAAGTGCCCTGGTGCGAGGGCGAGCGCTACGCGCGCCATTGGCCTGGCGCGCGGCTGCTCAGTACCGAGGGACTGGGCCACCACCGGATCATGGACCACGCCGGCGTCATTGATGCGGCCTGCGCCTTCATACAGGGTCGGGCGGTAGGCGAACGCGTCGTCTCCAGCCCCAATCTCCCCTTCGGCCTTGCCTGAGACGCCCGAAACGCGACACCGATCCGGCCGGATTGCCGCCGGGGATGCGCCAGCGTGGCTTGTCTGCTTCATCATGGCCCCAATATCGACGGATCGGCCCGGCCGAACGTCCCGCCATGAGAGCCACGATGACCGATAGCCCCGCCACCGTCCCCACCGCCGCACCGCACTGGCGCGACCAGCCACACGAGGTCGTCGAACGCGATGGCATCCGCTACACCCTGCTGGGCACGGCCCATGTCTCGCAGGCCAGCGTCGACGCGGTGCGCGACGCCATCGGCAGCGGGGAATTCGACACCGTCGCGGTCGAACTCGACCCCCAGCGCCTGCAGGCGCTGACCGATCCCGATGCCCTGGCGCGGCTGGACCTGGTGGACGTCATCCGCAGCGGCCGTACCGCGCTGTTCGCCGCCAACCTCGCGCTGGCCGCCTACCAGCGACGGCTCGCCGAACAACTGGGCGTGCAGCCCGGCGCAGAGCTCAAGCGCGCGGTGCTCGAAGCGCGCCATCGCGAACTGCCCGTGCACCTGATCGACCGCGAGGTCGGGCTGACCTTCAAGCGAGCCTCCGCCAAGCTCGGCTTCTGGGGGCGCGCGAAGCTGGCCGGTGGCCTGCTCGCCGGCCTGCTGGTCGACGAGCCGGTGGCGGAAGACGACATCGAGAAGCTCAAGACCGGCGACATGCTGGAGTCCAGTTTCAGCGAGTTCGCCAGCGATACCCCGGCGCTCTACGACACGATCATCGACGAGCGCGACCGCTACATGGCCGCGCGCCTGCGCGAGAGCACCGCCGCCGACGCCGGGGCGGGCCTGGCCCCGCGCGAGGTCCTGGCCGTCGTCGGCGCCGGCCACCTGCGCGGCATGGCCGGCTACCTGCGCGAGGAAAGCCGCGCGGCGCCGGCCATCCGGGAGGAACTGGAGGCCCTGCCGAAGAAGAGCGACATCCCGTGGTTCACCATCATCCTGACCACCTTCGTCCTGGGCGGCTTCGCCTGGGGCTTCTGGCAGGGCGGCATCGACGTGGGCTCCGACCTCCTGCTGCAGTGGGTGCTGGCCACCGGGCTGCTGGGTGCGCTGGGCTGCGCGATCGCCGGCGGGCATCCCCTCAGCATCCTGGTCGCCTTCATCGCTTCGCCGATCACGCCGTTGCACCCCGCCCTGGCCTCGGGAACCCTCAGCGCGCTGACCGAGGCCTGGCTGCGCAAGCCCACCTATGCCGACTTCATGGCCCTGCGCCAGGACATCGGCACCCTCAAGGGCTGGTGGCGGAACCGAGTGGCCCGCGTACTCCTGAATTTCTTCCTGACCAGCCTGGGCACCGCCATCGGGGTCTGGACCGGCGGCCTGAGGATGCTGGGCAAGCTGGTCGGCTGACGCCTCCGACCGCGCTTGCCGACGGCATTGCCGGCGTCGTCCACACCGGACACAGAAAGCCGTAAGGGCGCCCCCGAGGGAGCGCCCTTTTTTCTTTTCCATCGACCCGGACCGTCGGCCCGCACGCCCCCGGGGACGGCGGGGCCGGCGCCGTGTCAGTCGACGTGAAGGGCCGTCACCGAGGCCACTTCGCCGCGGACATCCTTGCCGCGCGCCCGGCGCACGATGCGGATGACGCCGTTGCGGGCATCGTCGAGCAGGGCGTAGATGGTGGGCAGGAACAACAGGCTCACCACGGTCGAGAACGCCAGGCCACCGGCCACCGCGCGCGCCATCGGCGAGTACTCCGCCCCGCCAAGCACGACCGTGTCGCTCAGCGAGATCGGGATCATCGCCAGGATCGCCGTGCCCATGGTCATCATGATCGGGCGCAGACGTTCGCGGCTGCCCTCGACGAGCGCATCGGTGCGCGACATGCCGCGTCGCCTGAGGTTGTTGATGTGCTCGACCATGACGATGCCGTTGTTCACCACCACGCCCATCAACACCAGGATGCCGATGAAGGCCATGATGCTGAACGCCGTGCCGGTGATCCAGAACAGCCAGAACACGCCGAACACCGAGAACAGCACGCAGCTCATGATCGCCGCCGGGAACAGCAGCGACTCGAACACCGCCGCCATGACCACGTAGATCATCACCAGCGCCAGCAGGGTGTTGAACATCATCTGGTTGACCGCTTCGTTGTCGCGCTCGAACGCACTGCCGTCGAAGGAGTAGCTGTAGCCCGGTGGGAACGCCACGGTCTCCAAGGTCGATTCCAGCGCCTTGCGCGCGTCGGGCGTGGTGGTCTCCCCCGCCAGGTTCGCGGCGATGGTGACCGTGGTCTGGCGGTTGAAGCGGTTGATGTGGGTTGCGGCGGGCACGACGTCGACGTCGACCATGCTCAGCAGTGGTACCGAACGCCCGTCGGGCGAACGCACCATGAAGCTCTCCATGTCCTCCACGCCATAGGTTTCCGCGCCGGCGAAGCGCACCCAGACCGGCACCTCGGTCTGGCCGCGGCGGAACTCGCGCAACTGGGCGCCACGCAGGGCCAGGCCGACGAAGCTGGACACCTCCTGCACGCTGAAGCCGAATGCCGCCGCCCGTTCGCGATCGACGGTGACGATGAGTTCGTTGTTGGTGTCGCCGGCATCGATGCGGACGTCGCGCAGTTCCTTGCGCGCCGACAGGATCGGCACGATGTCCCGCGCGATCTCGCTCAGCACCTTGGTCGAGTCCCCGACGAGCTGCACCTGCACGCCTTCGTTGCCGCCGTCGCGACCGCCCTGGCCACGGATGCCGACCTCCATGCGCGCCGACTTCGGCAGCTCCTTGCTGATCGTCTCGGTCAAGGGCTTGATGTCGCCGATCGCGTCGTCGAAGGTGATCATGGTGGCGGCGTCGCCCTGCTCGCTGTACCACGAGTAGATCTGCTTGATGTTCAAGCGCTCGCGGTTCGCTTCCAGGTACTTCTCCACGCGCAGGACCTCGTCGGAGATCTGCTCCTTGGTGTAGCCGCCGTTCCATTGGTAGTAGAGCTGGGCTTCCTTGCCACCCCCGCCGCCGAACATGTCGAACTTGGTCCGGGTCATCGGCACGATGCTCAGCGCGACGATCAGGATGATGCCCAGCACGCTCCAGCCACGATGTTCCAGGGTCCAGCGCAGCACCCGGGCGTAGCGTCGCTGCAGGCGGGATATCAGGCCCTTCTCGTTCTGCACCGCCGGCGGCGTCTTCATCCGCGCCGAGAGCATCGGGATCAGGCTGACCGCGACCAGCCACGAGGCCAGCAGCGACACCGAGATGGTGATCGCGATCTGGGCCATGAAGATGCTGATCTGGTTGGTCTCGCCCAGCAGGTTGGGCAGGAACACGATGCAGTGCGACAACGTACCGGCAGAAAGCGCGATCGCCACGTGCCGGGTGCCGACGATCGAAGCCTTGACCGGATCATCGGGCATGCGCTCGCGTTCCTGGTAGATGCTCTCCACCACGACCACGGCGTTGTCCACGAGCATGCCGACCGCCAGCAGCAGGCCCATCAGGGTCAGCACGTTGAGGGTCACGCCGAAGAAGTGCATGAAGCCCAGCGTCATGACGAAACAGATCGGGATCGCCAGCGTCACCATCAGCGTCGAGGGCCAGTGGCGCAGGAAGAAGAACAGCACCGCGATCGAGAGGAGGAGGCCGATCGCACCGGCCTCGGCCAGTTCGACCAGCGAGTCGGTGACCTCCTCGCCCTGGTTCTGGATGACCTTCACGTCGATGTTGCTGAGCTCGGGCGACTCGCGGATCTCCTCCACCGTCGCCAGCACCTGGCGCGACACCTCGACCAGGTTGGCGTTGCGTTCCTTGTAGATGTCCAGGCCCACCGCCACGCGCCCGTCCAGGCGACGGCCATAGTCCATCCGCGCGGGCTTGAGGCGCACTTCGGCGATGTCCGACAGGCGCAGGCCACGCTCGTTGAGCACCAAGCCGCGAAGTTCGTCGAGCGTGCGGATCTCGCCGATCGGCTGCACCCGCAGGCGCAGGTCCGCGTCCTGGATCTCGCCGGCGGAGACGGAGAAATTGACCGTGCGCAGGCGGGTGTTGAGGTCATTGAGGTTCACCCCGTGCGCAGTCAGGCGCTCGGGGTCGATCGCGATCTCGACCTCGTTCGGCGGCGCGCCGCTGACTTCCACCCGCGCCACGCCGGGCACCCGCTCGATGCGACGCTTCATCTCGCGGTCGATCAGGTCGTAGGCGCCGGTCAGGTCGGTGTCGGCGGCCAGGCGCACGCGCAGGAAGGCCTCGTCGCTGGTCGAGAACTTGTGCACGAAGTAGCGCTGGAAGTCGTCCGGCAACTCGTCGCGGATCGCGTCGATCCGCTCCCGCGCCTCCGAGGCGGTGATGGAGATGTCCTTGTCCCAGTCCGAGAACTCCATGAACACGTACGCGCCGTCGGCCTGCGCGCCACCGCCCATGCGCTTGATCCCGCTCAGCGTGGCCAGGGCTTCCTCGACCGGGCGCAGCACGGTGCGCTCGACCTCCTCGGGCGTGGAACCCGAGTACGGCAACTGCACGAACATGAAGGGCGCGGAGACGTCCGGCAAGGCTTCCAGCGGCAGCCTCACCGCCGCGATCAGGCCGATGACGAACATCGACACGAACAGCATCACCGTGGTGACGGGACGCTTCAGACTGAGCTCGGCGACGCTCATGCGGGCTGCTCTCCATCGGCATCGGCGCGACCGCCAGCCACGGTGCCCGCGCTCGCGTGCAGGCCGCGACGGCCGCGCTCGCGATAGTAGGCGTCGCCGCGGCGGTCGAGCAGGTCGTACACCACCGGGATCACCAGCAGGGTCAGCAGGGTGGAGACCAGCAGGCCGCCGATGACGGTGATCGCCATCGGCGATCGCACCTCGGCGCCCTCGCCCATCGCGATCGCCAGCGGCAGGAAGCCGAACAGCGTGCACAGGGTGGTCATGATGATCGGGCGCAGGCGCGAGCGCGCGCCCTCGACCAGCGCATCGCGCTTGGCCGCGCCGGCCTCGCGCAACTGGTTGACCTTGTCTATCAGGATGATCGCGTTCTTGGTCACCAGGCCGACCAGCAATATCAGGCCGATGAACACCACCACCGAAATCGAGTTGCCGGTCACCAGCAGCGCCAGGACCGCGCCGACCATCGCCAGCGGGATGGTGAACAGGATCACGAAGGGATGCAGGAGCGACTCGAACTGGGATGCCATGACCAGGTAGACCAGGAAGATCGCCAGGCCGAAGGCGAAGACCAGCGAGTTCACCGACTCGGCCAGTTCCTCGCCCTGGCCACCGATGTGCATGCGCACGCCCGCGGTCAGCGGCTGCTCGGCGACCATGGCCTCCACTTCCCGGACCGCCGTGCCCAGGTCGATGTCGCGCAGGTTGGCCGAGACCACCGCCACGCGGACCTGGTCGGCGCGATGGATCTCGCTGGGACCGGTGGTGGAAATGACGTCGGCCACCGCTTCCAGCGTCACCGGCCGGCTGCTGCCCGGGTTGACGACCAGGCGGCGGATGTCCTCGACCGAGGCCCGGTCGGATTCCTGCGCCCGCACCAGCACGTCGATCTTGCGGTCGCGGAAGCTGTAGCGGGTCGCCACCTCGCCGCGTACCTTGCGCACCACCACGTCGGCGATCTGGCGGGTCGTCAGGCCCAGGGCGCCGGCGCGGTCCTGGTCGAAGCGGATCTGGATCTCGGGAAAGCCCTGCTCGACCGTGGAGGTGACGTCGGCATAGTGCGCATTGCCTCGCAGCATGGCCGCCATCTGCTTGCCCGCCTGCTCGATGGTGGCCAGGTCCTCGCCGCGCAGCTCGATCTCGAGCGGCGTGGAGAAGCTGAAGAGCTCCGGCCGGCTGAAATCGACCTCGGCGCCCGGATGGTCCTCCATCGTGGCGCGCAGGCGCTCGGTTTCCTCGGCCTCGATCTCCTCGCTGCCGCCATCGGCCATCACGATGCTGATCTTGCCGATATTCTCGCCGCTCTCGGTCGGGTTGGCATCCAGTCGCGTGCCGGTGCCGCTGACGCCGAACATCGCGTGGATGCCCGGGTCGTCGGCATGCCGGCGCTGGATGTCCTGGACGAGGGCATCGGTGTCGCGCAGCGGCGTACCCGGGGGCAACTTCACCGTCATCTCGAAGCGATCCTGCGCCAGCTGCGGGATCAGGTCCGCGCCCAGCATCGGCACCAGCGCCAGCGTGGCCAGGAACGCCGCCAGGGCGACGCCGAGCACCAGGGTGGGACGGGCCAGCGCCGCGGGAAGCAGTTTCAGGTAGCTGCGCTCGGCGCGCTCGTAGGGCGCCATCGCCAGGTCGCTGGCCTTGCGCATCACCGGGCCGACCAGGGCAGTGATGCCGCGCCAGATGCGGACGAACACCCAGGCGATGCCGAACAGGCCGCCGCGCGTCGCGACGCCGACGCCACGACCGGTCGCCGCGATCGGCTTCTGCAGCTTGGACGTCGGTCGCCACTGCGGATGCGCCGGCTCTTCGGGGAACGCCATGGGCGGACGCCCCTTCAGCGAACTGAGCATCGGGATCAGGGTCATCGACACCAGCAGCGAGATGCCGATCGCGAGCGCCACGGTCAGCGCCTGGTCGCGGAACAGCTGGCCGGCGATGCCTTCGACGAAGACCAGCGGCAGGAACACCGCGATCGTGGTCAGCGTCGAGGCCACCACCGCCATGCTCACTTCCCGGGTGCCGACGATGGCGGCTTCGAGTATCCCCAGCCCGCGCTCGCGCGCCTTGGCGATCGATTCGAGCACCACGATCGAGTCGTCGACCACCAGGCCGGTGGCCAGTGCCAGGCCGCCGAGCGACATGACGTTGAGGCTCAGGTCCATCTGCCCCATGAAGAAGAAGGTGGTCACGATCGACACCGGCAGCGACAGGCTGATGACGAACGTGCTCCAGCCGTCGCGCAGGAACAGGAAGATGATCAGGATCGCCAGCAGGCCGCCGATCACCGCGTCCATCTTCACGTCGCTGATCGCATGGCGGATGAACTGCGACTGGTCGTCGATGACGGTGAGCTCGAACTCCGGCGGCATCGAGTCCTGGATCTCCTTCAGCCGCGCCTGCACGGCATCGGCGGTGGCGACGGTGTTGGCGTCGCCTTCCTTGTAGATGGCCAGTTCGACCGCTTCCTTGCCGCCCAGGCGGATGATCGCCTCGCGTTCCTTGTAGCCCTGGCGCACGTCGGCGACGTCCTTCAGGCGCACCGGCATGCCGCCCGCGGCGACGTTCTGCCCGGCCGAGGACGCACTCTGCACCGAGGCGGCCGCGGCCATCGCGCTGGCGTCGCCGGTCGCGGCCGCGACGCGCGCCATCTGCTCGGCGGCGCTGGCGGCGTCACCGCCCCCGCCGC
Organism: Marilutibacter aestuarii; assembly: GCF_006546775.1. Lineage (GTDB taxonomy): Bacteria > Pseudomonadota > Gammaproteobacteria > Xanthomonadales > Xanthomonadaceae > Marilutibacter > Marilutibacter aestuarii. The sequence goes on from NZ_VICE01000066.1 coordinate 91,706, forward strand.
TCTGCGTGGTCACGAGCATCTCGCGGATCTCGTCGACGCTGGCGAACTGGTTGACGGTGCGGACCAGGTAGCGCTGCGAGCCCTCTTCCAGCCGGCCGCCGGAGACGTTGACGTTCTCCTGCTGCAGCCGATTGATCACGGTCTCGATCGGCAGGTTGAGCTGGGCGAGCTTCTGCTGGTCGATGTCGACCTGGATCTCGTCCTCGAGGCCGCCGCCGATCTTCACCGCGGCCACGCCCTCGACCGGCTCGAGCTTCTTCTTGAGGTCATCCTCGGCGAAGCGGCGCATCAACGTCAGCTGGCGGATGGCGTCGTCGCCACCCTCGCGGGCGCTCAAGGCCAGGCGCATGACCGGCTCGGTGGACGGGTTGAAGCGCAGCAGCACCGGCTGCTCGGCTTCCTGCGGCAGCTGCAGCACCTCGATTTTGTCGCGCACGTCGAGCATGGCCTTGTCCATGTCCGTGCCCCACGCGAACTCGAGCACCACGTCGCTCTGGCCGGTGCGCGAGACCGACTTCAGCTTGCGCAGGCCCTTGACCACGCCCACCGATTCCTCGACCGCCTCGGTGATGAGGGTCTCGATCTCGGTGGGTGCCGCGCCGGTGTACTCGGTGCGCACCGTCAGCGTCGGGAAACTCAGGTCGGGCAGCAGGTTGACCTTCAGGTTGCCCAGCGAGATGAGCCCGAACAGCAGCAGGCTGATGGTGAACATCGCGATCGTGACGCGACGGCGGGTGGAGAACTCGACGAGGTTGAAGGCAGCAGGTGCCTGCGGGTCGCCGGGGGTGGCATCGCTCACTTTGGGATCGCTCACGTGGGGCTCCGGCGCTTACTGCTGGGTCTTGTCGTCGCCGGCGTCGCCGGCTTCGTTGGCGGCGACGGCCTTGTCTTCGGTGCCGGGGGCGCCGATCACCTGGACGACGGTCTCGTCGCGCAGGGCGGACTTGCCGGCGGTGACGACGCTGTCGCCCGCCTCCACGCCCTCGCGGACCTCGGCCCATTCGCCGTCGATGTAGCCCAGCTTGACCGTGACCCGATGGACCTTGCCGTCGCGCACTACGAACAGGGCGGGGTCGCTCTCGCCCTCGATCAGCGCGCTGCGCGGCACCACGAGCGCGTTCGCACGCTGGTCGTAGTCGATGCTGATGCGGCCGAACATGCCCGGCTGCAGCACGTCCTGGCTGTCGAAGGCGCAGATCACGCGGAAGGTGCCGCTGCCTGCATCGACGACGGGGGCGACGCGGTCGACGGTCCCTTCGAAGACCTTGCCCGGCAGCGCGTCCACCTGCATGCGCACCGGCAGGCCGGCCTGGAGCGTGGCGAGTTCGCGCTCGGGCACGTTCAGGGTGGCCTCCAGGCGCGAGATGTCGACGATGCGCAGGATCGGCGTGTTGATCTGCACGAAGTTGCCCGGCTTGATCGAGCGTGAGGCGACCACGCCGGAAATCGGCGCGGTGACGTTGGTGTACGAAAGCTCCAGGTTGGCGAGGCGATTGACCGCGCGCGCGTTCTCCAGGTCGTACTTGAGCTGGTCGGTCTCGTTGGCGCTGATCAGCTTCTGCGCCGACAGCTGGCGGGCGCGCTCGTAGTTGTTCTGCAGCTTGGTCATCTGCGCGGCGGTCTGCGCGGCCTGCAGGCGGGCGCGGTCGGCGTCCAGCCGCACCAGCTGCTGGCCTGCCTTGACCACCTGCCCTTCCTCGACCATGACCTCGAGCGCCACGCCCGAGGTCTTGGCGATCACCTGCGACTCGGCGAGCGCTTCCAGCGCCGCGGTGCCGGTGTAGCTGGCGGCGATCGGGCGGTGGGTGGCCTGGGCGACTTCGACCGGTACCGCCTCGACGGCCTTGTCCTTGCCTTCCTTGGCTTCGGCCTCGCCGTTGCCCCCCTTGCATGCGGCCAGGGCCAGGCAGGCGGCGAGGATCAGGACGGCATTGCGGGCACGGAACGGGCCGCGGGAAACGCCTTGGGCTGGGAGAGGGAGTTGCATGTGGGGGGCCCCGATGATGGTGATGCCGGCCGATGTATGCCGGTGTTGTAGATAGGTATATCACTAGACACGAAAAACCCATCGTGTCGAAGGTCATGGTGACTGTCGCCATGCCCCTGTTCAGGGCCGCCCGACCTTCTTCGGGCACGACGGCCGCGCGGCCCACCCGGTGTCCCGGGGCAGCCCGCACGGCATCAATGGTGTGATGGATGCATGCTCGGCCGGGAGCGTTGCATTGTCATGTCCCAGTGGTCAGGGATGGGCGCCGGGCGCCGCGGGCGCACGCAAAGCTAAACAGCGCGCGCCCCTCAGGCTATACTGGCCAGATTGCGCGCGGCCGGGCGCCCCAGGACTCGCCACCACGGGACCCGGGACACGGCCGGCCAGCCTCTCCAGCCAGCCATTCGAGATTGCGGACATAGACATGATGCGACCGCTGACGATCGCCGCCAGCCTTGCCCTGACCACCCTGCTGGCCACCGCGCCGGCGCGTGCGCAGGACGAAGCCACTCCCGCCCCGGCCGCCAACGCCGCCAGCAGCGTTGCCCTCCAGGGCGATGCCGCCAAGGGCAAGATGCTCACCTACACCTGCCAGGGCTGCCACGGCATCACCGGCTACAAGAACGCCTACCCCAGCTACCGCGTCCCGCGGATCGGCGGCCAGTCGGCCGAGTACCTGGCCAATGCGCTGCACGAATACCAGAAGGGCACGCGCCAGCACCCGACGATGGAGGCCCAGGCGCAGAGTTTCTCCGACCAGGACATCGCCGACATCGCCGCTTTCCTGTCCAGCATCAAGTGAGCCCGCAGACGACCATGACGACCAAGATCCGCGCCATCGCCCCTGCCCTCATCGCACTGGCCTGCCTGGCCCTGGCCGCCTGTTCCAGCGGCGGCGAAGGCGAACATGCCGCCGAAGCCGAGCACGCCGCCCCGACCTCTTCCTCCGCCGGCCTGCCCAACGGCAACGTCAGCGCTGGCGAGCAACTGGCCAGCACCAAGGGCGAGGCCACCGGCCAGTCCTGCGTGGACTGCCACGGTTCGGAAGGCAACGCGCCGATCGACGCCACGTATCCCAAGCTTGGCGGCCAGTACGCCGACTACCTGGGCCATGCCCTGGAGCAGTACCGCAACGGCCAGCGCGACCACGCGCTGATGTCGAGCCAGGCCCGCAACCTGACCGACCAGCAGATTGCCGACCTGGCCGCGTATTTCAGCTCGCGCGAAAGCCAGCTGCGCGACCTGCACGGCGTCCACTGAAGCCGGCCTCGGCCGGTTCGAGCAAAAGGCCCGCGATCGCGGGCCTTTTTCGTTATGCGGTACCGCAGCGAGCGGCGCGTCGACGCGGCACGCGGGCGCACGGCCCGCCTGCTGCCGGCGAAGCCCCTGGCCAGCAACACCGCTTGACCGTCCAGACGCCGGCACCCGGGCGTAACGGCAGGCACGCGGGGCGTTCGACGCACCGCATTCCGCTTGGGTGCATCCAGTCGAATGGCAGCCTGTCGCAACATGGTCGACGCGCCCGATGACCCGTCCATCCCCACGGTTCGAGGCTGGAACCGCCCCTGCCCTCAATCGCCGTCGGCGGGCCGGACGCTGCCGTTCTCGTCCTGCAGTTCGGGCTTGAACGGGATGTCCGGTGGCGGCCGCGCGGTGGCCGGCTGTTCGTTGAGGTTCGGGTCGCTGATGCCGCATGCCCCGCCGAGCGCGAGCAGCGACACCGCGCACTCGACCTTCTTGCCGGTACCCGGGATCGGGATCGAGACGGTCTTGATGCCGCGCCGCACCCACTCCTGGAGCAGGTTTTCGTTCGGGCGCCAGTAGCGGTCGAACAGCGTCGGCTCGTAGCCGACGGGCGGACGCTTGAGCCAGGTGCCGTTGCGATCGAGCGAGGTGATCTCCTCGGTATAGGTCCCCGGCGGCTGCGCGGGAGCGGCCGAGCCCGGCGTGTCGCCCAGGCGGACGCTGCCATCGCTGTTGAACAGGCCGGGGCCATCGTTTCCGCGCTGGCCGCCCGGCACGTTGCGCTCGGATGCGCCGAAGTCGTCCGAACGCGCCGGCGTGGGCCAGC